>DATHKH010000064.1:0-14267 GCA_035286325.1 Flavobacterium sp.
AACGACGCCTTGAAAAAGCCTGCGCCACTGAGTTTCTTCAAAAAATTCAATGTCGAGGAAGAAGGCGAACACAAAGACAAATTTGACATTAAAACCCGCGCACTGATGCCATTGATCGATGGCGCAAGATTGCTTGTACTCAACCAGAATATCCGCGGCATCAACAATACTTATTTAAGGTTTAAGCAATTGGCCATGGAAGAACCGCGCCTTGCGGAAATTTACCTCAATTGCGCCGATGCTTTCCTGGTATTGTCCAAATTCCGTACGCAGGAAGGTTTGAAATATGACAACTCGGGCCAATATATCAACCTCGAAGAATTGTCGAAAAACGACCGCGAAAAACTCAAGAATGCTTTTGCCCCAATGAAAGATCTCGAAGAATTAATAAAAGATAAGTTCAGGCTTACCCAATTTTCTTAGTTATGCTCGACTGGCTGAAAAACATCAATAAGGAATATCCGGAATTCTGGAAAACATACCTTTCAAAATTCGAGAAGAAACCCAACAGATTCGTGGTTTTGTGTACGCAGACTTCTGGGCACAATGCCCATAAAGACGTAATATTCTCATTTGGCGGAATCGCAGTTGTCGACAACCAGATCATCGTTGGCGATGGTTATGAAGTCATGCTGCTCCAATACAAATACCTCCACGACAACGGGCTTTCCAATACTTTTATCATTGAAAGCAAGTTGCCTAAAATGCAGGAAAATCAAGCAGTTGAGGAATTTATCAATTATGTTGGGAATGCCATTCTTGTGGGTTACCGCATTTATTATGACGTTGAACTGATCAACGAAGCGCTTGAAAGGCTCAATTGCGGAAGGCTGAAAAATGAAGCTTTGGATATAGAAATCATGTACCGCAAATGGAAAGACGCCGACGGGCATTTCGCCCTTGACGAATTGTGTACGGCTTTCAAATTGCCAAAAATTGAGAAAAGCTCCGCATCCGAAGAAGCCTACAGCATGGCGCTGATTTTCCTCAAATTGAAATCCAGACTCGGTATTAATTAAAGCGTTACGATCTTTTTGAACCGCCCGTGATGGCTGATGGAAACCGGCCTATATTCATTGGTTTCCAAATCATAAAATTCCGGCAATCCTTTGGATTTATTGATTTGCGTGAAATTGTCAATGGTTTTTATTTTACTCAGGTCTTCAGTTGTCCTGACAGCAATCGTATCAATGCATTCGTCTGAAACAAGTGTCTTGGTGTAAAAAATGTTTTCTTCAAAATAGACCTTGCCGAAAAGCACTTGATTGTGGATTTCAGGTTGCGCACACCGCAGCAATAACGGAATATAAGCCCGAATTCCGTATTGGCGGTTAAAAATCTTATAGGCAGCTTCTTTCATGCTCCATAGAATCCAGACCATGCTTTCCGGCATTTCATGGGTCAAAATAATGTCCTGCTCCGTATCGGTAAATATTTTGTCGAGAAAACCCCTGCGTCTCCAGTCGCTTTCCCGATTGGCCAATTCCAGGTCTATGATGTCGTTTCCAATCACTTTTCTGACAATTTGGTGGTTACAATATCCATAACAGATTTGACATTGAGCATGCGCTGCATCGAATCATTGTCGATGACGATATCGAACGTTTCCTCGATATCCAGAATAATATCCACAAGGTTTGCAGAGTTTATCTTTAAATCTGCGAGCAAATCTGTCTTTTCATTCAGGCTTTCAAAAGCTTCCTGATTTTTGACATAAGGTTTTACGAGCAACTTGAGCTTTTCTAATATTTCGTTTTTATTCATGATTGGGGTTTTGCAATTACAATCCTGAAACCGTCCGGATCGACATATGTGATTCCGTTTTCGGCCCAGTAAGGGTTTTTGGGTTTTACTTCTGATATATCATATGTGCTGAATTGTTGCCTGATAGTATTGAATTCAACCATGCTCTCAGGATAGAACACCAGTAAATCGTCTTCATCTGGCCGATGGTCGGGCAATTCACCTGAAACAGTAAACTCCAGGTGCCAGCCTAAATTGCCTTTTCCGATGAAAACGCCATCATAATCGTCGTGGTTTTTAAATTCCCCGAGTATATCCAACCCCAAAATGCCACAGTAAAAATGGATAATTGGCTGTAAATCTGCGGTATGTCTTGCTATCCTGAATTTCATATGTATTTCTTAAAGATAATACATCCATTGACATCTCCAAAACCAAAACTGGCCTTAGCCACAATATTTAGCTTTTTTTCGATGAACTGCATCGGAATCTTTTCCTGGGCGACAATTTGTAGGATTTCTTGGTTTAAATCTTCGCAATTGGTGTTTGGGAAAATAAATCCTTCATGCAATTGCAACACTGCCGCAACACTTTCAATGCTTCCGGCGGCAGAAAGACAATGTCCAACCATCGATTTCAGCGAATTGACAAACGGAAAATCGTTGCCCTTTCTTTTTAAAGCTTCACTCCAGTTTAAAATCTCCAAACTATCTTTGGATGTGGCAGTTAAGTGTCCGTTGATAGCATCGATGTCGTCAGCCGATATTCCTGCATTCGCAAGCGCATCTGTAATGCATTTTTGTACGGCAATCGGATTCGGCGCTGTCATTGTGCCCTCGCCTCTTTGTCCGCCTGAATTGACATTTCCGCCTAAAACTTCGCAATAAATCCTTGCATTTCGCGCCAAGGCACTTTCCAAATCTTCCAATAGCAATGCGCCCGCTCCACTTCCGGGTACGAATCCGGATGCGCTGGCGCTCATTGGCCTTGAGCCTAGTTCGGGTGAATCATTGTGTTTGAAAGTGCAGACTTTCATCGCGTCGAATCCACCCCAGATATACGGCCCTGAATCGCTGGTGCTTCCTGCCAGAATCCTTTTGGCCTGGCCTGACTTGATACGCTCATACGCCATTAAAATGCTTTCCGTTCCCGTTGTGCATGCTGAGGAATTGGTTGTCACCTGGTTTCCCAATCCCAATTTCCCACCAAGATAAGCGCTGATGCCACTGTTCATGGTTTGTGCCACGGCTGTGCTTCCCAATCTGCGGGTTTGCAAATCGTCAATTTTATAAATGCTTTCGCGGAATTTATCGATTCCGGATGTTCCGGCGCCGAAAATGGTTCCGCTATCCCAGTCTGGGTTTTCATTAGTTTCCGTAGGCAAACCGGCATCTTTCCATGCGTCGATTCCTGCAATGACACCGTATAAAATTCCTGACGAGTTGAAATTCCGCATTTCCAATTCCGTAAAATATTCCAATGACAATGCCTCAGAAACCTCAGGCTTAGCTGAAATCTGGCAGGAAAACTGCAAATCGGCCAGTTGCTGGTCAAACTTGATTCCTGATTTTCCGGTTTTGATGGCTTTTAAAAACGCATCAATCCCTACCCCATTTGGAGCAACCACGCCGAGTCCAGTGATGACGACACGTTTAATCATGTTCATTTATAATTATTCCGGCGATGATACCGGTACAGACTTCATCATTTTTTTCATTCAGCATTGTGACTCTACATTTGAGTTTCCCAAACCGGAAATAGATTTTTTCAGATTTTACGGTGACTTTCTCATTTGGGAAAACAGGTTTTAAAAACTCCACTTCCGTTGATGTCAATGCTATTTTAGTTTTGCCTGAAAGGCTTTCGCCCAATAAATAAACCCCAAGGCAAACCACACCAATCTGCGCCATGGCTTCGGTAAGGATTACGCCTGGCGTCACTGGGTATCCCGAAAAATGCCCTTTATAAAAATCCAGTTTTTCATCGAAAGTATAGCTGCCTTCTACTCCATTTTCATCAATACGGATGATTTCGTCCACAAACAGGAACGGTTTGGAATAAGGCAATTTTGATATGATTTCCGGGTATTTCATACTTTTACCATTGCAATAAAACGCGTTGTGCTGAAAATCCCGGGCCAAAACTCAGCATCAGCCCTTTCTCCCCTTTTTTTGGATTGTTGTCCATGATGCGCTCGAGAACATACAGCACAGTCGCACTCGACATATTTCCATATAATCGCAGTACTTCTTTTGTATCACTGATGTTTTTACCCAAATCGACAAACAATTCCTCAACGGTTTGCACTATCTTTTTTCCACCCGGATGAAATATCATGTGGTCGATGTCTTCAATTTTGAGATTGTTGCCCTGTAGAAATGGATGCACGATATCCGGGAAATGCGAAGCGATCTTTTCCGGGACTTCAACATCCAAAACCATTTGCAGGCCCGAATTCGTCAGTCTAAATCCCATCATGTGTTCGGCGTCAAAAAAGTGGTACATTTCTTCCGCAATGATTTCAGGGCCAGTGTCATTTTCATCAGAAGAAAGCAGCACACAGGCCGCACCATCACCAAAAATCGCCGCACTGACAATATTGGCCATCGAAAAATCATCGAGTTGAAAAGTAGCCGTTGGCGATTCCACTGCAATGACTGCGGCTTTTTTCCCAGGGTTGGCCGCCAGGAAATTTTTGGCGTAAATAATTCCGGAAATTCCTGCGGCACAACCCATTTCCGTGACCGGCAAACGAACAATATCCTGGCGCAGTTTCAATTTGTTGATGAGATACGCGTCTAATGACGGAATCATGATTCCGGTGCAACTGACCGTAATGATATAATCCAAATCTGTTGGCTTCCAATTGGCTTTTGCCAAAGCCTTTTTCAGCACTTTTTCCCCTAAATCAATGACTTCGCGGACATAAATATCGTTTTTGTGTTCAAATGAAGTGGCCGTAAAAACTTCGGAAGGTTCCATAATCGAATAGCGTTTGTCAACCGCTGCACCTTCAAAAATCTTCCTGACTTTCCTGACAAACCGCTCGTCCTGTCCAAAAAGCCAAAGGTCGAGAAACGGCATAATTTCTTCTGTCGTCCTTGAATATTTAGGCAATTGCTTTGCAACTGTGATAATTTTTACGCTCATATTGTTGAAATGATCCATTGGTAGCGGAATGCCCATTTCCAGCGGATCGTGTATTTTTTTAAATTCAGTTGTTTGGAATAAAGCTGTAATTCCTTCTTTTTAAAACCTCGTAAAATGGAAACCAATCCGTCTTCACGCGACATATCGTTCAGGCGGAAAATGAAACAGATTAGCTGGAACAATCGGTAAGCGATTGCACTTCTTTGCAAATCATTGATGACAATCCCAATACGTGATTGTTTTTTAAAAACATCGACCAGATAAAGGATTCCGGCATCTTTGAAATGATGTAAAGTCAACGTGCACAATACAATGTCATAATCCAATTCTTTAAATGCTTCGCCAAAGACATCTTCACATTGGTAGCTGATATTTTTATGATTGGCCGACAATCCGCGTGCATAATTGACGGTAAACGCATTGGCATCAATCCCAATCAGTTTCAAATCCAGATTGTTGTCTTTACCAAAATCGGCTAAAGCCCGGAGCATGTCACCGTTTCCGCAACCGACATCAACAATGGTAATTTGTCGGTTTGAAATTTTGGGGACCAACGACTTTACGCCTTGTAAAGTTAGTTTGTTTCCACCCAAGAGTTGGTTGATTTTAGCGATTTTATCCAGCGCATCCCGAAGTTCGCAGCCTTCCAAAGCGAAATCGTCCATAATCTCATAAGAGTCAATCCTGGTTGTGGTATCGATAAACATTAAATCGTTGTCATTAAAGGTTTTCCATGTGTGCTTCTAATGATCTTTGGCAGCAAAAAAGGGAAATAAGACAATCCTTTCATAGCCATTCCGGCAGCTGTTTCGTTTCGTAAAAGCGCCGCCAACCATCTGCCGTTTCGCATTCTTTTTTTGAAATTCAGGTTCCATTGGGAAGTGTATTCGTTTTCGAGTTTTTGCCTTGAATCAATTTTCCCATCCAGATATCGTATCGTGAGCTCGGCCGCAATTTTAGCGCTGTGAATCGCCATCGCCATGCCATTGCCGCACAAAGGATGAATCAATCCCGCAGTGTCGCCAATCATCAGCATGCGGTTTTCCACCGGTTTTTTCTTTTCAAATGAAACCTGGCTGATGGTAATCGGTTTGTCGAAAAGCATTTTGGTGTTTTCAAAAATGGCTTTCAGATGCGGATTTTCGCAAAGTACATCTTGTTGGTATGCATCAATGTTCTTATGTTTTTTGAACGATTCATAATCGGCCAGATAACAGATGTTGATCGATTCGTTTTCGACTTTCGAAACACCGCAATAACCGCCGCGAAAATTGTGGAGTTCAACCACATCGTTCGGAAAATTTCCTGAATAATGGGCTTTAACGGCAAGCCACGGTGATTTTTTTGTAATGAAACTGCGATTTATTTTTTGGTCGATATTGGAACGTTTGCCAAAAGCGCCGAGCACAATTGCAGATTTCAATATGGAATTTTCAGATGTTGTTACAGTAAAAAAATCATTGCTGAAGTCAATGTCATTAACCACATCATGAATGATTTCACAACCATTACCCAAAGCTTTTTGATAAAGCAAATGATCCAATGCATAACGGCTGACGCCAAATCCACCAAGTGGAAGTTTGCTTTGGATTTGTTTTCCCGAAACCGTGGAAATCGATGTACGCGTGATATTTACAGGGTTTAATGACGCAATGTCGATTTCCAGAAAATTAAAATAGGTAAGCACTTCATTTGAAATGTATTCGCCACAGACTTTATGTTTTGGGAATTCATTCTTTTCAATGACAGTTGTTTGAATCCCGGCTTTTGACAAATGGATTGCCGCAGTTAAACCCGCAAGCCCGCCGCCTATTATAATGACATTTTTGGTATCCATAGATGGCTAATTTAAACAATGCACGGGTATAAAAGTTGTAATAAAAATTAAAATTATTATATAATTAACAGGAAAATTTGACGCAAAAAAAAGCTGCATCGCAGCCTTTTAATTAGAGCCTTTCATTCTTTATTTCGTCGACAATCTCAGGATTCAACAATGTTGAAATATCTCCGAAATTAGAAAAGTCGCCTTCCGCAATTTTCCTTAAAATACGCCGCATGATTTTTCCGGAACGCGTTTTTGGCAAACCGGAGACAAATTGGATTTTGTCGAGTTTTGCAATCGGCCCAATCTGGTCGGATATCAATTTGTTGATTTCATTCGACAAATTCTTGCGGTCGCGGCTTTCCCCTGTGTTTTTTAAAATAATATAGCCATACAGCGCATGGCCTTTAATGTCATGCGGAAAACCAACAATCGCACTTTCTGCAACGGCCGGATGTTCATTAATCGCATCTTCAATCGGTGCAGTTCCAAGGTTATGCCCGGAAACGATTACAACGTCATCGACGCGTCCTGTAATGCGGTAATAGCCAACTTCATCGCGCAACGCGCCATCGCCTGTAAAATATTTCCCGGGAAAAGTCGAGAAATAAGTATCTTTATATCTTTGGTGATCGCCCCAAATGGTTCTTGCGATTGCAGGCCATGGAAATTTGATGCACAAACTGCCGACAACCTGGTTGCCTTCAATCTCGTTGCGTTTTTCATCCATCAAAACGGGTTGGATTCCAGGCAGTGGCAAGGTCGCGTATGTTGGTTTTGTTGGCGTGACAAACGGGATCGGCGAAATCATAATGCCGCCTGTTTCTGTCTGCCACCAGGTATCGACCAACGGGCAGCGCTTTCCTCCTACGTGGTCATTGTACCAATGCCATGCTTCTTCATTGATCGGTTCACCAACGGAGCCGATGACTTTTAGCGATTTCAAAGGAAATTTTTGTACGTAATCGATGCTCTCCTTAGCTAAAGCACGAATGGCTGTCGGCGCCGTATAAAACTGGCTGACCTGGTGTTTTTCAATGACTTCCCAAAAACGGCTGAAATCGGGATATGACGGAACGCCTTCGAAAATGACAGTCGTCGCACCGTTGAGCAATGGCCCATATAAAATGTAAGAATGTCCGGTTATCCAACCGATATCGGCAGTGCACCAATAGACATCATTCTCTTCGTAGGCAAAAATATTCTTGAATGTATAAGCGGTATATACCATATAGCCGGCAATGGTATGCAACATGCCTTTTGGTTTTCCTGTCGAGCCTGAAGTGTATAAAATAAATAACGGATCTTCGGCATCCATGATTTCTGCAACGTTGTTGTCGGAAGCTTCGTCCAAAAGCGGCTGCAGCCAAAGGTCTCGGCCTTCAGTCATTTTGATGGCGGTATTTGTTCTTTTAGCCACCAAAACCGTTTTGACTGACGGGCAATTTTGCAACGCCTCATCGATGATTCCTTTTATATCAATGGTTTTATTCCCGCGGAAACCGCCGTCGGAAGTGACGACCATTTTGCAATCCGAATCATTAATCCTTGTTGCCACGGCAGCCGACGAAAATCCTGCAAAAACCACCGAATGGATTGCCCCTATTCTCGCACATGCCAAAATGGAAATCGCCAATTCCGGAATCATAGGCAAATAAATACAAACGCGATCGCCTTTTTCAATGCCTTTTTCGCGTAGCACATTGGCCATTTTGCAGACTTTCTGGTGCAGTTCGCTATACGTGATGTGTTGCGCGGGCTCATTCGGGTCGTTCGGTTCGAAAATAATCGCGGTTTTGTTGCCACGTCGTGCCAAATGCCGGTCGATGCAGTTCTTGACGATATTGACTTTCGCGCCGATAAACCATTTTACATCGGCTTCGGCCATATTGAATTCGACGACCTTATCCCATTGTTGGTACCAGGTGAAATTCTCTTCGGCGATTTTGCCCCAGAATTTCCTCGGCTCGCGAATCGATTTGTTATAATGTTTGAAGTATTGCTCTAAACTGTTGATTTTATAATAGCTCATAGGGATATCTGCATTTTGCAATGACCAAATTTAGCGATTTGAAAACAAGGAAAAATGATTTGCGTTATCTTTTTTCATTGTCATATTCGCCCTTGATGGCGTAAAATCCAAAAGTGCCTAATCCAAGGACAATCAATGGCGTCAATACAAAAAGGATGATGATGCCAAACACCAAATCGTCCTGTTTCCCTGTTTCCAGTTTTGGCAAACCGAAAATAAAGATGCAGAACCAGGCTGCGGCCAATGCCAATCCCAGCCAAACGGTTCCAAGTAGTCTTTTGATCAGATTCATAATTAGTCGTTTATGGTTTTGTTTTTCCTGTCGATGTAAATCATGCCGATGACGAAACAGATCGAAGCAATGATAATCGGATACCAAAGCCCTTCAAGGTAAAATTTAGCGTCGCCGTTGTCTTTGGCATTGGTCACCAAATAGGTAGAAATCGCAGGCAGCAATCCGCCGAAAATCCCATTCCCGACATGATAAGGCAATGACATCGATGTGTAGCGGATTTTTAATGGAAACATTTCCACAAGAAAAGCGGCAATCGGCCCGTAAACCATGGTCACGAAAATCACCTGGATCCAAACGAGGAAAACCAATAACCATTTGTCATGCGAATTGATGGTAATGGCTGTTTTGATTTCAGGTTTTGGTGTAGTATTGTGTGTGATGCTGGTCTCAACAGATTTTGTTCCATCAGAATAAAACCTGGTGGTGTTAAAGATGACGTCATAACCGGTTTTGGTTTCTTTCTTATCGCCTGAAATCTCGGCAGTCAACGGAATTTCCGTCTTGTTTTTCACATCAACGGTTTCGTACATTTCCTGGTATATCGGGCGATATAATAAAATCGCCAGCAGCATTCCCGACATCATAATCGTCTTCCGCCCTATTTTGTCACTGAGCCAGCCGAAGAACACGAAGAACGGCGTTCCAAATAACAATGCAATGCCCAGCAATCCGTCAACCTGCGACGAGTCGACATTCATGACCGTTTTCATAAAACTCATCGCATAAAACTGTCCCGTATACCAAACCACGCCTTGTCCCATTGTCGCACCGAATAAGGCGAGCAACACAAATTTTAAATTGTATCGGTTGCCAAAACTTTCTTTTAGCGGATTCGTACTCGTTTTCCCTTCCGCTTTCGCCTTTGCAAAAACCGGAGATTCACTCATGTTTTTCCGGATCATATACGACACAAAAACCATGATAATCGAAACCCAGAACGGTACGCGCCAACCCCAGGCGTCAAAATCTTCAGGAGACAATAAATTCCTGGTCAGCAAAATTACCATCAATGACACAAAAAGTCCGGCCGTGGCTGTTGTCTGTATCCATGAAGTCCAATAGCCGCGTTGTCCTTTTGGCGCATGTTCGGCTACATAAGTCGCCGCGCCGCCATATTCTCCACCCAAAGCCAATCCTTGCAACAGCCTTAATATCAAAACCAAAACCGGCGCCAAGTAGCCAATCGATTCAAAACTCGGGATACAGCCGATTAAAAAAGTCGCTCCGCCCATTAACAGCAATGTCACCATAAAAGTGTATTTCCGCCCAATCAAATCGCCGAGCCTTCCAAAAAACAACGCACCAAACGGACGCACGACAAAACCCGCAGCGAATGTCGCCAATGTCGATAAAAATGCCGCGGTCGGATTGTCAGAAGGGAAGAATTTAGTGGAAATCACGACCGCCAGGCTGCCGAAAATATAGAAATCATACCACTCAATCAACGTTCCCATCGATGAAGCCGAAATGACTTTCCAGATTCCTTTGGTAGAAGTATTACTCATAGACAATAGATTATGGTTAAAAATATAAAACAATTTCAATAAATGATTTTTCTCGCCAAAATTCTCGTTGAAATTCCAAAATTCTTGTCATAATACCCTTTTTTTTATTTTATTTGTATAAACAAACAACTATGCAATTCAATCCCGCTGAAATGGACCAGGCGGCAATCTACAAATTGCTTTCAGGCGCTGTTATTCCACGTCCAATCGGTTGGATTTCAAGCATCAGTGCAGATGGATTGGTCAACCTCGCCCCTTTTTCTTTTTTCAATGCGATCGGCGACGATCCGCCACATGTGATGTTCTCAACTGTACGCACAAACGACAGGAATAAAGACACGCTCAACAACGTCCTCGAAACCAAACAATTTGTCGTCAATATGGTTACCGAAGATATGGTCGTGCAAATGAATAAAACTGCTGAAGTCCTGCCGCATCAGATCAACGAATTTGAAATCGCAGGATTGACGCAAGCGCCGTCAACATTGGTCAAACCGCCGCGCGTTAAGGAAAGTCCAATCCAGTTTGAATGTGAGCTCGTCCATCATTATGTGTTGGAAAACGCTAAATTTGGTGGCGCCGTCTTAATGGTCGGCAAAATCGTGATGTTCCATTTCGACGAATCTGTTTTATTGGAAAATTTTAAAATCAATATGGAAACATACAAGCCTGTCGCGAGATTGGCTGGGTCGAATTACGCCAAGTTGGGCGAAATGTTCTCAATTAAAAGAAATTAAATTATTTATGGCAACCCGCTGAAAAAGCGGCCGGGCTATCCGCTAAATCTTTTTTTTTGCAAAAAAAGGATTCCGCTTCTATCCCTGTTGCAGTTCTAACAACATAATGCAAAAAGGATTTTCTCCCGACACTTCGGCACAATCCCTTTTGCAAACCAACATACCATGAAAATAACAGTTATTGGCGGCGGCCCTGGAGGCCTATACTTTTCAATCCTCGTTAAAAAAGCGATTCCAAATTGTGAAATCGATATTTATGAAAGAAACAAAGCCGACGATGCTTTTGGCTTCGGTGTCGTTTTCTCTGATGAGACTCTAAGCGAATTCCTGACGCGCGATCCACAGTCCTACGATCTGATCCGTAGCCGTTTCGCCTATTGGGACGAACTCGATGTCGCGCGCGACGGCCAAAAAGTCCGCATCACCGGAAACGGTTTCTGCGGCTGTTCACGAAAAACATTATTGCAATTGTTGCAACAGCGCTGCCGTGAAGAAGGCATCGGATTGCATTTTGAGCACAATGTCGATGATTTGTCACAATTTAAAAACTCAGATGTCATCGTGGCCTGCGACGGCATCAACAGCGCCATTCGCGACCGATTTGCTACAGATTTTGGCACGAAAACCGTCATGCAGCGCAATAAGTTCGTCTGGCTTGGCTCGACAAAACCTTTGGGCGCGTTCACTTACTTTTTCCGCACTACGCCATATGGTACTTTCGTCGCGCATTCCTACCAATACCAGGAAGGCATGAGCACCTGGATTTTCGAATGCACGCCTGAAACCTGGGAAAAAGCCGGGTTTGAAACGACAAATGAAACCGACACAATCGAAAAAATCTCGAATATTTTTAAGCAGGAACTCGACGGCCACGGATTGATTTCGAACCGTTCGCACTGGCGGCAATTCCCAACCATCACAAACGATGTCTGGCACAAAGACAATATCGTTTTACTGGGCGATGCCAAAGCCACGGCGCATTACTCCATCGGTTCAGGAACAAAACTCGCGATGGAATGTGCGATTGCGTTGGCCGATTCGATCATCCAAAACCAAAAAGACATTCCTGCGGTGTTTGCCCAATATGAGAAAACCCGCAGGAATCGTGTCGAAATGATCCAGCATGCCGCCAATGTTTCACTTGATTGGTTTGAGCATATGGATCGGAATATCAGCCATCCGTTTATGCAGTTCGCTTTTGGCGTCATGACACGCGCGAAGAAAGTCACCTTTGAAAACCTCGCATTGCGCGACAAATCCTTTACCGATAAAGTTTTGTCGGAATTCAATGCCGGTATACATCAAAATCTAAAAACGCCAGCAGCTTTTACACCGTTTAAACTTCGCGATATGGAATTGAAAAACCGTATCGTCATGGCGCCGATGGAACAATATTCTGCTGTTGATGGCGAAGTCACTGATTGGCATTTGGTACATTACGGAAGCCGTGCCATTGTCGGCGTCGGATTGATTATTACCGAAGCTGTTGCTGTTTCAGAAAATGGCAAAATAACTTCAGGTTGTCCAATGATAAGTTCTAAAGAACAAATAGTTAACTGGAAACGAATTACGGATTTTATACATTCCAACAGCAAGGCAAAAATCGGAATCCAGCTTGGACATTCAGGAAGAAAAAGCGAAGTCAATACATCATTGGTTTCCGCATCGCCAATTCCATTCGACGATAAAATGCCAACGCCAAAAACAATGGAGCCCGAAGATATGGATCAAATCGTTTCCGAATTCGCCACCGCTGCAAAAAATGCCGACGAAGCTGGATTTGACATGATCGAATTGCAGTCGCATCACGGATTTTTACTGGCTTCATTCCTTTCACCTTTGACAAACATCCGACAAGATGAATTTGGCGGCAGCATTGATAGCCGTTTGAAATTCCCTTTGCGCGTTTTTAATCAAATCAGGAAAGTATTTCCGCAACAAAAACCGATAGCAGTACGAATTTCGGCTTCAGATTGGGCTGAAAATGGCATTTCCGAACAAGACGTCATTGCCATTGCCGAAGCTTTCAAAGATGCCGGGGCCGATATCATTGATGTTTCCACGGGCTATACCGTGGCAAACCAAAAACCGCAAATGGGAAGATTATGGCAAACGCCGTTTTCGGATGCGGTGCGAAATACAGTAAGTATTCCAACAATTACCTCAGGTTCGATACAGGATATCGACCAAATCAATACAATTATTTTAAACGGCCGTGCCGATCTGGTCGCTTTGGGAAGACCGTTGCTCCTCGATCCGAATTTTGTGCGCAACGCCCAGGCATACGAACAGTTTCCGGCAGACGACATCCCAAAACAATACCAAAGCGGCATTTCGCACCTGTATCCGTTGAAAGCTGCCGAAAGAAAAGAAAAAGAAAGCATGAAAAAAGCATTGAAACCAGAATCACATAAGAAATGAGAGCGATTTTCTTTTTATTATTAATCACAACGGGCGTGTTTGCCCAAACCGAAGCGACTATTTCCGATGCCGGTTCCAAACTGCATTACCGCACATTTGGCAACGGAAAACCAATATTGATTATCAATGGCGGTCCGGGAATGAACAGCAACGGATTTATACCGTTGGCACAAAGACTGGCCAAGACCAACCAAACGATTATTTACGATCAGCGCGGCACAGGCTTATCCGCATTGGATAAAACCGATTCTTCGACGGTGACCATGGATTTGATGGTTGCCGATATGGAAACCCTCAGAAAATACTTGAAAATCGACAAATGGACCATTTTAGGCCATTCTTTTGGCGGTATGCTCGCTTCTTATTACGCCACGAAACACCCCGAAAGCATTCAGTCGTTAATTATGTCTTCTTCTGGCGGCGTTGATTTAGGCTTAATGGCAAATGGCAATCTGATCACTGAAAAACTGACTCCAATGCAACGCGATTCGCTCAACTATTGGAACAATAAAATTGCTGCCGGCGATACGGGTTTTAATGCGAGAATTGGCAGAGGCCG
>DATHKH010000065.1:0-9030 GCA_035286325.1 Flavobacterium sp.
TTTCCGTTCAAAAATCTCGAAAAAGGCCTGCATACTTTAACTTTCAAAGCATGGGATGTTTACAACAATCCGATAAGCGCCGAAATACAGTTTATTGTCGTCGGCGATGAAGGCATCACACTGACAAACGTGTTGAATTATCCAAACCCGTTTGTCAATTATACGCAATTCTGGTTTACGCACAACAGGCCGTTTGAGCCGCTTGAGGTACAGGTTCAGGTCATTACGATTACGGGGAAAGTAGTGTGGACAAAAAACCAGACAGTCACCACGGATGGCTTCCTTTCCCGCGAGATTACATGGGACGGAAAAGATGATTTTGGGGACAGAATCGGGAAAGGCGTTTATATTTATAAGCTCACGGTAAAATCGTCGGTCACGAACACCAAGACCGAAAAGTATGAGAAACTTGTAATCCTTTAATAAAATACTATATTTGTTTAATTATTTGTTTTAAAAAAATTCATGAAAAAGTTTTCAATATTAGTTCTCTGCTTGTTCTTTTTGCAAATTTCAAAGGCCCAGGATAGGGTAATTACCACAGGAGTTCCGTTCTTACTTGTCGCTGCCGATGCACGTTCTGCGGGTATGGCCGACCAAGGTGTTGCGACTACTCCCGATGCTTATTCCCAACAATACAATCCTGCGAAGTATGCATTTTCACTTGACAAACAAGGGTTTTCCGTCAGTTATACGCCTTATCTGACCGATTTGGTAAACGACATCTCATTGGGACAGGTCACTTATTTCAACAGGATTAACGACCGTAGCGCCTTTGCGGGAAGTCTGCGTTATTTTGGACTTGGTGAAATTGAATTGCGCCAGAATTTTGATGACGAACCGAATATCGTAAAGCCGAATGAATTGGCATTGGACGGTTCGTATTCCCTGCACCTCGGTGACCATTTTGCGATGGCAGTTGCGGGAAGGTACATCCGTTCTAACTTGCGAATTCCGGATGCGACCAATGATGCGAAACCAGCAAGTTCGTTTGCGGTCGACGTAGCCGGTTATTATCAATCTGAAGAACAGGCTTTCTCCGATTTCAATGGCCGTTACAGACTTGGTTTCAATTTCCAGAATCTTGGTCCGAAAATTAAGTATGACGCTGCCGGAAGTGATGACAATGCAAACTTCCTTCCAGCCAATATGAAACTTGGGGGCGGATATGATTTTGCCTTTGACGAATACAATAAAGTGTCCGTTGGTATTGAGTTGAATAAGCTATTGGTTCCAACGCCACAAGATCCGGATTTAGACGGCGATGGTGTTGTCACTCAAGATGAGCGCGACCAAAACAACGAAGATTACAGGAAAATAAACTGGGTTTCCGGAATCTTCAAATCTTTTAATGATGCGCCTGACGGATTCAGCGAAGAGTTGAAGGAATTCACTTATTCTGTCGGAGCGGAATATGTTTACCAGGATTCATTTGCCTTCCGTTTGGGATATTTCAATGAAAGCCCTGAAAAAGGCGCCAGGAAATTCTTCTCTTTGGGAGCCGGATTTAAATACAATGTCGTCAAAATAGATTTGTCTTATTTATTCTCCGCATCGGCTGTAAAAAATCCATTGGAAAATACGCTCAGGTTTTCGCTCACGTTTAATTTCGGAGAGAAATATGACGACTTTTAATAGTTACGAACAACAATATAAGAATCCAAATTTCATTACGAGATTTGGATTTTTTTTCCGCATAAAAGATTGGAAAACAACCATTTTGTCTAAATTTTCAGGTACATGAAAGAAATTACCATTACGTCCTCATTTACTGTTTTTGACTCCATTGCCGAACTTCCTTCAGATGTACAGGATTTGATGGAACAGGCTATTAATATTAGGAAAAAAGCGTATGCGCCTTATTCTAAATTTCGCGTTGGCGCCGCCATTTTTTTAGACAATGGGAAAGTGGTTTTGGGTTCCAACCAGGAAAGTGCCGCTTATCCTTCCGGGCTTTGTGCCGAACGTGTTGCGATCTTCCAGGCCGGCGCCGTATATCCTGAGGCAAAAATCCTGAAGATTGCCATTTCTGCAGCGTCCGACGTCAATCCGACAGAAGCGCCGATTCCGCCTTGCGGCGCGTGCAGGCAATCGATTTCCGAGTACGAAATCAAACAAAAAAGTCCAATCGAAATTTATTTTATGGGCGAAACCGGAGGCGTTTACAAATCAGATTCTCTTAAAAATCTGCTGCCATTTATGTTTGACAAAAACTTCCTGTAAAAAGGGCAATTTATATTTTACTTCTACGCGGTAATGTGTTATTTTTGCTTTTCGCAAATTTGTGTGTGAGTGAACTTATTTTGCGTTACCTGTAGTATTTTAAGACAATTTAGCAAAGCATTTATCGATGAAAGAAGTAACAAAAGAAGTTTATTTAAAGTGGTATGAAGACATGCTGCTTTGGAGAAAATTTGAAGACAAACTCGCAGCACTTTACATACAACAAAAAGTAAGAGGATTTCTCCACTTATACAATGGCCAGGAAGCCGTGTTAGCGGGCGCTTTGCACGCTATGGAACTTGGCAAAGACAAAATGATTACCGCCTACCGAAACCACGTACAGCCAATCGGAATGGGCGTTGACCCAAAAGCGGTCATGGCTGAGTTGCTTGGAAAAGTCACGGGAACATCCAAAGGAATGGGTGGATCGATGCACATTTTTTCGAAAGAAAAAGGATTTTATGGTGGTCATGGAATCGTAGGAGCTCAAATTCCTGTCGGTGCCGGAATCGCATTCGCAGATAAATATTTCGGACGCGATGGTGTGACACTGACCTATTTTGGTGACGGAGCGGCAAGACAAGGTTCATTGCACGAAGCTTTCAACATGGCGATGCTGTGGAAATTGCCTGTGGTATTCATCGTTGAAAACAACGGTTATGCAATGGGAACTTCCGTTGAAAGAACGGCAAACCACACAGACATATGGAAATTGGGTCTTGGCTACGAAATGCCTTGCGGGCCGGTTGACGGCATGAATCCCGTAAAAGTAGCCGAAGCGATGACTGAAGCAATTGACCGCGCGAGACGCGGCGACGGACCGACATTCCTTGAAATGAAAACGTACCGTTACAGGGGCCATTCGATGTCGGATGCGCAATTGTACCGTTCAAAAGACGAAGTCGAAGAGTATAAAAAAATTGACCCGATTACACAGGTGCTCGATGTCATCAAAGAAAACAATTATGCGACTGACGCAGAAATTGAAGCGATTGACGAAAGGGTGAAAAACCTCGTAGAAGAATGTGTTAAATTTGCCGAAGAATCGCCATTTCCTGAAGTCCAGCAACTGTACGATGTCGTGTACGAACAAGAAAATTATCCATTCATTCCTCATAGATTATAATATATGGCAACACGCGTAACAATGCCCCGTCTGAGTGATACGATGACGGAAGGAACGGTAGCCAAATGGCTGAAAAAAGTTGGGGATAAAATCAACGAAGGCGATATCCTCGCAGAAATTGAAACAGACAAAGCAACGATGGAATTCGAATCCTTCAATTCCGGGACGCTTTTATATATCGGAATTCCGGAAGGGCAAACTGCTCCTATTGATTCGCTGCTGGCTATTATTGGCGAAGCTGGCGAAAACATTACGGAATTGATCAAAGGCGATGCGCCAGCAACTGAAGCCAAGGCCGATACTCCAAAAACAGAAGACAAAGCTGCAGAAGCAACTACGGGCTCGAGCGACAGCGAACAGGCGAAGCAAACCCCTAAAGCAGAAGCAAAAACCGAAGATAAAAAAGAAGAGCCAACTGCCGCAGCAGCTTTGCCAGCAGGCGTAGTCGTCGTTACGATGCCGCGTTTGAGCGACACAATGACCGAAGGAACCGTTGCAAAATGGCTGAAAAAAGTTGGCGACAAAATCAGTGAAGGCGACATTCTTGCTGAGATTGAAACTGATAAGGCGACGATGGAATTTGAATCTTTCAATTCAGGGACGTTGTTGTTCATCGGAATCAAAGATGGCGAATCGGCTCCGGTCGACAGTGTGTTGGCTATTATCGGGCCTTCGGGAACAGATGTTACCGGTATTGCTGAAAACTATAAGAAAGGCAGTGCGGCTCCGGCAAGCACAGAAAATAAACCTGAAGCGGCCAAAACTGACGCACCGAAAGCCGAAGAACAGAGTGAAGCAAAATCTGATGCCAAAGAAGAACAGACAGTCGATGTCGTTTCCGACGGAAAAAGAATTTTTATTTCCCCATTGGCAAAGAAAATCGCCGAGGAAAAGGGAATCAACATTTCACAGGTCAAAGGTTCGGGTGAAAATGGCCGTATCGTAAAATCGGATATTGAAAACTTTACGCCTTCCGCACAGCAAACTGCCCCTGCGGCACAAGCTGAAGCACCTGCGCAACAAGTTGCGGCTGTAAAACCATTTGTGCCTGCCGGCGAAACTTACACTGAGGAGATCAAAAATTCGCAGATGCGCAAAATCATTGCGAAACGTTTGTCGGAATCGGCGCAGACCGCTCCGGTTTTCTACCTGACGATTGAAGTCGTGATGGACAATGCGATGGCTTCGAGAAATATCATCAATGCGTTGCCTGACACCAAAGTTTCCTTTAACGATATGGTGATCAAGGCATGTGCAATGGCGTTGAAAAAACACCCGAAAGTCAATTCGTCCTGGAAAGAGGATGTGACTTTGATCCACCATCACATTCATATCGGTGTGGCGGTTGCGGTTGAAGACGGATTGGTTGTCCCGGTATTGAAATTTGCCGACCAGTTGAGCCTGACGCAAATCGGAGGTAATGTCAAAGACGTTGCCGGGCGTGCAAAAAACAAAAAATTACAGCCGGCAGAAATGGAAGGAAGCACGTTTACGGTTTCCAACCTTGGCATGTTTGGCATCACCGAATTTACGTCGATCATCAACCAGCCGAACTCAGCGATTCTTTCTGTTGGGGCGATTGTTGAAAAGCCGGTTGTCAGGGACGGACAGATTGTTGTCGGGAATACGATGAAAGTGACTTTGGCCTGTGACCACAGGACAGTTGACGGTGCTACCGGCGCCCAGTTCCTGCAAACACTGAGATTGTATTTGGAAAGTCCTGTAACGATGTTGGCCTAAGTCCAATCGAATATAAAAAATCCCGTTTTGAATTTCAGAGCGGGATTTTTAGTTTAAAGCTGAAATGAAAACGATTGCCCGCGTGAAGGATGGAAGCTAGGTGCTGTGCACCGCGTACAGCCTGACGGCGTTGAACAAATAAGAATTACCGCGATGCCGATAACGCCGGCACGCCCAAAACAAAAAACATGAAGAAACTGATTATCTTATCGCTTTTGGCTTTCATTAGTTGCAACAAAAAAGAAACTGTTGAGCAAGCGGCCGTTATAAAAGACGACCATTCGTTTTCAGAACCGTCAAAAGCGGTTGTCAAACATTTGGATTTGGACATCAATGTCGATTTTGCGATTCAGTCCATTTCGGGAAAAGCGAGTTGGGTTATTGACAATATTGCACAAGGCGATGAAATCATTTTTGATGAAAACACGTTGGAAATTTCGAAAGTCACGCTGGGTGACGACGAAAAAGAAACGTCATTTACATTGGGCGATTCCGTGGAATTTCATGGAAAACCGTTGCGCGTGAAAATCGAAAAAGACACAAAAAAGGTCAATATTTATTACAAAACGACGAAAGATGCGATTGCATTGCAATGGCTGAATCCGCAGCAAACAGCCGATAAGAAGTATCCGTTCCTGTTTTCACAAGGTGAAAGCATTTGGACACGGACATGGATTCCGTGCCAGGATTCGCCGGGTGTCCGCTTTACTTATGACGCCAAAGTCACGGTTCCGAAAGAACTGATGGCAGTGATGAGCGCGGTCAATCCACAGCAAAAAAATGATACCGGAATTTATACCTTCAAACAGGATAAGGCGATTCCGGCTTACCTGATGGCGATTGCCGTGGGTGATTTGGCTTTCAAGTCCATCGACAGCCGCACCGGGGTTTATGCAGAGCATACTTTAATTGACAAAGCCGCATGGGAATTTGCCGAACTCGGGAATATGGTCCATGCCGCCGAAAAATTATATGGTCCGTATCGTTGGGGCAGGTATGACGTTTTGGTATTGCCGCCGAGTTTTCCATATGGCGGGATGGAAAATCCAAACCTGACTTTCCTTACTCCGGGTGTAATTGCGGGCGACCGTTCGTTGACGAGTCTTTTGGCGCATGAACTCGGGCACAGCTGGAGCGGCAATTTGGTGACGAATGCGACTTGGGATGACATTTGGCTCAACGAAGGATTTACGACTTATGTCGAACACCGCATTGGCGAGGAAATTTTTGGTAAGGATGAAGCGAAAATGCAGGATGTCATCAGCCGGAAAGTACTTGCAGACAATATGTCCGAATATGGAAATGACAGTGCTGATACGAGATTGAAAGTCACAACAAAGGGCAGGAATCCCGATGATGGACTGAGTGACATTCCGTATGAAAAAGGCT
Organism: Flavobacterium sp.; assembly: GCA_035286325.1. Classification (GTDB taxonomy): domain Bacteria; phylum Bacteroidota; class Bacteroidia; order Flavobacteriales; family Flavobacteriaceae; genus Flavobacterium. The sequence goes on from DATHKH010000065.1 coordinate 6,479, forward strand.
ATGCTTTTTTGCAGGTTGTGGAACAGGCGGTCGGCAGGGGGAAGTTTGACAATTTCCTGAAAAATTATTTCAACAGCCATGCGTTCCAATCGGTTACGACAGAAGATTTCGTCGCGTATTTCAATAAAGAACTGATTAAGGGCGACAAGGTATTGGCAGATAAAATCAAGGCGGAGGAATGGATTTACAAACCCGGAATTCCATCCAATATCATCACACCAATATCGCCTGATTTCAATGCTATCGACAGCATCCAGAAAGCCTGGAGAAAAACTGGCGTCAAAGGATTGTCACAGAAAATAAAATCGACCAATGAAAAACAGCATTTTATTGACCATCTGCCAAACGATATTACGCAAAAAGAAATGACCGACATTGATGCGGAATTCAATTTTACCAATGGCGGCAACTTTGTCATCAAACGCCAATGGTTTGTGATTGCGATTCGCCAACAATACAAAACGGCATTTCCGGCAATAGAAAATTTCATGATTGCGACCAGCCGGACAGGCTCATTGATGACGCTCTATAAAGAAATGATCAAAACTCCGGAAGGAAAAGCTTGGGCGAAAAAAATTTTTGAAAAAGCAAAACCTGGTTATCATCTGACAACGGTTGAAGCCGTACAAAATTTGCTGAAGTAATTTATCCCTTATTCTTCGCTTCAATCCAACGGGAAAGGTATTCTGTGCTTCTCATGGAATGGTGCAGCAGCATGGCCCCGGTGAAATTGTTCGTGCGGTGTATCTGTAAATTTTTCTGGACATCCAGAATCTTATTGATAAAATCCGCTTGGAAAAGGGTTTCCAAATACCGGTTATTGATAATCTCGAAACCATAGTTTTGTACCTTTTGCCAAAGGCTTTTATCCTGGTATAAAGCAACTGCTGCATTCGCAAATTCTTCTGGATCGTCTGAAACAAAACCGTTCCAAGGCAAATCACCGTGCATGGCTTCAGCGCCGATTGTCGACGTTATGCTTGGCGTTCCGCATTGCATCGCTTCGAACAGTTTTCCTTTGATGCCGGCGCCAAAACGCAAAGGTGCGAGTACGGCACGGGCATTTTTTACAATGTCACTGGCGCTTTTGGCTCTTCCGTGTACATAAAACCGTTCCTTTGGATTGTTCAGTTGCAAGATGGATTGCGGCGGATAGGCGCCATAAATATGCAGTGAGACTTCAGGTAATTGCTGGTGGATGGCTGGCCAAATCCTCTGCTTCAAATAAAACACCGCATCTTTATTAGGCTCATGAAGGAAATTACCGATGAATGCAAAGTCGTTCCGATTTTCAAAAGACGGAAGTCCGGACACTTCTATTTGTCCTGAAAATAACGGCATATAATGCAACAGTGATCGGTCAATGCCAAAGATTTCCTGCAGCAGCCTCATTTCGAATTCAGAAATCATCAGCGAAATATCTGATCTAAATATGCTGGCGATTTCCCGTTTGGCCACGTCTTCAGCGAACAAATCAAAAACGACGAATTCGCGATTTTCCTTCACTGCTTTTTGCCTCGCCAATCTCAGGCAATGCAAATCTTCAGTGTCAAGCAGGCGGAGTGCATCCGGGCAATGTTTTGCGACACGCCAGCCAAACTGTTCTTCGGTCATAAACCGGTCAAATAAAACAATGGAAGGATTGAGTTCAGAAATAAAGACATCAAAATCGTCAGAATTCAGGTTTATGGACTTCCTTATGATGCCAAATTGCTCAAGATTGGACATGTAATCGGTGTCGGAAGCAGCACTTGCAAATGTCACTTTCCAACCTTGTTCCAAGAATAAGGATAGGATTTGTATCATGCGGCTACCCGCTGCCGAAGAATCCGGTTCAGGCCATACAAAGCCAATAATCAAAACCGCCTGGGGGTTTGCCATTAAATAAAAAGTCTGGGGGTTTGGGCGTGCCGGCGTTATCCGCTTTTGGCATCAATCGCGTTTTTACAACGCCGTCGGGCTATCCGCTATATCTTTTATTGCGCTTTGCTCCATAAAAGGACACCGCTTCTATCCTTCACGCAACAATCATGAATTCGTAAAAAGGATTATTCCGCATGGATCCACATTCCTTCAGTACTGATCGTAATGAAAGGATTCAATTGGATGTTTTCTTTTTTAGGTTGGCATTTCAAAGTTGTGGTTGCTGGCTTAGCCGTCTTCACAGGTTTCACTTTTATCGTGATGACTGATTTTGCCGAATTGTGCTCTGTAGAAATGAGTTGGTTTGTTCCTGCAAGTATTTTTTCTGAAAGACTGTACCAGAATGGGCTTGGAATCTCTTTACAATAACCAGCTCCGGATAGCAAAAGGGCAATCATTAGTGACAGTTTTTTCATAATGCGGAAATTTTGAGATTCAAATATAAAAAATTTCATTGAATTTCAGTTCAATATCTTCAATTATGTAAAAACAAAAAATCCCCATCAAATGAATGATGGGGATTTCCAAAAGACCCGAGGCTTTAGCCGAACTGGCGAAGCAAAGGCGCCGACCCGAGCCCGAAGGGCGAATCGCGTCGCACCCAAAAACAAAAAGCCTGTCTTTTCAGA
>DATHKH010000066.1:0-5470 GCA_035286325.1 Flavobacterium sp.
TTTTAATATAATGATGTTTATCTTCTTCCGCCTCTTTGCTCGTTTCTTTGTGGCGTTTCGTTCCTTGGCGCGCTGTTTTGTCTTGGCGCGTTACCGGGAGAAGGACTGACTCTCGGGGTTTCAATTCTTTGCTGCGCAGCAGGCCCTGGGCTTTCAGTTCTTGTATTAACCCTTGGTGATTCAACCCTGGTATTGATATTATTTGTGGATTGAATCCTTGTTCCTGAACTTGCCGGAGCTATATCGGTATTAGTTCTTACATTTCCCGGAGCCGGCGCAGTTCTGACGCTGGTGTTATTCCTGGTGCCTGAGGCGGGAATTGTAGCTCTGGTTGTACCAGAACTTCTTGTATTTCCTGAAGTATTTGTTCTTACATTAGAATTGGCTCTTGTCGGAGATGTTGTCGTCCTTGTTCCATTACTTCGGGTATTTGCCGAATGGGTTCTTACACCTCCGGTTCCGGCAGCGTTTCTTGTATTTGGAGTATACAAACCACTTCTTGTACCTGAACTTCTCGTTCCTGAACTTTGTGTTCTTCTTGTTTGGGTCAATTCATGTCTGTTTGTCACATTGGGATTTCTTCTTGTGAAAGAATTTTCAGGGTGACGGACTTCATACCCATTAGAACGCCTTGTATTGTATAATGCCGCAGCTCTTGCGCTTCTCCTGGTATGTACATAATTGTAATGATTATGGGTATTGATGTGGACATGTATGTTTCTTCGGTATCTGTATATTGGATAAGGATGCCATACGTGGTAATAGCTTGGATAATAACCCCAATACCATGAAGAATAATACGGATGGTAACCGCCAATCCAGAAATAATCGTAAATAATCGGTCTTGTTATATAAACGGGTTCATAAATATAATCACTTCCGTACATATAAACATCACCAACAACCTGCACCTGAACGTTATTATTCGCATCTTTCTCTACTTCAACAGTGGCCACATCCTGATAAACATCCTTGTCTAAAACCGATTGAATAATGATAAGGTGAGTGTTTCCTTCAACTGATTCGATTACTCTAAGGTAATCAACCTCATTATCACCGTTTAAATCCAGATTTGAAATCTGCATATCTGGGTCGTTCAACCTTCTTTCAAAATCTTCAAGATCTTTAGAATCCCCAAAAATCGAAGCTACGGCTTTCAAGTCAAGATTGTCACTGATATCTGTATTTGTTGCAGTAACAGTTGTCTTATCCTGTGCAAAAACCCCATTTGACATCAGTGAGGCAAAAAAGGCGAAGATGACTAATTTCGTTTTCATAATATATTTAAATTTTGCTGGTTAATATTTGTAATCCGGTTTGCAGAACAATTTTGATTACTTGTTTTTCCGACATCCAATTACTGTGCCAATAATAAATTATCGTACTTTTAGCCATAAGAAAGCCCATAAAATGCAGAAACTTTTTATATCATTTACAACTTTAATTTCCTCCTTCATTTTTAGTCCAAATCTTTATTCGCAGCCATTGAAGCCATTTCAATCCGTTTCTGTCGATACGATGATTACTGGTAAGATGAGTGTCAGGGCAATCTTAACCGATGAAAATAAAGTATGGTATGCAGCTGATGAAGGCAGGTTTGGGTTTTATGATTTCACCGACAATACGACTTTCGAAAAACGAATCGTCTTTGATACGCTTAAACCGGAATTCAGAAGCATTGCAAAAACTTCCAGGTCAATCTTTATCATCAATGCCGGAAGCCCAGCGCTTTTGTACCAAATAGACAAGCAGAATCATAAATCAAAATTGGTCTACAGGGAAACCGATAAAAAAGCGTTTTATGACAGCATGCAGTTCTGGAATGATAATGAAGGCATCGCAATTGGTGATCCGGTTGAAAATTGCCTTTCAGTTCTCATTACGCGCGACGGCGGAAACTCATGGAGCAAAATACCATGTGAGAATTTGCCAAAGACCATAGACGGTGAAGCCGCTTTTGCGGCCAGCAATTCCAATGTGATATTGAAAGGAAATATGGCCTGGGTGATTTCAGGTGGCAAAAAATCGAGGGTTTTCTATTCTCCGGATAAGGGGAACAACTGGCAGGTTTTTGAGACACCAATTGTTCAGGGCAGTGCAATGACCGGCACATTTACTGGCGATTTTTATGATGAGAAAACCGGATTTATCGCTGGTGGCGATTATGAGAAACCAAACCAGGATTACGGCAATAAGGCAATCTCTGATGACGGTGGCAAAACTTGGAAACTGGTTGCGGAGAATATCGGATTTGGTTATGCCTCATGTGCACAGTTTGTTCCTAAAAGCGACGGAAAAGAAATCGTATGCGTCGGAATTTCCGGGTTGTATTATTCTGCTGACAGTGGATTGTCATGGAAAAAACTACTCGATGACAAGACATTATATACCATTCGTTTTTTAAATGAAAACACGGCGTTTGCAGCAGGAAAAAATAAAATTATCAGAATTTCTTTTAAAAAATAAAGGGAGCGAAAAACTCCCTTTTATCAATGTGACTTCCTGAAAAAATTATTTTCTTCCGCCTTTTTCACGGTATTGCTGAAGCAATTTCCTGCTGAAATCCTCTTCTGCCTTCTTTAGTTTTATGATTTTTATTGCCGGCAAAACGCCCTTTAGGCTGGCAGTGAACTTTTTGCGTAATTGATATAATTCCTCATCATTGCTTTCCATTTGTGCCAAAAGTGCCGTCACTTCCTTATCGGACATCTTATCCAGCGCAGCATCATCACGTCGGTCAACGAATGAACCGATTTTCTGTTTTTTCAAATCCCTTTGTTTTTCATCAAACGCGTTGTAAAGAGGCCAGAATTTTGCCGATTCATCAGGCGTCAATGCCAATTCATTTGTAATGAAAGCTACTTTTAATGATTTTACCTGCTCGATTTTTTCCCTGAATCGGCCATTCTGCGCGAATATTGCCGCACTAATTAAAATCAGGAATGTCGTGAATAATCTGGTGTTTTTCATATCAGTCAGTTATGTAATTTTCTATATCGGCGTTTGAGGAAAGCATGTCTTCAAGTGCCTTGTCTTCTATTTTATAGTCGATTTTTATTTTTTCGATGTCTTCAGTTTCCAATAAATCCACCAATTGCTCATCAGAAATATCGGCATGGTAAGCCAGGTAATTTTCAAGTGTCGCAGTATCAGGTTCGTTTGATGGTGTAGTAAATTTGTTGAGAACAGGAATCGAAAGCGCAAGAACCAAAACGGCTGCCGCTGCATAAATCCAGGATTTCCGTTGGCGGAAAAGCGGAACAACTTTCACTTCAGGTTCAGCAATTTTTTGCATCACCCGCTCTGAAAAATTTTCAAAATAATTTGCCGGAGTAGTAAATCCAGTTGTTATTCTAGGTTCGTTATCTAATTTAAATGCTTTCATTGGGCGTAAGACAAAATTAATATATCAGGGTTTAATCCCGTGTCATGTAATCTTCAATTTTTTTCACTGCGTGATGGTAACTGGCTTTTAATCCACCTGTTGTCGTTCCGAGGATTTCAGATATTTCTTCATATTTCATTTCCTGGAAATATTTCATTTTAAAAACCAACTGTTGTTTTTCAGGTAATGCTGCCACTGCTTTTTGGAGTTTCAATTGTATTTCATCACCGTCAAACCAAGTATCGGCCTTGATATTGTCAACAAGCCTGGTTTGCAATGCTTCACTTGTAATTCCGTTCCGTTTGGCTTTCTGGGAAAGGAACGACAATGATTCATTGGTCGCAATCCGATAAATCCATGAAAACAATTTGCTGTCGCCTTTAAAGCCGCTCAAGTGCCGAAATACCTTCACAAATGTGTTCTGCAACACATCGTCTGCATCGTCATGGTTCAGCACAATACTTCGGATGTGGTAATACAAAGGACGTTGATAATCCGACAACAGTTTTTGAAACGCAACGTTCTGCGTTTTTGGATCCAGTAACTGTTGTATAAATTCCTTTTCTTCTGACAAAGCAAATTTTGGGATTTAGAATCCGGTTGGCACAAAAAGTTTAATCAGGGAATTGAAATTTCCTCTGTTGGTGTTTCGGGTTTTGGATTTGCAGGCTTTTCAGTCGGGGCAGTTGTTGCATTTGTTTCGGGCACAACCGCATCCGCCTTAATCGGAATGTAGATTTCAGTCACCCATTTCGACGGACTTTTTATATCGTCTTTTGTGGTTGTATATACTTCGACGGCATTTCCATCATTTTTCGACAAATTGTTTTTTGCAATGTAATCGTATGCTTTGTTCCACGCTTCATCCATGTGTGAATAGTCGCCAAATAAGGTCGTTTTCAATGAATGGAATTCATCGGATTTCCCGGCCATGATATCGCTTCCGGGCGCAATAAAAACTTCATCTTTTACAGGAATACAAACAGAAAATTTTGAAATGCCTTTTGCTTTGTCATAGTAATCATAGGAAATAAAAGGCTTTCCATACATCGGAATTTTATTCTTCTTAAAAAAGTAAACCAATTTCGACATCATGATCCGCATATTTTTCGGCATGTTCTCGACAGTACTGGTTATGGATTGGTACAAATAGAAATTCCCGGATTTCTGTGTAATGCCGTCAATTTTTATCTTATAACTATTGATTTCATTATCGAGCGTCTTGTCGAGTTTGGCCAGGCTTGTCTCATACTTTACTCCAATAACTCGATTTGCTCCGCCTTTCAACGCTGTATATACTTTAGGCATGAAGCCAATTTTTCCTTTTACGCGCCAGGTGACTTTTGTTCCGCCGGTCGTATCTTTAAATGTCCAAAATACTTCGCCTGGCATCCCGTTCATTTCCATTTTCTGGTGAATGCTGTCGTTTTCTTTTACAGAAATGGTCTGCATCGACCCGCTGTCACTTCCGTTCCAGGAAAATGAAGCGCCTTTTCCGGCTGTGACATTCGTATAGGTGAAATCTGTACCCGGATTTTGCCACCAATTCTGCCAGTTGCTGTAATCATTGACATAATTAAAAACTACGGTTCGCGGTGAATGGATTACTTTGGTTTTTGTAATGTCAAAATCGCCTTTTTCAGTGGCTACAAATACCGCAACGGCCACGAAAATCAGTACCAGTAGCAAAAATATATATTTTATGATTCTCATATTTGCCAGTTTTTTAAGGTGACGTAAAGTTAAAGATTAAATTTTTGGTTTCCATGAAATCGCAAATTGATTTTCGGGATTCAATGGCAAACCGTTTTATAGAAAGACTATATTTGTGTGTCAAATTTTTTAAACTTAAATATTCAATAATGAAATTACAGACAATAGCAGGAATTTTTATCGCTGCTTCCATCATGGTTTCCTGCAATAAGGAAGCTGACAAAAAGGAAGAAGCGAAAACGCCCGAAACACCTTTTGAATATGTTGCAGAGCAGTTTGCCGATATCAAAGTGCTGCGTTACCAAATCCCAGGCTGGGAAAACCTGACCTTAAAAGAACAGGAATTGGTGTATTATCTCACGCAAGCCGGAA
>DATHKH010000067.1:0-10305 GCA_035286325.1 Flavobacterium sp.
ACAATCGCTGTGGCGCCAAGCGCAAAAACCAACGCTGAGGTGCGGCCTTCTTTGAGGCTGACTTTAGCCGCTGTCATATTAATCAGGCCCGGTGGCGTAATACCCGCCGAAGCCGTGAGAAATCCTAAAAACAAAGGCAGTGAAAAGCCCATCTTATTTTATTTTGAACCGAATATACGTAATTGCTTTGTTAATTTCCAAATATTGCTTTTCGTAAAATGTCTGAATTCCAGTCACTTCTTCAGGGCTTCCTTCGTTTTTGTAGACATTGTGGTTCGCATACAAAATCTCATGCCCCAATCCCTGGAGCAATCCCAAAGTATAGCCATGCATGAACTCACTGTCGGTTTTCAAGTTCATAATGCCGTCTTTTTTGAGGATTTTTTTATACAGTTGCAGAAATTCCGGATTGGTCATGCGGTGCTTCGTACGTTTGTATTTGATTTGCGGATCGGGAAAAGTAATCCAGATTTCGTCGACTTCATTTTCTGCAAAAATATGGTCAATCAGTTCAATCTGCGTCCGGACGAAAGCCACATTGTGCAATCCGTTTTCAACAGCGGTTTTTGCACCGCGCCAGAAACGCGCCCCTTTGATGTCGATTCCGATAAAATTCTTATTTGGATATTTCTCCGCAAGGCCAACAGAATATTCGCCTTTGCCACAACCCAATTCCAAAACCAATGGATGGTCATTCTTGAAAAACCCGGCGTTCCATTTGTCTTTGAGCGGAAAATCTCCACCCGTCACTTCTTCCCTTGCCGGTTGGAAAACATTCTCAAATGTTTCATTCTCCTTAAACCGCTTTAACTTATTTTTACTTCCCACGTGCTTGATTAATATTTTGGTAAAATTAAGGAAATATAAAGACTGGGAAATGTTTTTATCTTGCAGCCATAAAATATAATTCGTCCATGCCCGAAAATCCTTCCAAAAATATCCTTGTCGCACCACTGAATTGGGGTTTGGGACACGCCACGCGCTGCATCCCGATTATCAAAGCATTGGAAGAAATTGGGTTTACACCGATTTTGGCTTCAGATGGCGTTGCATTGGACATGCTGAAGAAGGAATTTCCACATTTGAAGGCTTTGGAATTGCCTTCATACGAAATCGAATATGCGAAAAATGGTGCGAATTTCAAATGGAAAATGCTCAAAAACGTGCCGAATATGATTGAAGCCGTTGTCAATGAAAAGAAAATGGTGAAAGGCTGGGTTAAGGAATACAACCTTTCCGGAATCATTTCAGACAACCGGTTGGGCGTGGTCAGCAAAAAAATCCCATCGGTTTTTATTACGCACCAATTGAACGTCCTGACCGGAAATACGACCTGGCTTTCGGGAAAACTGCATCGGCTGATCATTAAGAAATTTGCCGAATGCTGGGTTCCGGATGTCAAGGAAACGCCAAACCTGACGGGAAAACTCGGCCACCTGAAAAATCCGGATTTTGATATCCGATACATCGGGCCGCTGAGTCGTTTTGAGAAAAAATCGCTGCCAAAAAAATACGATTTGATGATCATCCTTTCCGGACCTGAGCCACAGCGTGGAATTTTGGAAAATTTGCTGCAGACCGAGGCGCTGTTTTATAATGGAAAAGTGATTTTCATCAAAGGCATTGTCGAAGCCGAGCAAAAAACAAAGCAGGTTGAAAACGTGACTTTTTATAATTTCATGACCACATCGGAATTGGAACAGGCTTTCAATGAAAGTAAAATCGTGCTTTGCCGTTCGGGCTATACGACGATTATGGATTTGGCGAAACTCGGCAAAAAAGCCTTTTTTATTCCGACACCAGGGCAATACGAACAGGAATATCTCGCGAAAAAATTAAAGAAGGAACAATTGGTGCCTTTTGCAAAACAGGAAGACTTCAGGATTGAGAATTTGATGGAAATCGACAGTTATCAAGGGTTGCCAACGATTGAAAGCGACATTCACTGGAAAAACCTCTTTTGCCTTTTCGAAGGATAATTCGGCTTATTTTAATGCTCCGATCCAACCGCTTTTTCGAGCGTAAATGAAAATTCGGAGCCTTTTCCATATTCACTTTCGACATAAATCTTTTCGCCATGCGCTTCGATGATGTGCTTGACGATGGACAGTCCCAAACCGGAACCGCCTTCACTCCTCGCACCGCTTTTGTCGACACGAAAAAAGCGTTCAAACAATCTTGGGATGTTGTGCTTTTCGATGCCTTCGCCATTGTCGGTGATGCGGACAATGATTTTGTTGTCGACCAGATCTTCGATGCCGACCTCAGTTGAACCTTTTTCTTTTCCGTATTTGATGGAGTTCACAATGAGATTCAGGACAACCTGTTCGATTTTTTCCTGGTCGCCGTGTACCAAAACGGGTTTGCTGTGTTTCCTGTCGAACAGCAGTAAAATATCTTTTTTGGACGCTTCCATTTCCAGCAGGTCAAAAACGTTCTGGACGACTTGGATGATGTCGAAACTGCCGGCGTCAATATTGATGTCGCCGCTTTCGAGCTTGGCAATCATGTCTAAATCCTGAACAATATAGATTAGGCGCTCGACTCCTTTTTCGGCACGCTCGAGGTATTTCTTGCGAATGGTTTTGTCTTTCATTCCGCCTTCAAGCAACGTAGAAAGATATCCCTGAACGGTAAACAAAGGCGTTTTGAGTTCGTGCGACACATTGCCCAGGAATTCGCGGCGGTATTCTTCACGCACTTTCAGGGTTTCGATTTCGAGTTTTTTATCGGTGGCGAATTTCTTGACTTCACGCGTCAGCGTTTCCATATCTGTTGTAATTGGCTGGCTGCGAAAAGAGGTCGATTCGAGCAGCGCCACATCGTCGTAGATTTTTTTTACGCGGCGGTAGATGAAATGTTCGACACGGTATTGGATGACAAAAAAAGAAAAAGCGGCAATGCTGATGGCAAAGTACAGGCAAAGGTTAATAGAGAAATCCAAAAAGAAATACGTTAAAATGCCTACCAAACCTGTAGAAAAAAGGGTGATATAGAACGCCGATTTCACAGCGAACGCATACGTTTTTTTGAATTTTACAGCCATTTATGCCTCAATCTTATATCCTACGCCTTTAATGGTTTTGAACAATTCCTCGCCGATTTTCTCACGGAGTTTCCGGATGTGGACATCAATGGTACGCCCGCCGACAATCACTTCGCTGCCCCAGACTTTGTCAAGGATTTCCTCGCGCTTGAATACTTTTCCCGGCTTGGAAGCCAAAAGGTAAAACAGTTCGAATTCTTTTCTTGGCAGGATGATTTCGATACCTTCCTTGATGATTTTGTATTCCTCGCGGTTGATTTCGATTCCGGCAACATTCAGTGTTTCGTTATGTTTAGCGGAGTCTTCACTTTTTAATCTGCGTAGTAAAGCTTTGACTTTGCTGACCAATAATTTGGGTTTGATCGGTTTGGAGATGTAATCGTCGGCGCCGGCTTCAAATCCTGCGACCTGCGAATAATCCTCGCTTCGCGCTGTCAGGAAAGTGATGATGACATTTTGGAGTTCGGGAATTTTGCGGATGGCTTCAGTCGCTTCCATACCGTCCATTTCGGGCATCATGACATCCATGATAATGAGTTGCGGCAGTTCCTTTTTGGCTTTGGCCACAGCCTCTTTGCCATTGGCGGCAGTCGAAATCTGGTAACCTTCCTGCGCCAGATTGTAGCCTACGATCTCAAGAATATCCGGCTCATCGTCGACCAATAAAATCCTGATGTCTTTTTTTTTCATAACACAAATGTGATGTTTTTCGAATGTAAATGTAAAGATAAAACGAACAGCAATAAACCTGTTAACCGTAATTTAATGTGTTAACGATTCGGTAATAATTATAAAACCAATTGGTAACAGCCAGCTAACTCCGGCTTTACAATGCGTCCGTTACTTTGCACCAAAATTAATCGACACATAATGATAATGAAATACAAAATTTTATTTCTTACGCTGATAATGAGTGTTTCTGCCTTGGCGCAAACCAAAGGAACGGTTTCGGGAACGATTACCGACAAGGAAATGAACAATGCACCTTTGCCGTTTGCAAATGTCATCCTTAAAGGTGCAGACATCAGCACAACTACAGATGAAAATGGGAAATATTCGATGTCTGTCAATCCGGGAACATATACGATCCAACTCAGTTTTGTAGGATATGAATCCGCAGAACAAAATATTACTGTTGCAGCTGGTGAAACCGTTACTGTGAATAAAGCACTGGGTTCGGGCGGCTATACCTTAAAAGATGTCGTGGTTCAGGCGACTGCCAACAGGGAAAAAGAAACCGCATTGTTATTGGAACAGAAAAATGCGGTCGAAATCAAGCAAAGTATCGGTGCGCAGGAAATGTCGCGAAAAGGCGTCAGCGATGTCGAAGAAGGCTTGACAAAAATCACGGGTATTACGAAAGTCGGTTCGCGTGGCCTTTTTGTACGCGGATTGGAAGACCGTTATAATAATTTGCTGATCAATGATTTGGCTGCGCCGACAAACAATCCGTTCAAAAAAATCATTCCGCTGGATTTGTTTCCGACGGATATTGTGGGCGTGATTGAAGTGTATAAGACGTTCAACCCGAATATATACGGTGATTTTGCAGGCGGAACATTTAACATCCAAACCTCGAAAGTCAACAAAAGCATCACTAAAATCAGTCTTGGCGCGGGCTTTACGACCGGCAACAATTTGGAGGATTTCCTGATTGCCGACGATGATGCCAATACTACAAAAGGTTTTTTCGGATTCAACGGTAAAGACCGACAGCTGCCAGGACTTTTGGGAAGTTCACCTGCGACACATACATTTACACCACAGGAATCATTGAAATCATTCAAAAGCGGATTTAATGCACACGAAATGAAAAGCCCGTTGAACTCGAGCATCGGATTTTTACACGCTGAAAAATTCAACCTTGAAAGCGGAAACAAATTTTCGTATTTATTATCACTGAATTTTGACAATGCCTATACATTCAGGAAAGGTGTCAACAGGACAGTTTCACCTACCGGAACAACAGGAACCGGTTCTCCGGCTTTCCAATTTGCGACCGATTTTACCAATTCGGAATACCGTTATAAAACGGCAAATACGTCGTTGTTGGCATTGAATTACTCTACAGAAAGACTGCAATTGAACTTCAACACGCTTTATATCCTGACCACTGAAAACACCATTCAGGATCAGTTTGGATCTCCAAGGCCAGGACTCAACAACCGATTGATCCGTACCAACCAGCTCGACAAATCCAATTACCTGAACGGGCAATTGTTGGGCGACTACGCGTTGACAGCCAATAAAAACCAAAGTATTAAAGCAGGCGTTTCATTTGCGATGACCAAGTATGACCAGCCGGACCGCAAATCGTTCGAGGCCGCCATGACGGATGCAAATGCGGAAGATGCAACTATTAATTACAACCAGTTCCTTCGCCAGTACCTGACAATTGACGGGAATTATTTTGTGTCGGGAATGGCCGAATACAGCCTGAAATTCGGGAAAACCGATGAGAAACAAAACAAGCTGACCGTTGGTTTCAATTCCAATGTCAACAACATGGAATCGTCTTATCGTTTTATTGCTGCAAGAAGTGATTCGGGTGGCGTGACTACGAACCTCAACAATATCGATCCGCAAATCAATGCCGATTTGGCCAACAATACCTTTTATTTTGAGGAAAATTCCGGGGCGACTTACAAAGTGAAACTCAACGAAATGACCAATGCAGCATACTCGAACCTGATGTTGAAATTTGCCGACAAATGGGAAATCAACGGCGGGATCCGCGTTGAAGACAACAACCGCGAAACAAAATACAGGAGCCAGGGTTCGCAAACCGCACCTTTCCATACCAGGAAATATGAAAACCTGTACGTTTTGCCATCGCTGAATATCAAATATGCCGCTTCAGAAAAGACCAATTACAGGTTCGCGGCCAGCAAAACCTATACAAGACCGGTTATTTTGGAATCTTTTCCACTGACTTACCTCAACGCTGACGGCACATCCATACAAGGAAATCCAATATTGAAGAACAGCGACAACTTTAACGCAGATTTGAAATGGGAAGTTTTTCCGACATCAAAAGAGATGTTTGCGGTTGGCGTATTTGGCAAATATTTAAAGGATCCGATTGAGCGCGCGGCCATCAGCAATGCGACAACAGGAACGGTGCTTTCTTACCTGAATTCAGACAATGCGACATTGTATGGATTGGAAGCCGAATTCATTTTGGATTTGGGACGTATTGACAAATCATTGTCGGATTTCTCTTTTGGCCTGAACAGTTCGTTGATGTCGACGAATGTCAAAGTCAATGATAAAATTGATACAGTGGATGAAGACGGAAATGTCACGCCAAACAATGTCAATCCGGAAACATTCAGGGAAAGGGAATTGCAGGGCGCATCGAAATTCATATTGAATTCGGATATCAAATACCAATTTAATATGACAAAGACCTGGAGCAATACCATCTCATTGGTCTATTCTGTATTTTCAAAAAGGATTTATGCGGTTGGAACAGCACACCAGGATCATATTTATGAGTTGCCATTCCAGCAATTGGATTTTGTTTGGGGCAATAAATTATCGGAACATTTCAGCCTGAAGTTTTCTGCGGACAACCTCTTAAATCCTTCCAGAGACCTGGAATTCGGAAATAGCGGCGATTACCCGATAAACCAAAATTCCTTCAAAGCCGACAGTTATAAAAAAGGCGTGGGCTTTTCATTGAAACTGGATTATACTTTCTAAAATCCATATCGATCAATTATATAAAGCGGCTTAACTGGCCGCTTTTTTATGTTAAGCGCTTAACATTAAATTGACGCTGGCGTTGTGTTTATATAACTTTTTTGTAACCTTAAACTAACTCCCGAAAGCAAGTCGCATTTTACCTTTGTGAAAAATAATTAAAACAAATTCAACACAATGAAAAAATTAATTTTAAGCTTAGCAATTCTAGGGTTATTATCATCTTGCTCATCAGACGATGACGGCGGAACACAACAGCCTGTTGAGGGACAAATCACAGGGACAATTACAACAAACACGACTTATGCCTACGGAAATTACACTTTGGTAGGAATCGTGAAAATTGCTTCAGGAGCGACTGTGACTTTTGATGCAGGTTCAACTATTACTTGTGACAAAACCGTATCGGTCAACAATGCACTTGTTGTATTAAACGGCGGAAAACTGGTCATCAACGGAACAGCCAGCCAGCCGGTTATTTTTACTGAAGCGTCTTCAACACCTGGATCTTGGGGTGGTATCATTATGTATGGCGATGCACCGGCTTTAGTGGCAGGCGGATTGACCTCTTCGACTTCAGAAGACGGAAACAATATTTCTTATGGTGGTGCAAATCCAACGCACAATGGCGGTTCATTGAAATATGTACAGGTGAAATATGCCGGTGCAAAATTGAACGACGGTGTCAAAGAAAACAACGGTTTTACTTTTTACTCTGTAGGTTCAGGAACAACATTAGACCACTTGGTTTCCTATAAAGGCGCTGATGACGGTTTTGAGTTTTTCGGTGGAACAGTGAATGCAACCAACCTGATTTCTTACGGGAATTATGACGATGCTTTTGACTGGCAAGACGGATGGTCTGGTCAAATCAATTCAAACTGGTACGGTTACCAGACTGTAAAAGGAAATTTCGGTATGGAAATCGAAGCTTCATTGAATGACAACGCGGCTTATCCAAAAGTATCAAACATTACATTGAAAAGGGCTGCAGGCTGTGTTCCTGAAGTAGGCGACAACCAGGTTGATGCGATCCAATTCAAAAGAGAAGGAAATGGTTGGTTTGACAATGTAGTAGTTGATGGTTACTTAGGATTTACGACTTCAGCAAATCCGGCCGTTACATACCCGGCTTCAGTAGTAATAATTGAAGATGACGTTACCAACCTACACCAGGTAAACACTTCAAAAATTAAAGTAACAAACGTAAAGGTATCCAATACAAACAACCCGACACCACAAGGAAGAGACGCAATTGTAGTGGCTTTCCCGGCAGGATCTTTCACAACCAATGCGGCTGCCACAGGTGCTTCATTGACAAGTGGGAACTGGTCGAAAGTAGACGGAATCGATTTACTCGTAAATTAGTATTTGAATTTGAGTTTTTTATTAACGCCTCTTTAACTTAAAGGGGCGTTTTTTTTGGTCTAGTTTTTGAAAAAAGTTTTGTACTTTTACAAAACCAAATTGCACCCATGACAAAAAATTACTTTTATATCACGATTCTAGCTTGTTTCCTGTGTTTCAGCGCTGTTGCACAAGACGGAAAACCAGTTGTAAAAACACAGGACACTTCCATAGAAGGATTGAGTTTTTATCCAAATCCTGTGAGCAACGGTAAGATATACATTACTTCAAAATCTTCCCTTGACAAGGAAATCACCATTTTTGATGTGTTGGGCAAAAAAGTATTGCAGACGGTGTTAAACTCTAAAGAACTGAACGTTTCCAATCTTTCTCCTGGTGTTTACATCATCAAAATCAAGGAAAACGAAGCTACCGCAACAAGAAAACTCATAGTCAAGTAGTTACTCTTCCGGCACACTTTTTACAATTAACTATTTTTTTACATCATTCCTTTTTTAAGAAGGAAAATACTTATTACCTTTGTCGCTTAATTACGATATTTAAAAAAACTAAAAATGAAAAAACTTTACACTTTATTATTTACTGTTATTCTGGGTTTTGCTGCAAATGCCCAAGTGACAATCACACAATGGAACTTTACTGGTGATGTACTTACCCCATCAACCGGAGCTGGCACGATGACACTTCTGGGTGGTGTTTCCGAAGGTTATGCTACAGGTAATGATATCGCTTCTCCTACATCCGATCGCGCCTTAAATACTTCTGCTTATCCTGCAGATGGAACTGCTTCGGGAACTGCTGGAATACAAGTTAACGTTAACACCACTAATTTTGGCGGCATAACTGTTACATATGACAGAAAAGGCTCAAATACAGCTTCAAAATGGGAAGAATTCCAATATACAATTAATGGTACAACATGGGTAACATTAGGGAATAATGGTGGGAATTTAACAAACACCGGAACAGGAGTATTATGGCCAACAACTACTTATACACTTCCTGCAACCGCAGATCAGAATGCTAATTTTGCTTTCAGAATGGTTTCAATATTTGCTCCTACAACGTCAGCTTATGCTCCAATTGGCGCAGCATCATCTTATGGTTCAGGTGGAACTTGGAGATTTGATAATGTTACTGTTAAAGGAACACAACTTGGTGTGAACCAAAATTCAATCGCAGGTTTGCAGGTATATCCAAACCCTGTAACAAACGGCAACTTATTCATCACTTCTGACAACAGCGCCTCTAAAGCAGTTGCGATTTATGATGTACTGGGTAAATTGGTCATCAAAACTACTATTCTTGACCAACCGGTAAACGTATCAAACCTAAAAGGTGGCGTTTACATCGTTAAAATCACAGAAGAAGGAAAAACGGCTACCAGGAAATTGGTAATCAGATAATTACTTCTCAATCATATTTGAAAAGCCTCAATTCGTTGGGGCTTTTTTATTTTAATTACTTTTGTAAAAAAATTACTTGATTTCAAATCCCGATATATTTTCCATTTCCGGCCAGAAGCAGTTTGAGAAAATTGCCCTCAAGGTCTTCCGTTTCCAATATGAAAACAATGTGGTGTATCGCGAATTTTGTGACTACCTGAAAATCAATCAGGCTGAAGTAAAATCAGTGCGGCAAATCCCGTTTCTTCCCATCAGTTTCTTTAAAAGCCATCGTGTGGTTTCCAATGAAAATCCCGCCGAGGAAACTTTCACGAGCAGTGGCACGACCGGAGTGTTGACCAGCAGGCATTTTGTAACTGACATCAGCTTATATGAGGAAAGCTACCGCAAAGGATTTGCACAATTTTACGGAAACATCCGGGATTATGCTGTATTGGCTTTGTTGCCGTCGTATCTCGAACGCGAAGGTTCATCCTTGATTTATATGGTCGAGGATTTGATCCAACTGTCCAATAATCCCGACAGCGGTTTTTATCTCCACAACCAGGATGAACTGGCCCAAAAACTGATTGCACTCGACAATGCCGGGCAGAATGTCATTTTGATTGGCGTCACTTATGCGTTATTGGATATGGTCGAAAAGTACGGTTTCAACTTGAAAAATACCATTATCATGGAAACTGGCGGCATGAAAGGAAAACGCAAGGAAATGATCCGCGAAGAACTCCATGAGCAGCTTTGCAAAGGTTTTGGCGTTTCTGCCATCCATTCTGAATACGG
>DATHKH010000068.1:0-10253 GCA_035286325.1 Flavobacterium sp.
CGAAGCCAATCTCACCAAATAAAAATATGTCGCACTTGGCAATGTATGCCCGAGATAATCCTGGCCGTTCCATTGGTCAATATAATTGTCGCGCTCGTAAACCATCATGCCATAGCGGTTAAAAATCTTCAGGTGTTCGACATCAAATCCTGATAAATCGAAGCTGTCGTTGTCGCCGTCATCATTTGGCGATACGCCTTGCGGAATTGTGCAGTTTGTAGTGGCAATGTCGATGTTGGCGGTGAATGAACAGCCGCCGGCCGCATCGACTGTCAATGCATAATTCCCGGCTGGCAATCCGGTTAATACTATCGGGTTGATGCTGCTTGTAAAACTTTCCGGTCCGGTCCAGGAATAAGTCACCTCAGCTGGGTCAAAAGCATTGTTGACAGGAACAGCCATTACTGTAAAGATGTTGTCGTTGCAGGCGCTTTCAAGTAAAAATTTCGGAATGGCATTGATGCCAACTTCAACAGAGGCAGTTCCGGAAGGACAGTCGCCGACGGCAGATACGACACGCACGGTATATATGCCACTATTGGCTGTAGAAACATTGGCAATGATTGGATTTTGTTCATCGGAAGTAAATCCGTTCGGCCCGGTCCATTCATAAATGACATCGTCAACAGTTGTAGACAACAAGTGCAAATCCTGTGTCTCGCACGGAAGCTGCTCGACAGATGCCACAGGCGTTTCGGGTACCGTTCCGATATTGATATTGACAATGGCTTCGTCGGAAGTGCCGCACAACCCGCTTACGGTATATTTAAATTGGTAAGCACCGGAAGGCACTGCCGAATCCCAAATGTTGCCAGTCAGATTGCCGCTTGAAGAAATTTCCTGCCAGATTCCGTTGGCGTTATATGTGCCGGATAAAAGGGCAAACAGGTTGATGTCGCCTTGTGTTCCGCAATAAGAAACCGTGCTGCCTTGCCCCGCTTCCGGATTGTTCAGGCTTTGTGAAATGTCATAATCCAATAAATAGTTGATGCAGGATGATGGAGTTGCCGGATTCGTAATCCTGACATGGTATACGCCAAAATCATTGGGCTGCGTGAATGGCGTGAATGTCAGCGTTCCGTTGGTACTCAATATGACAGATGTATCGCTGTCTTTCCACCATTCATAATGCAAAAAAGGGAAATACGGCACCGACAAAGAACCGCTTTGTCCGGCACACAAACCCGAAGGCGTTATAGAAAATACGAAAGGCGTTGGAATCGTGTATGGCCTATTGAGGATATTCCCGCACGCATCTTCGACCTGAAAGTTGTATACTGCGGGTTCCAATCCTAAGAAGACATTTGAATTGCCATTTTCAACCGTAAAAGGCAAACTGTTTTTAGTCGTAATCCGGTAAATTAAAGGCGGCAATCCAACGGCATCTACAATGACATCAAAAGTGCTGTTGTTGCAATTGAAACTGTAAAGGTTATTGATTTTTGGTGTACCTGTAAATTCAAATTCCTTGACTACCCTGTAACAAAAAAGGAGCGCGAAGACGCCGTTGTCAAAAGACGTAAACATTTTGATGATCCTGAAATTTCCGGTAAAAGCCAGATTAAGCGTCACGCTGTTATTAGTCAGTGAGACGGCATTGGAAGCATTGAGTTGTGTGCCTTCCATATAAGGCGTACCATTGGCGGGATTCATCCATTGGCCAGTCGCTGCATTGTATTTTTGCAGCCAAAGTGTGCCGGCATTGTTGCTTGTGTGGTATAATCCAAGGTTGAAAGATGCACAATTTTCGGTCACGGTGATGTCGGTTTGGTCCTGATAACCCTGAATGGTAAATGGAACATCATATTCAGCACCACAGGCATCAGTCGTATGGACGGAATAAACGCCGGGCGGCATGCCGTTCATTGCAAAACTATTGTTATGGCTGGAGTCGATATTCATCGATACATCATAAGGCAATGGATGTGGAAATCCTGCTGGCGCGGCAGTAACCACAACAGACAGGAAATTGCCAAACATGCCAAATGAACCCAATCCAATATCACATCCTTCCTTTATACTTGGCGCCGGCGACTGGCTCGTTGGCGGAACGACTATTACTGTTAACGTGCTCACATTGCCACAGACATCGGTTGCTGAAAAAATATAGGTTCCTAAGGGCAGGCTTGTAATTAAAATGGAATTGTTATCCGTAATCGATCCGGTATAATCATAAGGAAGCGCATTCGGGTATGCCGGCGGCGCATTGGTCAGCACAAGCCCAGTCACATGGTTGATAACCACTCCGGAAGTCTGGCAATTTTGATTGGTCAATGAAGCGGTAGGCACAACTGCGCTGGCGCTAATGGTTCCAATGCCATTATAAACATTCCCGCAATGGTCTGTAATGATATAACTATACGTGTAATTTTGGTTCGGATACAATGGCACTTCCTGGCTGAACAACACTTGGGATGTTGCGCCGGCGATGGTTTGGTTAAAAACCAAAGGCGGTCCGGTCGGCGGATTAACAGTGACCTGGACAGTAATAGGATAAGCAACGACGGGACCGCCGGCATTTAATGTCAGCCCAATCCGGATGGTATCACAATCAATCGCGACTGGTGCATTGACATTCACATTCATCCCGGCTGTCGATGTGCCCAGTGTAAAGGTTTGGACCACGCCTTCTCCACAACTGTCAAAAACCCTGACCTGGTAAGTTCCTGCCACCAAACCGGCAAGTACATTCGAGGATTGCAGCGGCACGATAACCGGCCCCGAAAAGATTTCATAAGAAACGGCGCTGCCTTGGGTGACCTGAACGATAATGTTTCCATCGGTACCGCAAATGACATTTTGCCCGACGAGTTGGTAAGTCAATGGAACGACACTACTGGTTATGATGGCATCCTGAGATTGGGAATTGCTTAAGGTTCCCAAAGTCTGCGTTGCTATTACCCGATAAGTACCGGCTGTAAGGCCGTTCACAGTATTCCCTGACAAGGTTGCAATTGGCGTTGTAACATCGGGCAAATGATATACTTTATAAACTATTGAAGCTCCGGCTGTCGTGTTTGAAACCGCAAAAGTCAAACTTCCGTTTCCGGGGCACGTTTCAGGTGTTGGAGTAACCTGCAACGTAAAATCCGATAGCTGTGCATAAGAAACGACCGGTAAAAAAATGTATACCAAAAAGAGAATCTTCAGCCTAAAATTTCCTATTGGTAATCCGCTCATACTTTCGTTTAATGATTAGTTCTTCCTGATCAGGTAAACCCAGCCCGTTTTTGCTTCGCCGGTTTCCATGCGCATCAGGTAATAATAAGTGGAACTTGGCAGTTCATGTCCCGATTCATCCTGTCCGTGCCATTGGTCGGTATAGCCTTTCTTTTCGTAAACGACCATGCCGTAGCGGTTGTAAATCTTCAAGTTGTTCACATCAAAACCTGATAGGTCAAAATTATCGTTATCACCATCGTCATTTGGTGAAACACCAAGCGGAATCGTGCAAATTGTTGTGGTGATGTCAATGCCCAGGGTAAAAAAGCAATCCGCATTTGTGACTGTCAATTCATAATTCCCTGCTGGCAAACCGGTAATCAGGATTGGGTTCCCGTTGCTGGTAAAACCTTCAGGTCCGGTCCACGAATAAGTGACTGCCGTTGGATCAAACGAGTTGCTTTCAGGGGTTGCAGTTATGGTATAAACATTATTGTCGCAATTGGCCAGGAGGCTGAAATTCGGCGACACATTCACGGCAACTTCGACAGATGATGTTCCTGACGGACATGCATTCGCGCCAGGAGGCAATACACTTACAGAATATGTTCCGTTGTCGGCTGCAGAAACATTTGAGATGACAGGATTTTGCTCATTGGATGTAAACCCGTTCGGCCCGGTCCATTGATAGGTGACATTGTCAATTGTGGTCGCCAGCAAATGCAGATCCTGGGTAGAGCAAACCGATTGTTCGATGAACGCTGTCGGCGTTTCGGGAAGTGTCTTGATCGTAATGTTTACTGTCGCATCATCAACGGCGTTACACAAACCATTTACAGTATATTTAAATTGGTAAACGCCGGGCGCAACATCTGAAGAATCCCATATATTACCGGACAGATTACCACTTGTCGTAATTTCCTGCCATGTCCCGAAAGTATCATGCGGTGCAGACAAAAGCGTAAACAAATCAATATTGCCTTGGTTTCCACAATAAGAAACATCGGTTCCGTTTCCGGCATTCGGTGTACTTAATCCTGTTGAAATCGTAAAATCCAATACGACATCAATACACGAATTGCTGTTTGGATAAGACAATCTAACATGATAAACACCACTGTCATTCACGGCATTGAAAGGCGCAAAAGTCAATGAATTGGACGTGCTGAGAATATTAGCGGTATTGTTTCCTTCCCACCATTGGAAATTTAAAAAAGAAAATGCCGGAACCGAAAGCGTGCCGTTCTGCCCATCGCATAAATTTGACGGTGTTATGGCCAGAATCAATGGCACAGTAACATCGTACAACCTATTTAGGATATTCCCGCAACTGTCCTCAACCTGGAAGCCGTAAATTCCCGGGGCCAATCCTTCAAAAAGATTGCTCGTTCCGTTTTCCACCGAAAATGGAGCGCCATCCTTTGAAATAATCCTATAGATTAATGGCGCCAATCCTGAAGCCACTACTACAACATCCGTTGTATTATTGGAGCATGAAAAACTATAGACTGCGTCAATTTTCGGAACGCCCGTAAATTCAAAAGTGTAAATTTCCTTTGAACACGTTGATACGAATACCTGACCATTGTTATAGATATCAAAAGTCTTCATTATCCTGAAAGTTCCTGCATAAGCCAGACTTGCGTTTGTCGTATTGTTAGCCAAAATCAACGCATTGGCATTAGAAGGCGTCAGTCCGTCTGAATATCCGGTTGCCGGATTGCCCCATTCGCCGGTTGCCGGATTGAGTTTCTGAAGCCAGAATTGCTCCGATTGCGTTGCGACATTGCTCACATGGTGCAATGCCAGGTCGAATGTGGAACAATTGGGCGTGATGGTCACATCATTGACCGTGGTTTGTTCACCCTGGATCGTGACTATGGCGTTCAATTGGTTCGTACACGAATCTACGGTATGGAATGTATAATTGCCGGCTGGAAGCGAATTCATGAAAAAATTACCATTCGTCGCAATATTAAAACTCACATCTTGGGGCAAAGCCGCCGGATAACCTGCTGGCGCTGCTGTAATGATTACCGAAACTAAGGAACCATTAAAGCTCGACAATAATACCGACCCCGAACCGCCGTCGCAACCTTTTCGGTTGGTGGATGACAATGGAAAAACGGTAATGTCTTGTGTAAACTGCAATTGTGAAGTGGCTGTCCTTCCGCATTGGTCGGTAATCTGGACCACATACAATCCTTCGGGCAACGGAACAGTGTTGCTGAAATATTGAGCAGGTTGGCTAAAAGGCCCTGGATGAGCGCCATTGAATGCCATTGGATTAAATCCCGCAGGCGCACTGAGAAAGGTCACTGTAAACGTATCGAAATAATTGTTTGGCGTGATGTTCAGGGCTTTTGTACATTGTTTCGGCACACTGGTGAGCGTAACGGTCAAAGTCCTGTCGACGATATTATTGTTCCTGATGTAAATATTTCCGCAGCCATCCGTAATCCTGATGTTATAGCTGTAGGGCTGTGCCGCATAAAAAGGAATCACATTTCCCAAAGGGTTTGCTATCGGAGAGCCAGTAGGGATTGTTTGTGTCATTACAATCGGCGAACCTGAAGGTGGAAAAATAGTATATTCTACTGATAAGGGATAGGCCAACACCGTTCCTGTTGGTGCAGACAACTGGTGTTGTATCGTGATACTGTCACAGGTCGGAAGCTTTGCATTGGGAAATTGTCCAGCACCAATCGTCATGCCGGGCGTCGAGCCGGTCACGGTATAATTCTGTACGACACCTTCGCCGCAAATGTCATTGACACGAATCTGGTATGCGCCAGGCGGCAACAAATTAAAAACATTGGACGCCTGCGGACCGACAATTACCGGGCCTGAAAGGATTTGGTATGTTGCAGCTGTTCCTGTCAGTATCTGGACGGTAATGCTGCCGTTCTGGCAAATCCCGGATGTTCCGACCAACTGGAACGTAAGTGGTACAATGCTGCTGGTAATGGTCACATCCTGTTGCTGTACACCGCTGTCATTGCCCAATGTTTGTGTGGCAATGACACGATAGGTTGCGGCGACCAATCCGCCGAGTGTGTTTGTACTTTGTGTCGAAATCGGGTTTGTAGTATTGGGAAGTTTGAAAATGGCATACACCATCGATGCTCCGGCGGTCGTATTTGTCGTAGTAAAAGTAAGGCTGCCATTTCCTGAACAGGTTTCGTTCGTTGGTACAACCGCAAGATTAAAATTGGATAGCTGGCTATACGACACCTGCGCAAAAAGCATACAAATGACAATTAAAAAATTAACCTTAAAACTGTTATATTTTATATCATTCATAAATTGCTGTTTTGGTATTATCGAGATACAATAAAAACGAATGCGTTGCGTCTGAAACCAGACTATTTTAATTATAATTTCCTGCTAAAGTTAAAAAATTACAGTTTATTCGCCAACGCCGTAATGCGTTTGATGTCCTGTTCCTTATTCTTAGGATAAATCAGCAGGATATTATCCTTGTCGACAATGATGAAATCGTCGAGCCCGTCAATGATAATCAATTTTTTCGAATCGGTCCTGATGATATTATTCGAGGCGTTCTCCAAAATCACAGTCGCATTCACCACCGCATTGTTATGGTCGTCCTTGTCTAGCTTTTCATGGAGCGAACCCCAGGTGCCAAGATCATTCCAGTCAAAAGTCGCGGGCAACACATACACATTTTTCGCGTTTTCCATCACGGCATAATCAATGGAGATGTTTTCAGCCGATGCATAATTTTCATTGATGAATTGGTTTTCAGATGGCGTATTATAACTGTCATAGCCTTTCATAAACAACGCATTCATCTGCGGCTGGAATCTTTCGAAGGCTTCGGTAATCGATTTGACGCTCCAAATGAATATCCCGCCGTTCCATAGGAAATTCCCGCTTTCCAAAAATTCCTTTGCCGTTTCATAATCTGGTTTTTCCCTGAATTGGCTGACTTTCTTAATCGCATTAGCGTCCGATTTGTCAAATTCGATATAACCAAAACCAGTATTCGGGAAAGTCGGCTGGATGCCCAGAGTCATCAGTGCATTTTCCTTCGAGCAGAAATCAAAACACTGCTGCAGGTTTGCCGAAAAAGCGTCTTCATCCTCAATCCAGTGATCGCTTGGTGCGACAACCATCACGGCATCGGGATTTTCCTTTTGTATTTTCAGCGACGCATACAAAATACAGGGCGCCGTATTTCTCATCGCCGGCTCGAGCAACACCTGCTCTTGCTTGATCATCGGCAATTGTTCCAATACAATACTGTTGTATTTTTCATTGGTCAGGATCAGGATATTTTCGACCGGAATCAGTTTTGACAACCGGCTGAATGTTTTCTGGATCAGGGTTTCACCCGAACCGAGCATATCGTGAAACTGTTTTGGGAATTCTGTGGTGCTGACCGGCCAAAAGCGCGAACCCACGCCGCCGGCCATCAATATGGCATAATAATTCTTATTCATCTAGCTTAATTCTGATTTGGTAATAATTCGACTTCCGCATTCGGGTTGAAAAGAAATAATCTTCCCGATCCCATTTCCTCACATTCGAAACGCTTCGTGCGCTGTGCCCCTTTTTTGAAAATTTTCCCATTGTGGATCCTGAAAAAACTGCCATAGGGAATCTCAAAGATATAGTTTTTATCGCTTTTGTCGTCAAACTGTTTCAATGCCAATGCCAAAGTCGCATCGGTATCGCTGCTTGCCGACGGATTCCGGAAATGCCTCGCAAGCAATGGCAGCAAATGATTCGGAAATATCTCGGGCCGGATAAACGGCACCATCAACTGTTGGAAAGTAAATTTCCATTCATTGCCATGCGGCTTGATTTTTCGGCCGAATTTCTCAAATGCGACCAGATGCGAAATCTCGTGCATCAACGTAATCAGGAAACGGTATCTGTTCAAATTGGCATTGACCGTGATTTCATGTTTGCCGGCTAATGAACGATAATCGCCATGGCGCGTGACCCGTTCATTGACGATTTTCAGATGCACATTATTGACAACAATCAATTCAAACACAGGCTTGACTGCATGTTCCGGTAAATATTTCGACAGCACATCATTCATAAATTACGGAGTCGTAGATGAAACCTGGAGGATTTTGCCATTGTAAAATTCATGTCCTGTCAGCGTGAAATTAAAAATATAATCCGCCATTTGCGAAGCCGACAGCGGCGCCTGGTAACCAGGAAAAGCTTCCGCCAGCATTTCTGTCTGCACCGAGCCTAAAGCCAAAACATTAAACGCAATGCCTTGTTCCTTGTATTCTTCCGCGAGCAATTCCGACAAGGTAATCAACGCGCCTTTACTCGAACTGTAGGCCGAAAGTCCGGCAAATTTCAGGCTGCCCTGAATCCCACCCATACTGCTGATGCTCACGACATGGCTGCCTTTTTTCAAATAGGGCAATGCCAATTTTGTCAATGAAGCCATGGCAAAAACATTGACCTTATATACATTTTCAAAATCTTCGAGCGTGGTTTCGGAAAAAGGCTTAAAGACCAAATTCCCGGCATTGTGTACAATTGCATCGACAATAGGCCAGGATGTGGAAAGGAAATCCCTGACTTTCCGCAAGTCTTCTGCCACCGACAAATCGATGGAAAGGCATGTGATTTTTGGATGTTCGGCAAGCGCTTTCGGAATTTTTCTCGAAATGGCCAGGACATAATGCCCGTCATTGGCAAACTTCAAAGCGAGTTCATACCCAATGCCTCTGCCCGTTCCTGTAATGATAATATTTTTCATGCTGATTTTTTCCTCCAAATGATTTGGAACGTAAATATAAAGAAAGCAAACGAGATTTTACTTTTTGGCGCCGCCGCCATAATATTTTTTATAGAATTTCCAGGCTTGGAAAATCGCAAAACCGACAAAGAACAACGGGATGATATGCGACATCAGGTATCCCGAAAGGCTGTCGGATTTGTTGATGACAAAATTGAGAAATAAGATGAACAACAGCATCCCCGAAAACGTTCCACACATTGTTCCTAAAATATAAACGTATTTCAACCTGCTTTGTACGGAAATATAACCCGCATTGACCACATACAGGTTCCAGCCGACCCAAAACGGCAGTTGGACAAAATTCGCGAGATTGAAGATGACGCCAATCCAATACGGCGCGTAGCCGACATACTTTGAAAGATAATCGTGATTGTCAATATGGGTTTTTGACTGTGCCCAAAAAACATAAGCCAATCCAAGCAAAAAGAAAATCGATATGAAGCTGATGATTTTGAATAGCTTTTTGTTTGCCGATAATTTTCCTGCAAAAATCAGTGTAAAGTAAATCACGAAAATCTCAACTGATATTATGCCCAGCAAATACAAAATCACTTGGGTAAGGCCGAGTTTTTGGTATACCTGAAAACCGACAATATTCAAATATCCCAATGGAATCGAGCCCAGGAAACTAACCACAAACCCGACGAAAATATACTTTAGGAATTTCAGCATCTAGAAATTTACGATTTTTTTGCTTTGCTCCAAATGAATCTTGTATTGGCGCATGCCTTCTTTATGAGACAAGTAAGGCGCTCCGTTCTTGTGATTTTCAACGCTGATCTCATACATATATCGGATATGCCGCAGCATTTCCTTCCAGCCGTAAACAATCGAATGTTTCGGATCGTACATGTGTATCGGTTCGCTTCCGGCGCCATTGATTTCAACGAGCGCAAAATTCTCGCCGCGCTCCAGTTCCTCAAATGTACGGTACATAATGTCAAGCCGCCCGTAATAAAACCCCGGGATTTGGAGGCAGATGTCATTAATCATGGCCGTCATTTCAGGCGTAATCCGGTATGCGACATCCGAAAATCTCGTGCCGCGCGCGTGGTTTCCATATGGAATGATGTTGCGCTGTTCGCCAACAGGCAACACGTCCTGGAGTTTTTCACCATGTTCGCGCCTCAGCGATTTCAACTGTAGCGCGTATCTCGGATTTTGCAAGGCCAATTCTTCGACTGTAGAAACGCCGTCGCCCGTGACAATAGCAAATTCTTTGGCTGCTATGCCTGTAATTCGTCCCGTTTTCTCGTTTGGATAGCGCACGTAAAAAATACCGGTTTCATGGGGAAAC
>DATHKH010000069.1:0-2062 GCA_035286325.1 Flavobacterium sp.
CGGCCAGCTTTATGAAGAACTCGGGCAAAAAGACAGCGCGTTCATCGCTTACCAGTCGGTTATCGACATGAAAAGAAAATCGCCGCGCCAATATGTAATTCAGGCGCACAACAGGCAGGCCTTGCAATTTGATTATGCTTCCGGCGACACGATTGCCTTTTTAAAGAAATATAAAAAACTGTTGAAAGACCGCGAGAACAGGCTGTATCTTGGCGCCATCAACCACCAGTTGGGATTGTTTTATGACAAGCAGAAAAACTATAAAATTGCAGGGAAATATTACAATGCTTCCCTCAAAAGCAAGTCTAATGACACGTACCTCATTGCTTCCAATTACAGGAATCTTGCCGATATCTATTTCAACAGGGCAAAATATGTTACGGCTGGGATGTATTACGACAGCACGCTCGTACAGCTGAATCCAAGATCGCGCGAACACAAACTCATCACCAAGAAAAGGGAAAACCTGGTCGATGTCATCAAATATGAGGGCATTGCACAAACCAATGACAGCATCCTAAAAGTGGTCGCGATGAGCGAATCCGAAAGGACAAAATTTTATGCGGATTATATCGAAAAACTTAAAAAGCAAGACGAACTCAGGAAAATACAGGAAGAGAAAGCCCAAAAACTGGCTGCAGTTGCCGCTGCAAATGCAGGCGTTAACGGAGAAGATGCGATCACGGAAGGCAAAGGAAACGCCGACAGCAGGATGAAAGGCAGAGCAGGCGCGGGCACCAATCCGGGCGTTTCGGCGCCGCCAATTTCAAACCCAAGTACTTCATCCGTAGTAAAACCGGGGGATTTTTATTTTTACAATCCTACAACGGTCGCTTACGGGAAAACCGAATTCAGGAAAAACTGGGGACAAAGAAACGAAAAAGGCAACTGGAGGATTTCGGCAGGCAAGTCGGATTCGGGCAACAACAAAGAAGAAAACGACGCTATCGATAAAGACAGCATTGCCTCAGCCG
Organism: Flavobacterium sp.; assembly: GCA_035286325.1. GTDB lineage: Bacteria > Bacteroidota > Bacteroidia > Flavobacteriales > Flavobacteriaceae > Flavobacterium. The sequence goes on from DATHKH010000069.1 coordinate 975, forward strand.
AAAAAGAAGCCGCAAATGACCCAAGATATACTACGGATTTTTACCTCAAGACGATTCCTGTAGCCCAACCGGAAATCGACGCGCTCGCCAAAGACCGCAATTTTGCCTACTATCAACTCGGTGTTATTTATAAGGAAAAATTTAAGGAATATAAGTTGGCAGCCGACAAACTTGAAAAATTGCTGACAAACAATCCCGAAGAAAGACTGGTATTGCCATCGTTGTACAATCTCTACAAAATCTATGAGATCATCGACAAGGATAAAGCATTGGCGATGAAAGACCGAATCATCAGCCAATATCCGGATTCGAGATACGCGCAAATTTTAGGGAATACCAATCCCGATAACATTGACAGGCTTTCACCCGAAATCGCCTATGACAATTTGTACAAACGATATGAAACCGGCGATTATAAAAACGTGCTGGCGGATACGGAAGCCGCAATTGACCAATTTACGGGAGATGAAATGGCATCAAAATTCGAATTGCTGAAAGCCCATACCATTGGGAAGTTGCGCGGACTTGGCGAATACCGCAAGGCATTGAACTTTGTAGCGCTTAATTACCCGAACAGTGCTGAAGGCAAAAATGCCGAAGCGCTTCTCGGAAAAGAAATACCTGCTTTGGAAAAACTGCAGTTCAGCAATACTGAAACGGCCAATTGGAAAATCCTATACAGGGTCAAAAATCCGGACGACAAAAGCACGAAATATTTACAGGACAAAATCAAGAAATTTTTTGCCGACAGGGAACTGGAAAAACTGTCCATGTCGTTTGACTTATATACTGAAACCGATAATTTTGTGGTCATTCACGGAATGAAATCAGAAGATTACGCCAAAGGAATCGCATCCATCCTGAAAGAATTCAAGGAATACAAAGTTCCGGATGTGCCGATTATCATTTCCGGACAAAACTATGAAGTCGTACAAATCAAGAAAAACATAGAGGAATATCTTTCAAATCCTGTTTTCGTGGCCATTTCGGTGACCGACCAGCTTCCGTTTACGCCACCGCCAGTCCAAACGCCTGCTCCGGTTCCGAAAAAAGAGGTAAAACAACAGATCCAATCAAGTGATCCGGTA
>DATHKH010000070.1:0-3505 GCA_035286325.1 Flavobacterium sp.
TTAAAGCAAAGTGCCGCGCACTGCGGAAAGCCCGGTCGCTTGCGATGCGCCCAATTATTTCAAATATATTTTGCCTGAAGAATGGTCGTGTTTCGCGCCCGTAACACTCGACAATACATTCACTTCATTGCGCAATTTCAACACGCCGAGCAAAGCAAAAATGAGCGCTTCCTTAAACTCAAGGATTTTTTTATCGGGGATGACGATTTGGATTTCGGGCAAATGGAATTGTAAGCGGGCAATCAGGAAATCGTTGTATGCGCCGCCGCCGGTAACCAATAGTTTGCCGGTTTTTGTCGGCAATGCCGAGGCAATTTGGATCGCGATATGCTCGGTAAACGTCTTCATTTTGTCTTCGATGGAAATGCTGAAATTTTCGATCATCGGCAAAACGGTTTCCCTGACGAATTCAAATCCGAGCGATTTCGGGAATGGTTTTTCGTAGAAATCCAATGCGTTCAATTGATTGAGCAAACCGGTATTGATGTGTCCGGATTTTGAAATCCTGCCTTTGTCATCATAATCCAAACCCAATTTATTGGCATAAAAATTCAGGACGGTATTTACGGGCGAAATATCGAAAGCGATTCTTGTATGATTTTGTTCAAACGACACATTGGAAAATCCGCCGAGGTTCAGGCAATAATCATAATCTGAAAACAACAATCGGTCGCCAATCGGTACCAATGGCGCGCCTTGTCCGCCCAATTCGACATCTCCAATTCGGAAATCACAAACGACTTTTTCGCCAATCAATGCTGCGATTTCAGGTAAATTCCCGATTTGTAATGTGATGCCATTTTGCGGCTGGTGCAAAATCGTATGGCCGTGCGAGCAAATGGCGTCGAGGTTTTTGAGTTGGTGTTTTTGGATGAAATCGGAAATAATTCCACCTAATAATAAGGTGTAATCGCAATCCAGTTTGTCGAGTTCGCCTTTTGAAAAACCGACTGCGATTTTGAGTAAGCCGACCCAATTTTGGCTGTAGCCGATGGTCTCACAGGCACCGATTTCAAAATGCCATTTTCCATCGGAAAAATGAAAACGGATGTGCGCCAAATCAACGCCGTCGAGCGAAGTTCCCGACATTACTCCTACAACGTTATAGTTTTCTTGTGGCATCGCTCCAAAATTACAAATCAAAATGGTATATTTGACCGCAATTTTAAACAAATTATCAATTTTCATTTTACCGAAATATGGATTTTAACCTTACCGAAGAGCATTTAATGATTCAGCAGGCCGCAAGGGATTTTGCCCAGAACGAACTCCTTCCGGGTGTGATTGAAAGAGACGAATTTTCCAGATTTCCAACCGAGCAGGTAAAAAAAATGGCCGAGTTGGGTTTTCTTGGAATGATGGTGGATCCTAAATATGGCGGATCGGGATTGGACAGCATTTCGTATGTGGTTGCTATGACCGAAATTGCAAAAGTCGACGCTTCTGCAGCGGTAGTGATGTCGGTTAACAATTCGCTGGTTTGTGCCGGGATGGAAAAATACTGCAGCGAAGAACAAAAACAAAAATATTTGGTGCCGTTGGCCAAAGGCGATGTGATTGGCGCTTTCTGCCTTTCAGAACCCGAAGCCGGCTCTGATGCGACTTCACAAAAAACAACCGCAATCGATAAAGGCGATTATTATTTATTGAACGGAACCAAAAACTGGATTACCAACGGGGCTACGGCATCGACTTATCTCGTGATGGCACAGACCGATATAGATAAAGGCCATAAAGGCATCAATGCGTTTATCGTTGAAAAAGGCTGGGCAGGTTTTGACATTGGCCCAAAAGAGAAAAAAATGGGAATCCGCGGTTCGGATACGCATTCATTGATGTTCAACGATGTGAAAGTGCCAAAAGAAAACCGCATCGGCGCTGATGGTTTCGGATTTAACTTTGCGATGGCTGTCTTGAACGGCGGAAGAATCGGAATTGCATCCCAGGCTTTGGGAATTGCAACCGGCGCTTATGAATTGGCATTGAAATATTCAAAAGAAAGAAAAGCTTTCGGAAAAGAAATCTCAAAGCACCAGGCAATCGCATTCAAATTGGCCGATATGGCCGTCCAAATAACAGCGGCGCGTTTGCTTTGTTTTAAAGCGGCATCCGAAAAAGACCAGGGATTGGATATTGGCGAATCGGGCGCAATGGCGAAATTGTATGCGTCGCAAGTTGCAATGGATACGACCATCGAAGCAGTGCAAATACACGGCGGCAATGGTTATGTAGCCGAATACCATGTGGAAAGGATGATGCGCGACGCGAAAATCACCCAGATTTATGAAGGTACATCTGAAATCCAGAGGATTGTAATTTCAAGAAGCATTTTGAAAGATTAAACGGGTGCTTTCGGATTGGCCATTCCATAATACAGTAACCTATGTGCACAGTAACTTTTGTCCGCTCCGGAACCAAAACCATTATTACTTCCAACCGCGATGAGCAGGTTTTGCGGCAGGCGATTGAGCCGCGCCATTACGTGGTTGAAGGCAAGAATGTCGTTTTTCCAAAAGACCCGCAAGCCGGAGGTACTTGGTATGCGATAGACGAGCATGCAAACGTGCTTGTTTTGCTGAATGGTGCGGCGGAAAAACACACCTGGAATCCTCCATATAGAAAAAGCAGAGGCCTTATCGTTTTGGATATCATAAGTGCAGCATCGCCTTATGTTCAATGGACGGAAATCGACCTCGAGAATATCGAGCCGTTCACTTCGGTGCTGTTTCAGGAAAAAAGACTGTATCAGTTGCGTTGGAATGGAAAGGAAAAAAACACACTCGAACTCGACCCCAAAGAAAGCCATATTTGGTCCTCAACGATGCTGTATCCCAAAACAGTGCGGGAAAAACGCGAGAAATGGTTTGCGAAATTCCTGCGTTTCAATTCGACGCCTTCCGGAAAAGAAATGGTCCATTTTCACCAGTACACCGAGTCAGGCGATACCCAGAACGGATTGGTCATCAACAGGAACAATTTTCTTAAAACGCTCAGCATTACACAAACTATTATAGGCGATAACACTGTACAGATGAATTACCACGATTTGGCGGAACACCGCAATTTTGTCCATTCTTTTGCCATCATATGAAGCTTTTTCTCCACAAACTCAGGCATTGGGAATATTGGCCATACCAGATTTCGTATGTGCCGGTCTATTTTTTATGGGGATTTTACGCGCTAAAATCAAGGACGATATTCTTCTTCAACGCTTCCAATCCTACCATAAAAAATGGCGGATTTATCGGTGAAAGCAAAATCGATATTTACAACCTGATCCCACCCCAATATTTCCCGGAAACCCTTTTTGTCAAAGCCGGGACTTCCTTTCAATCGATGTTGGAAACCGTCGTTAACAGCGACATTCGTTATCCGCTATATGCAAAACCAGACATGGGATTGCGGGGCATGGGCGTAAAAAAAATCACTTCTGAAACTGCGTTGGAGCATTATCATGCGAAAGCCGATTTTGATTACCTGATCCAGGAATTGATTCCGTTTCCCA
>DATHKH010000071.1:0-25361 GCA_035286325.1 Flavobacterium sp.
CCGCGCCCTTGCGCCTGCTTATGTCTACAATAAAAAGAATGCGCCAATTATTGCACAACGGTTGACGGAAGGCAATTCGGAATTGAACGGATTGGTTTGGCAGGATTTGAATAAGATGAAGTTTGATTGTGCACCAAAACTCGCCAATTTCACAAAACCGGTTCTGATTTTACAAGGAAAGAACGATGTCCTCGACGTTAAGATCGCCGAGAAAATCCATAAGGCATTTAAGAATTCCGAACTCATACTACTCGACCATTGCGGCCATTACGGATGGCTTGATTCGCCCGAAATCTATTTTTCCGCCATTGACAAATTCCTAAAAAACAATTAACCATGTTTCGTTACGAAGACAATTTTGCCCACGACAACCTGCCGCCAAAACATTTGCAGCCGGATTACATATTTAACCATCCTGATTTTGATTTGCCAGAGGATTTGAATTGTGCCGAAAAACTATTGGACAATCATATCGCTGAAGGCCGCGGGAATGACATTGCGATACGCACTTTTGATATCACGTGGACATACAACGATTTATTTGAAAAAGCCAACCAGATTGCGCATGTACTGGTTGACGACATGGGATTGGTTTCCGGAAACCGCGTTTTGATACGCTCAGCCAATAACCCAATGATGGTCGCCTGTTGGTTTGGAATTATAAAGGCTGGCGGAATCGTAGTGGCCACAATGCCGCTGCTTCGCGAAAAGGAATTGTCGATCATGATTGAATGTGCTGAAATCTCACATGTCTTTTGCGATTACAGATTGGAAGAAGAAATGGCGTTGGTCAAATCGCCGTTTTTAAAGCAGGTCATTACGTTTGACGGTTCGGAAGCGGCGACTTCAAAGTTGGAAGTGTTGATGCACAACAAACCAAAGTCGTTCATCAATTTTCCTTCAAAAGCTGAAACGTTGTGCCTGATTGGGTTTACTTCAGGAACGACCGGGAAACCAAAAATGACTTCGCATTACCACAAAGATATTTTGCTGATTTGTGAAGCTTTCCCAAAATATGCATTGCAGCCAAAACCAGAAGATATTTTTACGGGAAGTCCGCCGTTAGGCTTTACTTTCGGTTTGGGCGGATTGGTTTTGTTCCCGTTTTATTACGGCGCATCGACTTTCCTGATTGAAAAACCGACACCGGAATTGTTGCTTCAGGCGATACAGGATTTTAAGATTACGATTTGTTTTACGGCACCGACAGCCTGGCGCATCATCACTACCAAAGTAAAAGATTACGATATTTCTTCGCTTCGGAAATGCATTTCGGCAGGCGAAACACTTCCGGCGAAAGTCTGGCAGGATTGGTATGACGCAACAGGATTAAAAATTATTGACGGTATCGGATCAACTGAAATCCTGCATATTTTTATTTCGTCCAACGAAGACCACATAAAAACCGGCGCGACAGGTTTGCCTGTCAATGGTTATGAAGCGAAAATTGTTGACAACGACGGCAATGAACTTCCGGCAAATGAACCAGGAAGATTGGCTGTTCGCGGCATTACCGGCTGCAAATACCTCGCGCGTGAAGACAAGCAAAGAGAATATGTCGAAAATGGCTGGAACATTACCGGCGATATTTTCAAAAAGGATGAAGACGGTTATTATTGGTTTGTGACACGCGGCGATGATATGATTATTTCTTCCGGTTATAACATTGGCGCTGTCGAAGTTGAAAGCGTTTTATTGATGCATCCTGATATAGCCGAATGCGCGGTCGTTGGTTTGCCTGATGAAGAACGCGGCATGTTGGTTTGTGCGAATATCGTTTTAAAAGATCCGGCAAAAGCCAATGACGAACTGGCAAAATCCATACAAAACTGGTTTAAGGACAATGCGGCGCCATATAAATACCCGAGAATCATTAGATTTGTCGATGCGCTTCCAAAAACGGAGACGGGAAAAATCCAACGGTTTAAATTAAAGTCATAATGGAAAAAACATTCAACAAAACTGAAAAAATCCGCTTCAAACACGTCGATTATGCCGGAATCGTATTCTATCCGCGATTTCTTGAAATGCTCAACGACCTCGTTGAAGACTGGTTTGAAGAAGCGCTGGACCGGCCGTTTTCAAAAATACATGAGACAAATGGCATTCCGACTGTTGACCTGAAAGTGCAATTCAAAAAGGCCGCTCGAATCGGTGACACGTTGACCAAATCGCTTTGGGTTACCAATCTCGGCGGTGCATCAGTCACATGTGGATTCAAATTTGCCGATGAAAATAACAAAACCTGCCTTGAAGGCGAAGTCACATTGGTCAACGTGGCGTTGAATAAAGGCGATGCCAATATCAAATCCGAAGCATTTTCAGAAGATACAAGAGCACGAATCAATCAATATGTAATTGAATAATTGCGTACTTTTATCATTCATGATTGCAAGGCCAGTTCGCTACGCTCGGGTCATAACTTATAATTCAAATTATTAATGGATTTTCCAAAATTCAAAGCAGCAGCAGTCCAAACGTCACCCGTTTTCCTAAACGTAGACAAAACGGTCGACAAAGCCATTTCAATCATCAAAGAAGCGGCTTCAAATGGCGCTCAACTGGTCGCCTTTCCCGAAGTATTCATCGCTGGTTATCCGTATTGGAACTGGATCATGACGCCGGTGCAAGGCAGCAAATGGTACGAGCAATTGTACCGGAGTTCGATTACCGCAAATGGTTCTGAAGTCGGAAAAATCTGCAAAGCCGCAAAGGAAAATAACATTCATATCGTTATTGGAATTAATGAGCGCGGCGAAAGCTATGGCGAAATCTATAACACGAACCTGATCATTGACAATCACGGAAACCTGGTTGGAAAACATAGAAAATTGGTACCAACGTGGGCTGAGAAACTCACATGGACTTCCGGCGATGGTTCGTCATTGAAGGTATACAAAACCGAAATCGGGCCAATTGGCACTTTGGCTTGTGGCGAAAATACGAATACATTGGCACGGTTTACTTTGCTGTCACAAGGCGAGCTGATTCATATTGCCAATTATATATCACTTCCTGTTGCACCGCCGGATTACGACATGGCGGAAGCGATCAAAATTCGCGCAGCCGCACATTCTTTCGAAGGGAAATTGTTTACAGTGGTGTCGTGTTCGACGATTTCAAAGGAAATTATGGACGCTTTGCGTAACGATGTTCCAAACGTAGATGAATTGCTGACCCGCAAAAATTCTGCTTTCTCCGGAATTATCGGCCCGAATGGTGCGGTCGTTGGCCAACCATTGATTGACGATGAAGGCATCGTTTATGCCGATATTGATTTGGCGAAATGCATCCAACCCAAGCAAATGCACGATATTCTCGGCCATTACAACCGTTTCGATATTTTCGATTTACGCGTGAACACGGCGCCGACGAGGAAAATCACGTTCATAGACAACCACGAAGAATTCAATAAAAAATAAAATGGAAGCAAAACACAACGACGATGTCATCGGCCGTGCACGCGTAAAAGACACGCCGGAACTCGAAGCCTATTACGAAACACTTTCAAAACTCGGCGCCGGCGCATTGTGGACTGTCGCTAATGATATTGAACCTTGGGAACCGCGGTCTTCATCCGTCCCGATGCTATGGAAATATGATGATTTGCGCGAACTGGTCATAAAATCTTCTGAACTCGTCACGCCTGAGCAAGCCGGACGCCGCGTCGTTTATCTCGTCAATGACAAACGCAGAGATGTCAGCGCTGCCGTGGGTTGGCTATATACCGGAATCCAGGTTACGCGCCCCGGCGAAAGCACTTCCGCGCACCGCCATAAAGCATCCGCTTTGCGTTTTATCATGGAAGGCCAAGGCGGCTATACCGTTGTCGATGGCAATAAGATTACGTTTGAGGTCAATGATTTTGTGATTACGCCAAATTCCACCTGGCACGAACACGGCGTCAATGCCGATGGGAAAACCTGCATCTGGCAGGACGGACTCGACATTCCGCTTGTCAATGCGCTTGAAGCCAATGATTATGCGGTTTTTGACGGCAAGCAGCCATTGCAAACCCCTGTAAATTTTTCTCCTTTATCATTTAGCGGAGCTGGTGTCATTCCTGCAGATTTTGTCTGGGACAAACCATATTCACCGTTGTTTAAATACTCCTGGAAATCGGTTTATCCGGCATTATTGGAAGCCGCTAAAGTCAATGAAGGCTCGCCTTTTGACGGCATTCATATGCATTATTCGAATCCGCTGACAGGCGGCCATGTCATGCAAACCATGGGCGCGTCGATCCAATTGCTGCGTGCTGGCGAACATACGAAAGCGCACAAGCACACCGGCTCATTCGTCTTTCAATGCGCGAAAGGCAAAGGCTATTCGATTATCGATGGCAAACGCTTCGACTGGAAGGAACGCGATATTTTCTGCATTCCTTCATGGGCGTGGCACGAGCACGTGAATTTGTCGGAAACTGAAGATGCCGTATTGTTTTCTTTCAACGATTTGCCAGTTATTGAAAAACTCGGATTGTACCAGGAGAAGGCATATGAAGAAAATGGCGGTTTCCAGATTTTGAATTAGGAGCCGGGAACCTGCTTTTCGCTGCAATCTTTTTCGGTAAAAGCCTCAAAAGGATTTCCGCTGTAATCAGGGCTAGACTTTAGAACTAAAAATTAAACTAACTTACTACTATACAACAGAATGAAACTAGTTACCTATAAAGTAAATTCAGAAGAGCAACATTTGGGAATTGTCGAGAATGATGTGATTATAGACCTCGAAAAACTCGGGCACAAAACCAATGAAACCTTTCCAAAATCGATGCTGGAATTGATTGATCTGGGGTTGGAAGAAGTCGCACGCATTGCCGATATCCTCAGCAAAGCCAATGAAAATGTCATTGCTTCGTCTTCAATCCCGATGAATGAAGTGACACTGCTCGCTCCTATCCCAAAACCGCGAAAAAACATTATCGGAATCGGATTGAATTACACCGAACATGTCGCGGAAAGTGCGCGTACATTGGACACATCCAATGAACTGCCGCAAAAACCCGTTATCTTTTCAAAACCACCGACAACCGTCACGGCGACAAATACCAATGTTCTGCTGAACCCAAAACTGACACAGCAATTGGATTGGGAAGTCGAATTGGCTGTCATCATCGGCAAAAAAGGAAAATATGTCGCAAACGAAAATGCAATGGATTATGTTTTTGGCTATACCGTAATCAACGACATTTCAGCGCGCGATTGCCGTCGTGCCGGGCAATGGATCGTTTCCAAAGGCCAGGATACTTTTGCACCGATGGGTCCGATTTTGGTCACCAAAGACGAAATTGAAAACCCGCACAACCTGAATTTGTCGTTAACCGTGAATGGTGTTGAAAAGCAAAATTCCAACACGAAGTTCATGCTGTTCAACATCAACGACCTGATAGAAGATTTGAGTACTGTTTTCACGCTTGAACCCGGCGATATCATTGCGACGGGAACGCCAGCAGGCGTTGGCGCCGGCAGAAACCCGCAGGAATGGCTACGGAATGGCGATGTTGTCGCAGCGACCGTTGAAGGCATTGGAACATTAATCAATACTGTAAAGTCAATTTAAAAGTTACCGCCCGCGTTAGGGATTGAAGTGAAAATCCTTTTTCTTGTAAAGAAAAGATTGTAACGAAAAGCCCGGCCGCAGGCAACGCCCAAAAAATTTAATAATCCAATGAAAAAATTTAGAATAGGCCAAATCGTACCATCGTCAAATGTGACCATGGAAACCGAAATCCCTGCTATTTTCCACGCACGTGAAACCATTTTGCCGGAACGTTTTACCTTTCATTCGAGCCGCATGCGCATGAAGAAAGTCACCAAGGAAGAACTTGAAGCGATGGACGCGATGTCGTTGAAATGCGCCCAGGAATTGTCGGATGCGCATGTCGATGTCATGGGTTATGCCTGTCTTGTTGCGATTATGAGCATGGGCCGCGGCTATCACTGCGTATCGGAAGTCAATTTGCACCAGGAAACGGTTGCCAATGATTTTCCAACGCCGATCGTGACCAGCGCCGGCGCCTTGATTAACGGACTGAAAGTTTTGGGCGCGAAAAAAGTTGCCATCATTACGCCTTATATGCGGCCGTTGACCGATATGGTTGTTGATTATATCGAGCACCAGGGGTTTGAGGTCGTCGATTCGATTGCGCTTGAGATTCCGGATAACCTTGAGGTTGCAGCACAAAATCCTATGAATTTGCTGGAAATCTACAAGCGGTTGAATCTTGAAGGCGTTGATGTGCTTGTCGCTTCGGCCTGTGTGCAAATGCCATCATTGGAAGCGATTGACCTGATTGAGAAGGAAATCGGGATTCCGGTGACTTCTGCGGCGGTTTGTACGACTTATGAAATGATGAAGAAATTGGGGATAGAAAGAAAAGCTCCGATTGGCGGCAGTTTGCTGAGTGGGAAATATTAATAATCATAATCCCACAATTGTATAACATTTTACGAAAACGATGTAAATAAAATAAATTGGATTTGGTGAAATTTGCTTTGTAACCACACAAAAATTTCCAAACCATGAAAACAACTTACTTTTCACCGACTGACCACAACTTCGAAAACATCGTAAGCATCAACAGTTCAGAAGCCGATAATGAAGAATTCGATTATGATTTCGATTATGATCCGAATGAAATGTATTATGCGCTTGCCCGCGAGAACAACTAGTTACTTATTGACAACGGGCCTGATGGTTTTTATCAGCTGCGATTTGTTAAACTTAACTTATAATGACCGCACTGTCATTGGTAAAAATTAATTTTTTTTATTTTTACGTACAGAAATACAGTCGGAATTCGCACTTTTAAATCTACTATCAAGAACAATTAATCGTTGTTTATGGGCTTACATTTAACAGAAATCGAACGCGTAAAAACGATCTCCAAAGAAGATTTTTACAACCAATACGTCAGGAAACAGAAGCCAGTCGTCATTGAACAACTGACAGCCGATTGGCCTGCATATGAAAAGTGGAAACTCCAATACATGAAAGATGTAGCCGGTGATAAAACGGTGCCACTTTACGATGACCGGCCGGTTTCGCACAAAGACGGATTCAACGAAGCGCACGCTGAAATGAAGATGGCGGATTATATCGACCTGTTGCAGGCAAAACCAACAAACTATCGCATTTTTCTGTATAACCTGATGAAGGAAGTTCCGGTATTGAAAGACGATTTCAAATGGCCGGATATCGGACTGCGTTTGGTGAAACAATTGCCGATGCTGTTTTTTGGCGGGGAAAATGCACGGGTTTTTATGCATTATGACATTGATTATTCGAATATTTTGCATTTCCATTTCAATGGTGTCAAACAATGCATCCTCTTTGCCCCTGACCAAACTCCGTACTTATATAAAGTGCCACATGCTTTGATTTCCAGGGAAGATATTGATTTTGACAATCCCGATTTTGAAAAATGGCCGGCATTGGAAAAAGCGCAAGGACTGATTGCAAAGCTCAATCATGGTGAAATGCTTTATATGCCTGAAGGTTATTGGCATTATATGAAATACCTGTCGCCTGGTTTTTCGATGAGTTTACGGGCATTTCCAAGAAAGCTGTCAAATATTTCGATGGCGATTTATAATATTCTAATCATGCGCCATTACGATGGCTGGATGCGCAAAAGAAAAGGACAGTCCTGGATTGATTATAAAAATGACAAGGCTATTGCCGATACGCACCGGCATTTGGGGATTAACACCTCAATAATTTAACACCAAAACATTATGAACGGATTTTTCAAGACACTTATAGCGGGCTACAGTGCCAAAAAGCTCGGCGGCGGATGCTTCGGGATGATTATCGTATTTATTATTGTATACTGGCTTTTGGGACATATTCACTAGTAATCGTATAACATTTGCCTCAAACTCCGTAACGTAAAACCTGTGGCTATTAATTAAGTTTACTGATATAAACCTAATATCAAAATCATGGGAACAGTCAACAACGGCAATCAGGGAAAACAAAACCTTGGTGGCCAACAAAGGCACGACGGACAGAAAAACTACCAGCATTCCAACCAGAGAAATCCGGATAATGTCAGGAATGACACGGGCAAACATAAATATGCGGAGCATGACAAAGAAACAAACGATGAGAATTTCAATGCTGATTTCCCCGCAGATTTAAGTACGGATATGGATTTCAGGGATAAAAATGACAACCTCGAAGATTCAGGAAAATAAAAATACAATACATAACAGCATGATAAGACTTACTTGCCATGCTGTTTTTTTATCCGCCTTTTTTCAGCCTGTCAAGCAGCAGCTTCAGGTTGACCGTAGCAAAACTCGAACTGTGGTCAGACAAACCATAAGGAATAATCAGTTCATTATTGTGAATGATCGATCCGCAGGAATAGACTACATTCGGCACATAGCCTTCGCGTTCGTCAGGATTCGGCATAATCAACGGTTCTTTGAGCCTGCCGATTTCGATTTCAGGGTTTTTTAAATCCAATAAAGAGGCGCCAATGCTGTATCTTCTCATTGAACCAACGGCATGTGTAATGATCAACCATCCTTCAGTGGTTTCGATTGGCGAACCGCAATTGCCAATCTGCACGAATTCCCACGGATGTTCGGGCGCCTGGATTTTAATCGGATTTTCCCAGACATTTATCGAATCGGAATACATGATGTAATTGTTCCAGCCGTCCACGCGGGAAAGCATCGCATATTTTCCATTGATCATTCTTGGGAATAAGGCCAGGTTTTTATTTTTGGCTCCGGCCCCATTCAATGGGCTCGTTTTAAAATCGTAGAAATCGGTTGTTTTCAGTAATTTGGGCATAATATACGAACCGTCAAAGGCCGTATAAGTTGCATAATAAACAATGCTGCCATTTTCCCTCGTGAATTTTACGAACCGTGCATCTTCAATACCGCGGCTTTCCAAATCGGAAATCGGAAAAATAACGCGGTCGCTGATGTCCGTATCTTTGGAAAAGCTGATTTTTCGATAACTGTCGGATAACGCCAATATGAGGTTATACTGCCTGATGGTGCTCAAATCTGTGGTTTCAGATCGCGCTTCATGGATGAGAGTCTTGATTTCGTCATAATCAAACTGGTCACCGAGTTGTGAGTCGACCATTTTAAGAAAATGCGCATTGATGCCTTCGTCTTCGCCTTTTTTCAGGAATAGACGCTTTTGGTAGACGGCATTCCGAATCTTATCTGCCTCATCGATATAATTGCCTGCAGGAATGACTGTGATATTATTGTGCTTGTCTATGAGTGCGCGACGAAAAACAACAGAAGAAACATGGCCTTCACCAACGGCGCGAAAACTGATGATTACCCTTTGCTGGCCTTCTTCGAGATTGCTACGGTCTGGATCTTCAACAATGGAAGGATTGAAAAAAGCCGCTGATTCTATGGAATATTCATGGGTAAAATAAGAACCGATAAGCAACCGGGTATATTCGTCGAGTTCATCGGGATTCGCCCCGGCAAGCCTGATCTGTGGCTCAATGCGTTCACAATGGCGCTGGAGTTTTTTGGTAATGTTGCGATGCCTTTTGGAAAAATCCTGGAGCAATGGAGAAATGAGTGCAAATACTTCCTCTTTTGGGAGCTCAAGTACTTTTTTGATGAGTGCTACTGCCCTTTCTTCGCCATTAAAGAAAAAACGTGCAATTACACGTCGGGAATCAGGAGTAACTTTTACAGGTTTTCGTTCAACACTTAATCTCATACGGTCGTTTTTAAGTCCTTCTAAATTACGATTATAATTTTAATGCGGTAAATAGCAAATGCTAAAAAATGTACAAAATATTAAAAATCACCTTATGAGATGGAAATTTTATAAAAACTATAAGATGTATGTAACAGCAATCCGGTAATATTTGCAGACCTTTATATGCTCAAATATAAATCCAGATTATCATGGAACATCCTAAGAAAGTTATAAATACTGACAGTCCTATAAACACCAAAGACGTTAAAAAGACCGGCAGCACAAAGTCATTAACCAATGATGAAAGCGCCAAAACTGATCCCAACAAAGTACCGGACAAAGCTTCCTTCAGCGACAACCGGAAGAAAAACACAAAAGACAAAACCCGTTTTGACGGACAGATTGGAATATAAAAAAAGCCCTCACATTGCGGGGCTTTTTCATTTATTATCGTTTCAAAGAGAAATGTGAGGCAAATTCTTTTGGCTTGCCATTTTCAGAGTACTTGACTGTAAACCAATAGTCGGTTGAAGGCATTGGGCGTCCATCATAGGTTCCATCCCAGCCCAATCCATTTGGCATGATCTGTTTCAGCAATTTACCGTAGCGGTCAAAAATAAAGATCGTCGCATTGGTTTGTCCGCTCAATGCAAAAATATTCCAGGTATCGTTAAAGCTATCGGCATTTGGCGTGAAATAAGGCGGATATCCAATGACCATCACATTCTGCTCAACTATCGAAGGCGAGCAACCATTTGCATCGGAAACCGTAACGAAATGGCTTCCCAGGCTTACATGATCAAAAACATTACTTTCCTGTATCGGCCCATAATCCAATTGGTATAAATAATTTCCAGGATCAGTCGCCAATACCGTTATGGTTTGGTTGTCGGAAAAATAATTACTGACAGTCCAAGTCACATTGTGCAATGTCAACTGGTTCACAGTAACATTTATGGTTTGTGGATTGGCACATTCGCTTATATTTGGTGTAAAGACATAGCTGGCGTTGGTATTATTGTCAATAACAACAGGCATCCAGCTGCCACTGATTCCATTTGGTGACAGTGGACCCAATAATGGCGGCGTAGCGCCGGCGCATATAGCAAGGTCAGGAAAATCCGGGTCTACTGGCTGGTTGACTGTAATATGAAATGTTTTGGTCTCAGCACATTGTGGCGGATCTGGCGTAAAGAAATAATCGGCGCTGACAGTATTGTCAACTGTAGCCGGCAACCATGTCCCGGTGATGCCGTTATTGGAAACAAGCGATAAAACCGGTGCTGTATCTCCGGCGCAAAATGCCGCAATCGGTGTAAATGCAGGAACCGTTTTCTGAATGATCGTTACATTTAGAGTTTGGTTCGAAGAACATTGTTCTGGATCTGCAGTAAATATATAAGCGCCCGAATTGGTATTGCTCACTATACTCGGTGACCATGTTCCGGTAACTCCATTTGGTGCCGTGTTTAACAAAACCGGCGCCACACCTTCTTCACAAAAAGGGGCAATCGGCGCAAAATCAGGCGTTTGGTTCGCACTTACAGTTACCTGTAATGGATGTGTAACGCTGGCACATTGTCCGACCGTAGATGTAAAGGTAAAATTAAAAGTGCCCAGTACACTTGTATCAATGCTTGATGGTGACCATGTTCCGGTGACGCCATTTGGTGATGTGTTTGACAATGTTGGCGGAATTTGATTCTGGCAAAGTGCCATTGTTGTTGCAAAACTTGGGACAATCACTGGTGTTATTGTCACACTCAATGTATGTGTACTCGCACATTGTCCCGCTGTTGGCGTAAAAACGTATGTTCCGCTTACGAGGTTATCAATAGTTGTAGGCGACCAGGTTCCATTGATTCCGTTTGGTGAAGTTGTCGCCAATACAGGAGCAGGTGTTGCCGAACATAAGGTCAGCGTTGGGTTGAAGTTCGGGTGTATGATTGGGTTTATTACAACATTTAAAACCTGTTGTACCGCACATTGCCCGGGAGCTGGTGTAAAAGTATAATTCCGTGTTGTCGTATTATTGATAGTTGCGGGCGACCAAGTTCCGGTAATGCCATTTGGCGAAGCATTCGATAATGTCGGTACCGCACCGCCTGAACATATCGACGCAATTGGCCCGAAATCGGGCGTTTGGATTGGATTGACTGTCACAGCCAAAGTATGTGTTGCACTTGCACATTGTCCTGCTGTCGATGTAAATATATAGTTTGTATTGCCTAAAGTAGTAGTATTGATTGAAGTTGGCGACCAGGTTCCGGTAATTCCATTCGGAGAAGTGTTTGATAAAGCCAGAGCCGTTGCGCCTTGGCAATAGGTTGCAGTCGTAGCAAAACTCGGAACAATCACTGGCGTTATGGTCACTGCCAAAGTGTGAATACTGGCGCATTGCCCTGCTGTTGGCGTAAAGACATAACTACCGCTTGAAATATTATTGATTGTGGTTGGCGACCAGATTCCGGTAATTCCGTTTGGTGAAGTCGTTGCCAATACCGGTGCTGCTGTTGCAGAACATAAAGTAAGCGTGGCGCTAAAATTCGGATGCACCTGTGGCGTAACTACGACATTCAAAACCTGCTGTACTGCGCATTGCCCGGCAGTTGGCGTAAATGTATAATTCTGGGTAGTGGTGTTGCTTATCGTTGCCGGCGACCATGTACCCGTAATCCCATTAGGAGATGTATTTGATAAAACCGGAGCAACTGATCCAGAACATATTGATGGGATTGCTGCGAAATTTGGCGTTTGTGTCGGGTTGACCATGACCGACATAGTCGTTAATGTTGTTGAAGTACATTGGCCTGCAGTCGGTGTAAATGTGTAAATCGTTGTTCCTGCTGCTGCCGTGCTGATGGCTGCATTCCATGTCCCGATTATAGGTGGCGTATTGGTGGAACTGGCAGGCAAAGTTGGAGCCGCCGCATTTTGGCAAAGCGGTGCAATTGCGCTAAATGTTGGTGTAATCCTCGGTGTAATCGTTACCGTAATCTGTTTTGTAGTCGCGCATGGGAATAAAGCGGGATTCGGTGTGAAAGTATAATTTGATGTTCCGACTGTTGCCGTATTAATAACCGCCGGACTCCATGTTCCGGTAATTTGCGGGGAATTCGTGTTCGTTGGAAATGCCGCAGGCGAATTTTGGCAAAAGCTTGGCGTTATCGTATTAAAAGTGGTTACTGTCGGTATCAGGTCATCAATATGGACAATCTTTATCGGAAGGCAATTGTTATAGTTTACCGGCGTAAAGACATAATTATCGGTGCCGCCCGGAACGGTTATGATTGAGGTCGGACTCCAGGTTCCCGGTATCCCATTGTCTGATGTCGTAGGCAATACCGTTCCAACACATAATGCTGAAGGCAAAGAAAATGTTGGCAAAATTGCCACCTGTGCCGCAGCTGTTTTTGTCGCGCAGGTGCCGACCCAATTTAAAGTCATCGTAACGATTTGCCCAGGTGCAAGCCCATTAATGGTATAATTTGTAGGTGCTGTAAAATATGGAATCGGTATTTCCGGGCCGGCGCCAACATGATACGAGCCCGTAAATCCCGTCTGGTTCATGTTGTTGAAATCAAATTTGATTGATGATGTTGTCGATTCTGTACAGACAGGAAACAACTGTGGCGTTCCAGAAGCCGGTACATTTACAGTAACCACAACCGGTTTGATGTCGAAACAGCCTGTTCCGTCAGTAGTTTTAATATAATAGGTGCCACTGGTTGATATTGCCGTTGGGTTTGGCAGTAGTGTAGTTGCCGCCGCATTGGTCCAATAACTCAAAGTTCCTGGCGCACTTCCGACGGTTACAGCTGGCAATGTAAGGTTCACGGTTGCAGGGGAACAAACTGCCGCAGGATTGGTGATGACCAACGAACAGGCAAAAGGTGCCGCAACAAAATCGCCATTGGCCAGGAGATTCCGGGCATTGGAATTCATCATCGCCATACCCAAAACAACAAGGAATATATTTCTAATATTTTTTGATAGTAATAGTAGGGTCATATTATCACAGGTATTTATAAAATTTATGAATGTAAATGGCTCTATTTACGATTCAAAACTAAATTTTAATTCTTTCATAAAAAAATATTTTATCGACAAAAAGCAAATAAGACCGATAAAATACATTAAAATATCTGTTTTGTAGGATTTTACATTATGTTAATGTAAAAAAATAAGGAGCTGAAAAGCTCCTTGAAAGTATAAAATAAAAATCTAATATAACTTAATATGCCATCAATTCTTTTAATGCTATTTCAAATCTTGTTTTTGGAAGATACTGATCCTCAAGCGCTTTTGTAAACGGTATCGGGCTGTCTAAACTCGCTACACGTTTTACCGGGCCATCGAGGTATTCAAAACAGTCTTCCATGATCATGGCTGAAATATCGCTGGCAATCCCGCCAAACATAGAGTCTTCCTGAAGAATGATGACTTTGCTGGTTTTGCGTACCGATTCATAAACGGTATCCTTATCCAATGGCTGTAATGTCCTCAAATCGATAAGGTCGGCAGAAATACCGGTATTGAGTGATAAAGTCTCCAACGCCCAGTGCACTGCCGCACCAAAAGCAATAATTGTAATGTCTTTCCCTTCTTTTAATAAAGTGGCCTTTCCAAGCGGAATCGTATAATAATCTTTCGGCACATCCTGGTATACGCTTCGGTACAATTGCTTGTGCTCAAAATACATGACCGGGTTTGGATCATTGATTGCAGCGTTAAGAAGCCCCTTTGCATCATATGGAAATGCCGGATAAACGACTTTCAGGCCTGGCGTTTTGGTGAACCACGCCTCATTGGTCTGTGAATGGAACGGCCCGGCTTGTGTTCCGCCGCCGCAAGGCATTCTTACCACAACATCCGCATTCTCATTCCATCTGTAATGCACTTTTGCAAGATAATTGACAATCGGGTTGAAGCCTGAGGACACGAAATCGGCGAATTGCATTTCGACAATTGCCTTAAATCCGTTAATCGACAATCCCATTCCCGCAGCAACCACGGCCGATTCACATATAGGTGTATTGATAACGCGTTCTTTCCCGAATTCCGCCACAAAACCTTCAGTGATTTTAAAAGCACCACCATATTCGGCGATATCCTGGCCCATGATAACCAAGTTGTCATGGCGTTCCATCGATTGCTTCAACCCTTGTGAAATGGCATCTACGAAACGGATGTTCTCTGTTTCATTTGAATGTGCAATCTCTTCAAAATCATACTGTTTGTATACATCATCTAATTCGGTATCCAAATCGGCTTTAATATCTGCTTCAGTATTCGCAATCAATAAATTATCATCGATTTCTCCTTTGATATCCGCTTTCCATTTGTCGTCTTTGTCGATTCTCAAAACACCTTGCTTAATCAGGTACGTCCTGAAATTATCAACCGGGTCTTTTGCCGCCCACATGTCCATCAATTCCTGTGGGACATACTTGGTGCCGCTCGCTTCTTCATGGCCACGCATCCTGAAAGTCTTGAACTCAATCAATACGGGCCTTGGATTTGTGCGCATGGATGCGACAATTTCAGACAGCTCATTATACACTTCAAGGATGTTGTTTCCATCGAGGATATGTGCTTCCATTCCGTAGCCAATGCCTTTGTCAGCAAGGTTTTCGCAGCGGTATTGCTCGGTTGTTGGCGTTGACAATCCATAACCGTTATTTTCGATAATGAACAAAACCGGCAAATCCCAAACCGAAGCGATATTCAACGCCTCATGGAAGTCGCCTTCGCTTGTTGCTCCTTCTCCTGTAAATACTGCGGTGACTTTTCCGTTTTTCTTTAGTTTATTGGCCAATGCGATTCCGTCGGCCACGCCAAGCTGCGGGCCCAAATGCGAAATCATGCCTATAATCTTGTGTTCTTGTGTCCCAAAGTGGAACGAACGGTCACGGCCTTTGGTAAAGCCGTTGGCTTTGCCTTGCCATTGTGAAAATAGCCTGTAAAGCGGAATATCGCGCCCGGTAAAAACACCGAGATTCCGGTGCATTGGCAAGATGTATTCGTCATCTTCAAGCACAGCCGTAACGCCCGCGGAAATGGCTTCCTGGCCAATTCCCGAGAACCATTTCGACACTTTCCCCTGACGAATCAGGATCAGCATTTTTTCTTCAATCAGCCTAGGCTTTAAAAGCCTTTTATATAAATCCAGTAATTGTTCGTCCGTCAGGTTTCTTCTTTCAAAATTCATTTTTGAGGAGAATATTTTTGTGTTAAAAACTTGTCAAAAGTATAAAAAATAAACAGCTTAACCTTTTTTTGGCTGACTTTTTTGAAATGTTGATAAGTTTTGAAATTTCGATTTGAAATTATTCTTTACATTTGTGTTATCAAGGCTTTGCAGTCTTAAAGTTATTAACAAAAAATAAATAGTATGCAAAACATTCCCAGCGTGGACTTGCGTGATTTCCTTTCGGGCGACCCGGAACGTAAACAAAAATTTGTAAATGAAATCGGAAAGGCTTTTGAAGATATTGGCTTCGTGGCATTAAAAGGTCATTTTTTGGATGATAAACTCGTAGACGAATTATATAGTGAAATCAGGAATTTCTTCGCATTGCCCCTTGAAACAAAATACAGCTATGAAATCCCGGAAATTGGCGGGCAGCGTGGTTATGTTTCATTTGGCAAGGAACATGCTAAAGGCAAAAAAGAAGGCGACTTGAAAGAGTTTTGGCATTTTGGGCAATATGTGGACAAGAATTCAAAATATGCTTCAGAATATCCGGACAATGTGGAAGTGAAAGAACTTCCAAAATTCAATGAAGCCGGGAAAGAAGCTTACAAAATGCTTGAAAAAACAGGGATTTATGTATTGCGCGCTTTGGCACTTCACTTGGGATTGGACGAATTTTATTTCGATAAATATGGTTACGAAGGGAATTCCATCCTTCGCCCGATACATTATCCGCCAATCACATCCGAACCTGAAAATGCCATTCGTGCCGCAGCCCATGGCGACATCAATCTGATTACGCTTTTAATGGGCGCACAAGGCAAAGGATTACAGGTCCAAAACCACAATGGCGATTGGATCGATGCCGTTGCAGAACCAGACGAATTGGTGATCAATGTTGGCGATATGCTATCGCGCCATACCAACAATAAATTGAAATCTACCATTCACCAGGTTGTCAATCCACCGCGTGAATTGTGGGGAACTTCGCGTTATTCGATCCCATTTTTCATGCATCCTGTCAGTGACATGAAACTTGATGTGCTTGAAAACTGCATGGATGACAAACACCCGAAATTGTATGACGACATCACTGCCGGCGAATTCCTGCATGAACGTTTGGTCGATTTGGGATTGATCAAGAAATAATCTTACTTTTACATATGCTAAAGACATTGGGTTTTGTACTTGATGTCTTTTGTTTTTTTAATTATTGAGGCATATAAAAATGGACTTACAAGAACAACTAAAAAACCTTTTCCCTGACCACGAAGTTTCCCCAGAAGAAACAGTCGTTCCGGAAAATAAAGATTTATGGATCCAATCCGAACCCATGATCTGCAAATTCGAAAAGCGAAAAGGCAAACCCATTACGATCATCGAAGGTTATACCGGCGATGACGATGATTTTAAAATGCTTGCCAAAGAATTAAAAACCAAACTCAGTGTCGGTGGAAGCTTCAAAGACGGCAGCATTATCATCCAGGGCGATTACCGCGACAAAATCATGAGCCTGTTAAAAGACAAAGGCTTTAAAGTCAAACGGGTCGGAGGATAAATTCCAAAAAAAAAATAAATTCAAATTCCAAAAAACTAAGCATGTCAATAAAATCCTCAGAATTAATACTCAATCCCGACGGAAGCGTTTACCACCTAAACCTGCTTCCTGAAAATATCGCAAACGACATCATCTTTGTTGGCGACCAAAACCGTGTTGAAAAAATCACGCAGTTCTTCGACAGCATCGAGTTTTCGACCCAAAAACGCGAATTCAAAACGCAGACCGGCTATTACAAAGGCAAGAAAATGACAGTCATGTCCACCGGAATCGGCCCGGACAACATCGACATCGTCATCAACGAACTAGACGCATTGGTCAATATCGACCTCGAAACACGCCAGCCAAAGGAAAACCTGACTTCATTAAACATCATCAGGATTGGCACATCCGGTTCTTTACAGGAAGACATTCCGGTTGACAGCTTCGTGATGTCCAAATTCGGGTTGGGATTGGACAACATGCTCCGCTCCTATCTCATCGACGAAGTTTCAAACGCCGCGATTGAAGATGCATTCATCAGACACACCAATTGGGACGTCAGAAAAGGCCGCCCATATGCTGTTCCGTGCTCGGAAACGCTCGAAAAAATCATCGAAAGCGAACAAATGCACAAAGGAATTACGGCAACCGCCGGAGGATTTTACGGTCCGCAAGGCCGGGTTTTAAGGCTGAATATCCAGGACGAAAAACTGAATTCAAAAATGGACGAATTTAAATTCGAACACACCAGGATTACCAATCTCGAAATGGAAACTGCCGCCATCTATGGGCTTTCGGCACTTTTAGGCCACAATGCCTTGTCGCTGAACGCGATTATCGCGAACCGCGCGTCGGGTACTTTCAGCGCCGATCCGTACAAAGCGGTCGACGAGCTTATCGCCTACACATTGGATAAACTCGCAAATATTAACGAGCATTAGGAGCTATTTCCTGCTTTCCGCTATATCTTTTTTTCGTTCCTCAAAAAAGGATACCGCTGCAATCAGGGCTAGGCTTTTGAACACATGAAAACAGCCATCCATAAATTACAAACGGTGTTGCAACAAGCTGAGCAATATTTTGCGGCAGCCAGCGAATCAGCATTGGAAATCCCAATTGCCGAAGGAAAATGGTCGCGCAAGCAAATCCTCGGGCATTTGGTCGATTCGGCGATCAACAACCTGACGCGGTTTACCGAAATCGGCCACCGGCCACAACCATACATCTATCGCGAATACAAGCAGCAGGAATTGGTCGAAGCCAACCAATACCAATCGATGCCCATAGCCGAATTGTTCCAGCTTTGGCTATCGCTAAACAAACAAATCATTCGCATCATGCAATCGCAAACCAATGAGCGGCTAAACCTCAAAATACAATTCACAGACGGTTCCATTTCTGATTTGAGATACATCATGATTGATTATCCCGAACATTTGGAACATCATATCAACCAAATCATATCATGAAAACCATCAAAATAGCAGGCGTTCCCGAACATTTTAATATGCCATGGCATTTGGCCATCAACAGCGGCGCTTTTGAAGCCCTGGAAATCAATCTGCAATGGACAAACATTCCAGAAGGTACAGGTAAAATGTGCCAGATGCTGCGCAATGGCGAAACCGACATTGCAGTGATTCTCACTGAAGGCATCGTCAAGGACATTGTTGGCGGAAATCCGTCTAAAATCGTACAGGTTTATGTCGAATCGCCTTTGATTTGGGGCATCCATGTCGCCGCCAAATCAAAATACCAAACACTTTCTGATTTGGAAAACACGAAAGTAGCCATCAGCCGCATCGGTTCCGGCTCGCAATTGATGGCATATGTCAATGCCGAAAACCAAGGCTGGCAAACCGACAACCTGCAATTTGAAATCGTCGACACCATCGATGGCGCAGCCGAAGCGCTGACCAACGGCACGGCAGATTATTTTATGTGGGAACGTTTTATGACCAAACCGCTGGTTGACAAAGGCATTTTTCGCCGCATCGCCGATTGCCCAACACCATGGCCATGTTTTGTGATTGCGGTCCGTGACGAAGTGTTGGAAAAATCCCCGGAAACCATTAAAAGCATACTTGAAATCATCAATAAAACTACATTGGAATTTAAAAACATCCCAAGTATTGCTCAGGATTTGGCGAAAACATACCATCAAAAACCCGACGACATCAACGAATGGCTTTCCCTGACCGAATGGTCCCGGAAACAATTGGATGCGGATATGTTAAACAAAGTTCAAAATCAATTGCTTGGGCTGTCTCTTATTGATAAAAAAGGTACTTTTGCAGCAATTGTAAAGGCATTATAGCTTTCGCTTTTCCGGTTCAATGATAAAACTCAGGGACATTCCTTTTCAAAAAATAAGAGAAAGGCTCACGGTCAAAAAACCTTGGGATACGGTCATTATTTTTCTGCTGAATATCCTGATTGCGATTCCTGTTTTTATCATTGTCCACCAGAATTTAATCGACCCAAACTGGATTTTCAGCATAGACAGGATCCTGCTTTTCATTTTCATTGTCGCTTTTATCCAATTCATACTGCGTTTGCTCCGGAAAGTCATCATCATTTGCATTGCACTGTATCTTTTGATGCTGGTTTATGGAAGCGTATTCGGAAAATACGGTTTCGCTGCAGTCTTTGAAGATTACCGTTCGATGGTCTATACAATGGCCGACGACCCGAATCCACAGGATATCGTCATTTCAAAACTTTTGCCTTTCCCCAACAAATCCAAAATCCTCGATGCTATAGATTACGACAATCCTTTGGTGCGTAATTTTGCGGTCATGGCGAC
Organism: Flavobacterium sp.; assembly: GCA_035286325.1. Classification (GTDB taxonomy): domain Bacteria; phylum Bacteroidota; class Bacteroidia; order Flavobacteriales; family Flavobacteriaceae; genus Flavobacterium. The sequence continues at coordinate 20,239 of DATHKH010000071.1, forward strand.
TTTTAAGCACTTCAGGAATTTTAAGCGTTATGGCGATTACAGGACAACCATCCAGTGTTTTGCCGTGTTTTATGAAATCAACAGCAGGTGGAATTATGTCAGTGACCCGAAAGGCCGCGACTACATTGCCAAAGCCAGCGAGTCAATCCAATATCTTTCCGGCGATTGCGACGACCATGCGATATTGATGGCTGCCTGTGTCCGTGCCATTGGCGGAACACCGCGGCTGATCCATACCAAAGGGCATATTTATCCTGAAATCCTCATTGGCCGAAAAAGCGATCTGGAAACCATCAATTACCTGGTCAAAAAAGTGCTTTTCATCCAGGAAAGCAAAGGAAAAGAAATCCATTACCACATTGACGAGCGTGGCCAGGTTTGGCTGAATCTCGATTATACCGCGAAATATCCCGGCGGTCCATTTATGGATGAAGAGATTCTTGGCGCCTTGACATTGAATTGATTTTATTTCCGTCGGGCGGAATTTTGCAGCCCATTTTTCATATCTTAGCTACTTCAAATAATCATTGTTTATGAAGAAGATACTCTTTCTTGCATTATTTTCAATACAGCTCATGAATGCCCAGCAGGTGGCCGATTCCACTGCGATGCTGAGCAGGAAAAATGAAGTCCGGACAGATCTTTTGTCATTGGTTACCGCTTCCAGAATTAACCTGAGCTATGAACGATTCCTGAATAAGGATTTTTCGATAGGGGTTTCATTGGGTTATTCAGACAGCAAAAAATTGGATGATGATTTTGATGCCGGTTACAGGAATAATTCACCAAAATATGATATCACGCCTTTTGTCCGTTACAATTTATCCAAAAGCCAAACGAGTTTTTATTTTGCCGAAGCTTTCGTTTCAGCAAATGGCGGGGATTTTAAGGAAACAGTCAGGAAGGTTGATGGCGATGGCAACGGCTATTACATCAATGAAAAAAGCAATTACTCCGATTTTGGCGTCGGCGCCGGATTGGGATACAAATTATACATCCACCAAAAATTCGGCGTGGAGTTGCTGGTCGCTTTCGGCACCAATTTATTTGATACGGATAAAAGTCCGGATACATTGTCCCGCGTTGGTTTAAGTTTTGGCTACAGATTTTAAAAAATACTACAATGAACAAGATAAAATATATATTTCCCGCAATTGCAATGTTGGTTTTTGCCGGATGCGATTCGGATGATGACGGATTTTACAATACCAAGTATATTGAAGCGGTGAACTTAATGGAAGTAGAACCTGCGGCTTCATACACTATTGGCGACGTGATTTATGTCGACGTTAACGTGCCGAGATTATTGGATGAACCCGGACAGGCAACGCAACTCGATGTTGTTGAAACGACCCATGCCCCAACTTTCGATTTCTTTTATATATTGGAAAAAAAGAATGGCGCCGGCGGATGGGAACTGGTTGACAATACAGGCAATTATGTCGATGGCGGTCCTGGCTATGGCAGCGCAGGCTTTTATGTACAGGGATTTTTGGAGTATGATACAGTTGCCGAAACCTATGTTTATCGCGGCGGACTAAACCTGACGGAAGCAGGAGATTACAGGCTCAATTTCAGCAATACGACCAAATTTCCAAACAAAGTCGCTTTGCGTTCAGATAGTGTCGACAACAATATCCAACTGAATATTTTCTCGACTTCGCCAAGTATTGACGCTTCGGGAATGTACAACTTCACGGTTACCAATTAATAGGCTTTTCGTGTTTTGATTCGAGGAATGCATTGGTTTTGCTGAAATGTTTGTTCCCAAACCAATGCCCTTTATTCGCGCTCAGCGGCGACGGATGTCCAGATTCCAAAATACAATGCTTGCTTTTATCAACGATGGCACCTTTCTTTTTGGCATAACCACCCCAAAGCAGGAAAACAACATTGGTCTTTTCGTCGGATATTTTTTTGATTACGGCATCCGTAAACGTTTCCCAACCTTTATTCTGGTGGCTTCCCGCTTCTCCTGTCCTGACGGTTAAGGTCGCATTTAGCAATAGTACGCCTTGTTTTGCCCAGCGTTCGAGGTTTCCCGATTTCGGGATTGGCTGGCTTAAATCTGTCCTGATTTCCTCAAAAATATTCTTGAGCGATGGCGGAAACGGAATTCCGTCATTCACGGAAAAACACAATCCGTTGGCTTGTCCCGGTCCGTGATATGGATCCTGGCCGATGATGACCACTTCGACTTTGTCAAATGGACATTCGTCAAAAGCCGCAAAAATCTGCGGTCCTGGCGGATAACATTTCGCGGTTTTATATTCCGATTTTACAAAGGCAATCAGTTTCTCAAAGTAAGGCTTTGCAAATTCGTCCGAAAGTTCCTTTTTCCAAGTAGAATTGATATTGATATCCATATCCGATTTTTACCTCAAATATAAGGATTTCGCTTCGCCAGGAAAACCCGATTGCTGCCAAATTTTGATTAAATTTGTAACCAAATAGCCCGTTAAAGAAATGATCAGTATCACTGAAAAAACATTACAGGATTTACAATTCCCAACAATACTGGAAACGGTTTCTGCGATTTGCAATACCGATCTTGGAAAAGAGAAAGCCCTGACAATCACGCCATTCAAAGACAAGGAAAGCCTGATGCACGCCTTGCTGATGACATCTGAATATTTGTCGTCATTCCAAAATAACAATGCCATTCCGAACCACGGATTTGATTCGATTACCAATGAAATCAAGTTCCTCGCCATTGAAGACAGTTTCCTTGAAACCGGCAGCTTTAAAAAGATTGCCACAATTTCAGAAACCGTCAATACATTGCTGCAGTTTTTCAAAAAGTTTGATGAGTATTATCCAAACCTGAATGGCAAAGCCGTACAAGTCCCGTTTACCAAAGAAATCATTACGCGTATAGAGGAAGTCGTCGATAAATATGGCGAAATCCGCGACAACGCTTCGCCTGAACTACTGAATATCCGCCGCGATATGAACATCGTCCGCGGGAAGGTCAACCAGAGTTTTGGCGTTGCACTGACACATTACAATTCGCTCGGTTATCTCGACGATATCAAGGAAAGTTTCGTGCAGAACCGCAGGGTTTTGGCAGTATTGGCGATGTACAGGCGAAAAGTCAAAGGTTCCATTTTAGGCAGTTCCAAAACCGGAAGCCTGGCTTTTATCGAACCCGAACAAACTTTAAAATATTCCCGTGAACTCAGCAATCTTGAATATGAAGAAAAAGAGGAAATCACGAGAATCCTCAAACAGCTCTCTGCTACCATTCGTCCGCATGTCGCATTATTAATCCAATACCAGGAATTCCTCAGCGATATAGACGTGATTGCTGCAAAAGCAAAATATGCCACCAAAATCAACGGCATTTTGCCAACGATTACAGAAGAACGTCGCGTGTATTTCCGTGATGCGTTCCATCCTATTTTGTACCTGACGAACAAGCAAAAGAACGAAATCACTTATCCGCAAACCATAGAACTCAATGATGAAAAACGAATCATCGTTATTTCAGGCCCGAATGCCGGCGGAAAAACCATTTCCCTGAAGACGGTTGGTTTGCTGCAATTGATGCTGCAATGCGGCATGCTGATTCCGGTACACGAACGCAGTGAAACGTTTTTATTTGACAGAATCCTGACAGACATTGGAGACAACCAATCCATTGAAAATCATTTAAGTACGTATAGTTACCGTTTAAAGAACATGAATTATTTCCTGAAGAAATGCAACAGGAAAACGATGTTCCTGATTGACGAATTCGGTACCGGTTCAGATCCGGAACTCGGTGGCGCATTGGCGGAAATTTTCCTTGAGGAATTTTACCACCGCGAAGCCTTTGGGATTATCACGACGCATTATTCCAATTTAAAAATATTGGCCAACGAACTGCCGTTTGCCATCAATGCCAACATGCTTTTTGACGAAAAATCGCTCGAACCGATGTATAAGTTGGTATTGGGCCAGGCCGGAAGCTCGTTTACGTTTGAGGTCGCGCAGAAAAACGGCATCCCGTTCGGGCTGATCAACCGCGCCAAAAAGAAAATTGAAGTCGGCAAAGTACGTTTCGACAAAACCATTGCCACGTTGCAAAAGGAACGCTCCAAAATGGAAAAAACTTCACAAACGCTCAAAGAAGAAGAATCCAAAGCGCGTGAGGAAAGCAAAAAGATGGAAAACATCAATGTCAAGATCAAGCAAAAACTCGAAAGCTACCAGGAACTCTACGATTCCAACCAGAAAAGCATTTACATCGGGCAGAAAATCGAGGACATTTCCGAGAAATATTTCAACAACAAAGACAAGAAATTGTTGATTGGCGAATTCCTGAAACTCGTCGAAATCGAAAACTCCAAACGCAAAAAAGCCACAGCCAAAGAAACCATAGCCAAGGAAGAAAAGAAAAAAGAAGTCATCAAGGAAGTCACGGTACAAGTTGAAGAAATCCGCCAGGAAAAGAAGGCCAAGAAAATTAAGCCTGTTGTTGAAAAACCAAAACCGATATTAAAAGTCGGCGACCGCGTGCGCATGAACGACGGAAAAGCCGTTGGAAGCATTGACGCGATCGAGAAAAACAAAGCGACGGTCAATTACGGCATGTTCACTTCAAAAGTCAGCATTGACGCGCTAGAACTCGTAGAAGCCAAGAAATAATGGAACTTTCAAACCTGCCAAAAGATAAAAAAATCATCCTGTTCGACGGCGTTTGCAACCTCTGCAATTCGGCGGTACAGTTTATTATCAGGCATGACAAAAAAGACCAATTCCGTTTTGCGGCGCTGCAGTCAGAGATTGGGATAGCCATTTTAAAACACATCGGAGTCAATCCAGCCAACATCGACAGCATTGTTTTATACGAACAAAATGTCGCGTATTATTACAAGGCCGACGCGGTGATTGAAATCGCCAAAAACATAGGCGGAATCTATAGTTTGTTGTCTGTTTTCAGGATTAGTCCGGCATCATTCCGAAATTGGATCTACGACTACATCGCCAAAAACCGCTACAAATGGTATGGCAAAAGAGAAAGCTGTATGATTCCAACCGCAGAATTGAAAGCGAAGTTTTTGGATTAGGAGCATATTCCTGCTTTACGTTTCAATCTTTTTAAACCTTACAGGATTTAAAAAGGATTTCCACTTCAATCA
>DATHKH010000072.1:0-6987 GCA_035286325.1 Flavobacterium sp.
ATTGATATTGTCTCGGTGAAAGAAGGTCATTTGGGCGCCAGCCTTGGCGTCGTGGAATTGACGATTGCGTTGCATTATGTTTTTGATACACCAGAAGATTTATTGGTTTGGGATGTTGGCCATCAAGCGTATGGGCACAAAATCCTGACTGGACGAAAAGATATTTTCCACACCAATCGTCAGCTTGGCGGTATTTCCGGTTTCCCGAAACGAAGCGAGAGTATTTACGATACTTTTGGCGTCGGACATTCTTCGACGGCGATTTCGGCGGCTTTGGGAATGGCGATTGCATCCAGGTTAAAGGGCGATTTTGGCAAACACCATATTGCGGTGGTTGGCGACGCATCGATTGCGGCTGGAATGGCGTTTGAAGGCTTGAACCATGCCGGCGTTACCGATGCCAATCTGTTGGTTATCCTAAATGACAATGCGATTGGAATCGACCCGAGTGTCGGTGCGTTGAAAAATTATCTGACTGCTGTCAAAGACGGAAAAAACCCGCGTGACAACAACATGATTAAATCGCTGAATTTTGATTATTCCGGTCCGATTGACGGACATGACATCTTTGCCGTCATCAACGAACTGGAGCGCTTAAAAAGCATTAAAGGGCCGAAGTTTCTGCACATCATCACGACAAAAGGAAAAGGATTGCAGCAGGCTGAGGAAAACCAGGTGAAATACCATGCGCCGGGGAAATTTGACAAGCTTACCGGCGAACTGATTTCAAAGTCGGAGGAAAACCTGCCTCCGAAATTCCAGGATGTTTTTGGGTTGACCATTTTGGATTTGGCCAGGAAAAATGAAAAAATTGTTGGGATTACGCCCGCAATGCCTTCCGGAAGCTCACTGAAATTCATGATGGATGCTTTGCCCGACCGTGCTTTTGATGTCGGGATTGCCGAACAACACGCCGTGACTTTATCAGCCGGTATGGCGACTCAAGGCATGATTGTGTTTTGCAATATCTATTCGACTTTTTTACAGCGCGCCTATGACCAGGTCATTCACGATGTCGCTTTACAGGATTTGCCTGTTATTTTTTGTTTGGATCGCGCTGGTTTGGTTGGTGAAGATGGCGCAACGCATCATGGCGTTTTTGATTTGGCATACCTGCGTTGCATTCCGAATATGATTGTTTATTCGCCATTGGATGAAGTCGCACTTAGGAATATGTTATATACCGCACAACTGGGTCTTGAACATCCGATTGCGATTCGTTATCCGCGTGGCCGCGGCGTTGTCACCGATTGGCAGCAGCCTTATTCAAGAACTGAAATCGGGAAAGCCAATCGTTTGAAAAACGGCAATAAAATTGCGGTGTTGTCGAATGGCTTTATTGGCAATAATGTCGTTGAAGCATTGGCGAATGTCAAAAATACCACTGATTTTGCCCATTACGATTTTGCGTTTGTAAAACCTTTGGACGAAAAACTATTGCTTGCCATTTTTCAAACTTTCTACACAATTGTAACTATTGAAGATGGCGCAATCAAAGGTGGATTTGGTTCTGCAGTTGTCGAATTCGCTGCTGAAAATAATTATACCTCAACAATTAAAACACTTGGCGTTCCGGATATTTTCATCGAACACGGAACCATTGACGAACTGCAAAAGATTTGCGGAATTGATGTTGGAAGCCTAATTTCATTCTTCAATAAATTATAACCCAAACTCATTTAAATAAAAAAGCCTGTAATCACTTACAGGCTTTTTCTTTTTATAAATTTCTCCTTTTAGTTCAGGATGATTTTTTTAGTATAGTTCAATGCTTCTCCGTTGACTTTCAAGACATACATGCCCGATTGTAAATGGTCAAGATTGATTGTTTTCTCAACATTGAAGTCGTTTTCTTTAACTGAATAAACGATACGTCCATTGATATCGATTACCTGGATGTTTACTTTTCCTGTAAACTGGGCAATGTGGATTGTCACTTCGCCGTTTGATGGATTCGGATACACCCTGATCACATCACTGTTAAAGTAATCAAGACCCAAGGCACAGTTTGGCGTACCTCCTGGCAATGAGAAATCTTCTGTCTGGTCAGTCGCGCTTGTCGCTGAGCCTGAAGATGCCAATGCACCCATTCCTCTTCTTGCAAACACATTCCATATGGTGCAATAATCCGAACCACTTGTTGTAGCTTGGTCAGCCGCAATCAATGCCGTTCTGAAATTGATGAACGTTGGGCTGCAAGGCTGCAATTTAAATGCATCGATGACAAGGCGCATGAGTTTGTTGTTTCCGGCATTTCCGTTATAAATATCTGCGCTGTAACCATATTTGTTGATATAAGCCCAGGTCAAATCCCACAATACCGTAGCCATGACTTCACCGCGGTTGTGTGATTCTGTATCATTTGAATCGATGAATGTGATCGGGTTGATGTTCATATCAGTTGAATATTTAACCCTTCTGATTCCATCCCCATCAGCCGCTTGGCTCGCTACGAATGTTCCTATGGCAACGCCATTTTCACCAACGTCACCCGGTTTGATCTGCATCATCAATGCGATCCAGTCAGACCAACCCTCGCCTGCTTGCTCAGCATTCTGAAGACATGTAGAGCCTGTTCCAGTCAATCTTGTAGAGATTCCGTGTCCATATTCGTGTGCAATAACACCATTATCCAAATCGCCATCCGCATTAATGAATGGAGGTTCGCCCAATTGAAGTTTACCCCTAACAGTTTCAAGTTTCATCCTTGCGATCAAGGCTTCTCCAACAGCTTGTGTGACAGCAATTGCCGGAATGGTAACCGTTGCATCTGCTCCCGACATATTGATTCCTGCCGCAACAGTATCAGATGGCGCCACGTTGTTGACAATGATGACTCCTGTCGCACCTGCGTTTTGTGCATTTTTTACTTTTTCGATGAAAGGACATGGCGTTCCACCCAATTCTTCAGCCAATGACCTTCTGATTACTGCAATGTGGCCGTTGATTGCCGCCGCATTTAGTGCCGGGCCACAAGCATCTGCATTATCCGTTGTTCCGGCATCAGCCGATCCGTCATCGAATAAAACGAGGTCAGACTCAATGGAAGCAGGCGCAATCGGAATATTTACATGCCCTGGCTCAAATACATTGTCTCTTCCTTCTCTCGCGCCAGCAAAATCTGCAGGAGCGATAATCGTTAATGGAAAAATCGCCGGGCCGAATGTCCAAACATACATCTGCATTCTTGGTTTTGTACCATCAGCCGGTGTAGAAAAATTGGCGTTATTCCTGTTGCTTCCGTCGGTAGCTATAGCCACATCACGATTGTCCTGTGAGTCTGCCTGTACTGCATCAGACGCAAGCACCGATCCGAAACCTGTATAGTTTTTTTGTTGAAAATTCTTATTTGCCTCATTAAAACCATATTGGAACCAAACATCATGCATGATATTGTTCATATAGAATAAGTTGGTCGTAGCTGCATCCAAATATGTTGAAGGTTGTGTGTAAGTACCAACATAAGGAAAATCAAATGTCAAAGACGCAGTACCGTCAGGGCTTGCACCTGTTCCGTTATTCCCGTTTGCATCGTCCTGTGCCAATACGTTGTTTCCTCTGGTAATCGTGAATTCATTTCCTGCAACACCGTTGGTATCATGCCATCCGAAAGGAGAAGCAACCGCATTTTCAGGCGAATTGATCAGTACTCTCGGGCTGTAGTTAAGGCTTACATAGTTAAAAGGAATAACCCTGTAACCACCGCCTGTTACATTCATCGCCGTGTTTGACGATTTATAGAAATTGTTTGCGAAAGCAATATAACGGCCAAATGATGCATCTGGTTTTTTGACGGCACCAAAATCACAAGAAATCACCATGTCATATTTGCTCAAGATTTTTCCATCAAGTGCATCGATCCTTACGCTCCACATATGGTTGTAGCCCGGCGTATAGAATGTGAAATCCCAAGCCAGTCTTAATGTATTGTCTTCCATTGGTTGGTATACCAATTCTGCAGTGACTGGATCTTCTGTTAGAACGCCATTGCTGATTTTGAAATTGTGGCTGTCAATTGTTTCAATAATCTGGAAAGTACCCGGATTGTTGACCTCAAGTAGGCTTTTGGCAGCAGAAAGTGCGTCTAAAACCTGCAAAGAAGGTGTAGCGGCATTTATTTTATGGCTTGCGTTTTGGATAAATTCACCGGAAAAATCAAGGACTTCCTCATTCTTTACCCACATATTCAAAATCGAATTATATACATCAATCCCGCCTACGCGTTGTTTGATGTAATAGTTGTCGATTTTTGTGCTTTCGGAATTGGCTGTACTTTCAACAAACCAACCAGTTACGTCGTCTGTTGTCAGGCCCATTTTTACATGATTGTCATTCAAATAGGTCTGTATTTTCTGCTTAGCGGCTTGTGAAAACCCAATCACCGGCAACAAAAAAATCAGTAGTTGTGTAATTTTTTTCATTTTATTAAGGAGTATTGTTTTTTAATGACGACAAACTTAATTATTTTCTTCTGTTTAAAATAATATTCGGGCTAAAATCACGCATTTTAACTATTGCCGGATGTGATTATTTTGTTGTAAATTAATGCCTTTCCGTCAGTCAGCAGCGAAATGAAATGGCAGATGTGCATCAATCGTCCGTACAGTGTTTCTTTTTCGATATGGTGGCGCTCGGGCAATATTTTCAAAAGCAACATGTCATAATTGGTCGCTTTCCCATCATATTTGTTGTTGTAGGCCGTAATGAATTTGTCCAAAAGCGTGTTGATGATCTGATAACCGCTCAATTCCTTCTCAATGACTTCGCGGCTTTGGTAGATGTTTTTGACGCTGAGCCTGATGATGTCATCCATTTGCGCCTTGTACTTGCTTTTGTCCATCAATGCAAATGGGAATTTTCCTTCGAGAATCAGTGATTCATTGTCAACAAACACATTTACCGCATCATTGATCAGGCTTCCAATCGCCAGTGCGCGCAGGTAACTGATGCGGTCTTCTTTGGTTTCCAACGTTTTGTATTTGGCGGTATCGATGCTGTCTTTGACCAATTTTATCAGGTATTCCAACGCAAAATCTTCAGAGACCAAACCCAAATTTATACCGTCTTCAAAATCGATGATCGTATAGCAGATGTCATCGGCGGCTTCGACCAGATAGGCCAGCGGATGTCGTTCATAACCGATGTCGTTTCCGGATTTGTTCGGGATCAATCCCAATTCTGTCGCGACTTCCTGGAAGAAATCCTTATCCGATTGGAAGAAACCGTATTTCTTATCCGCAATGTTCGATGTGGGCTTTTTCGGCAGGCTTTCTTTAGGATATTTGATGAAAGCGCCAAGCGTAGCATAGGATATCCTTAGTCCGCCTTCATTTCCTGGACGCGAACCGGTCAATACCGAAAACCCATTGGCATTGCCTTCAAAGTCTATCAAATCCTGCCATTCCTTACCAGACAATCGGTCTTTGTACTGCAATCCTTTCCCAATCTTGAAATATTCGCCGATGGCTTTTTCACCCGAATGCCCAAACGGCGGATTCCCGATATCGTGCGCCAACGAAGCCGCAGCGACTATCGCCCCGAAATCATTCATGTGGAAACCGTGGATTTCCTTGAGATGCGGATATTTTTCGATGATTTTTTTGCCTGCCAATCTTCCCAAAGAACGGCCAACGACTGATACTTCCAAACTATGCGTCAATCTTGTATGGACGAAATCGGTTTTTGAAAGCGGAATCACCTGCGTTTTGTCCTGCAGGCTGCGGAATGCCGATGAGAAAATAATCCGGTCATAGTCGACTTCAAAACCGAGCCGTGTATCGAGTTCTTCTTTTCGCAGGCGTTTGCCTTTATCGCCTTGTTTCCGCAATGATAAGAGTTGTTCCCAGTGCATCATGATTTAGGAGATTTGCCTTTGTATTTGTCGTCCGGATTTCCCTTTTCATTTGCGAGGAAAAAATTCCGCGATTTTTTTTCATACCAACCGGCGCTCGCATCACTTGGATTGGCAATGACGGTTTTGATGTTGATTTCGTCTCCGACCTTGAATTTGTTGGCTTCAGTGTATTTGTAATCGAGTAAATACTCGCCACAGAAGTAGTTGTTGAATTCGTCTTTTTCGATGATTCCGGTAAAGACGCCTTTTTCTTGTTTTGCCATGATTGTTTATTATTTACTGAAGCCCTAGCCCGGATAGAGCCGATATCCTTTTTTGCAAAAAAAGATAAAGGCGAAAGCCGGAAACAGCTCCCAAAAAAAACAGCTGTCACAATCATGACAGCCATTTTTCCCATTATTAATTCAGTGTTTATGATCCGCACATTTCGCAATCGTCCGGGGCGGCGTTTTGCGAACGTTCGAGCATGGCGCGGAAATCGTCGGCTGCAATCGGCTCGACTTCGACCGCTACTGCTGCTTTTTTAGGCGTGATTACCGGCGTTGCTGCAGTTGGCGCTTCGATTTCTGTGACGCCAACTTCCGTTTCGACTGCGGCCGGATCTGCTTTTTTGTCATTATTCAGGGTGAACTTGATCGCGTCAACCGCCGATTTCGTCCTTAAATAATACATGCCCGTTTTCAATCCACTTTGCCAGGCATAGAAGTGCATTGAAGTCAGTTTTGAATAATTCGCGTCCTGCATAAACAGGTTCAGCGACTGCGACTGGTCTACGAAATAACCGCGTTGGCGCGACATGTCGATGATGTCTTTCATCGACATTTCCCAAACCGTTTTGTACAGTTCTTTCAAATCTGCCGGAATATTGTCGATGTTTTGTACCGAACCGTTGTGGCGCATGATTTCCTGTTTCAGGTCTTCGGTCCAAAGTCCGCGGTTGACCAAATCTTCCAAAAGGTGTTTGTTGACGACAATGAATTCGCCCGACAAAACGCGTCTTGTATAAATATTTGAGGTATATGGCTCGAAAGCTTCATTGTTTCCAAGGATTTGCGACGTCGACGCTGTTGGCATTGGCGCGACCAAAAGTGAATTCCGAACCCCGTTTTTCACAACTTCTTTACGAAGTGCAG
>DATHKH010000073.1:0-8781 GCA_035286325.1 Flavobacterium sp.
TCACTGATTTTATATTTGTGATAGGAGTTCGATGCAATTCGCTTTTTTTCATCGGAAAAATATTTTTTAGTGCTCGTGTCATTATCTCAGTTTAAGTGTGACAATGGATAAAATGGCCAATAATATTCCGACAATCCAGAAGCGTACAACGATTTTACTTTCGTGGTAGCCTTTTTTCTGGTAATGATGGTGCAATGGCGACATCAGGAAAATCCGCTTGCCTTCGCCATATCTTTTCTTGGTGAATTTGAAATAGCTGACCTGCAGCACGACGGAGAAATTCTCGACCAGGAAGATTCCACATAACAATGGGATCAACAGTTCTTTTCGGACAGCAATGGCCAAAACGGCGATGATCCCGCCAATGGTCAAACTTCCCGTATCGCCCATAAATACTGCTGCGGGATACGAATTGTACCACAGAAAACCAATCAGCGCCCCGACAAAAGCAGCGATAAAAACGGTCATTTCTCCCGAATTCGGGATATACATGATGTTGAGATAGCTTGAGAAAATGATGTTACCCGAAACGAATGTGAAAATCCCGAGCGCGAGTACCGATATGGCCGATGTTCCGGCCGCGAGCCCGTCGATGCCATCGGTGAGATTGGCGCCATTTGACACCGCGGTGATGATAAAAATCACGATTGGGATGAAAATCAGCCATGCCCATTTTTCGTAGCCTTCGCCTGTCCATGCTAATAGTTCGGCGTAGTCAAATTCGTTGTTTTTAAAGAATGGGATGGTTGTAGCAGTCGACTTTTCCTCAACGTCTGCCTGGCGGATGACATTTTCAGTCTGGTTGAAATTGATGGTGTTTTTGCCCGTATCTTTCCTGACAGTCACGCCAGGATTAAAATACAAAACCACACCGACTATCAATCCCAGTCCAACCTGCCCGATGACTTTAAAAACCCCTTTTAATCCTTGTTTGTCTTTTTTGAAAATCTTGATATAGTCATCCACAAAACCGATTGTTCCCATCCAAAGCGTGGTCACGACCAATAAAACAATATAAATATTGTTCAGTTTTGCCAACAGCAATACCGGAATCAACGTTGCGATGATGATGATCAGCCCACCCATTGTTGGCGTCCCTGCTTTTTGCGTTTGACCTTCAAGTCCCAATTCACGGACGGTTTCACCAACCTGTTGGTTCCTCAAAAAGTTGATGATGCGTTTTCCGTAAATCGTGGAAATCATCAATGAAAGCAGCACTGCCAATCCCGACCTGAACGTGATGTATTGAAAAACACCGGCTCCGGGAATGTTTAAGGTTTTGTCTAAGTATTCAAAAAAATAGTATAGCATAATTTCTATTTATTGAGTTCGCCCAAAATTTCTTTCACTGTTTCCATATCATCAAAATGGTGGCGCACGCCCTTGATTTCCTGATAGGTTTCATGTCCTTTCCCTGCAATGAGGATAATGTCTTCGGGCCCTGCGAGTTGGCAGGCCACTTTTATCGCTTGTTTCCTGTCGGTGATGGCGATGGTTTTCCTGTGATTTTGTGGTTCGACACCTGCTTCCATTTCAGCAATGATATCAACCGGATCTTCGCTTCTCGGATTGTCAGAAGTCAGGATGGTTTTGTTGCTCAATGTCGAGGCGATGTTTGCCATGATCGGGCGTTTCGTACGATCGCGATCGCCGCCACAGCCAATAACCGTAATGAGTTGCTCGTTTTTGGTGCGGATGTCATTGATCGTTTTCAATACGTTTTCCAAAGCATCAGGCGTATGCGCATAATCGACAATGGCCGTAATTTGTTGGTCGGAAACAATAAACTGGAATCTTCCCGATACGCTTTCGAGTTCTGATATCAATCGCAGCACTTCGAGGTTTTCGAGTCCGAGTTCGACGGCCGTCCCGTATATCGCGAGCAAATTATAAGCGTTGAAAGTACCGATCAATCGCGCCCAAACTTCATTGTCATTGATTTTCAAAAGCAAACCGCTCAATTGGTTTTCGAGGATTTGCGCTTTGTAATCGGCATATGTTTTCAGGGCGTAAGTCAGTTTTCGCGCTTTCGTATTCTGCATCATGACAATGCCGTTTTTGTCGTCAACATTCGATAACGCAAATGCGGACGCAGGCAAATTGTCGAAAAACGACTTCTTCACATCGCGATATTCGGCGAAAGTGTCGTGGTAATCAAGATGGTCGTGCGACAAATTCGTGAATACGCCGCCGGCAAAATTCAAGCCTTCAGTCCGTTTCTGGTGAATGCCGTGCGAGCTGACTTCCATAAAGCAATATTCGGCGCCGATTTCGTTCATTTCCGCGAGATAGCGGTTGATGGTCAATGAATCGGGCGTGGTATGTGTCGCTTTGTATTCAGTATCGTCGACCATGATTTTCACTGTCGAAATCAGGCCGGTTTTGAAGCCCGCTTTTTTGAATAGTTGGTATAATAATGACGCAACGGTGGTTTTTCCGTTTGTACCGGTAATGCCTACGAGTTTTAAATTCTGCGATGGATTGCCATAATAATTCGCAGCGATGAAAGCCAAAGCCCTATTGGTATCTTTGACCTGAATGTATGTCACGCCAGGAAAAATGGTTTCCGGAAAAGTATCGCAAACCACGGCAACGGCGCCAAGCGCAATCGCAGTTTCAATATAATCGTGCCCATTGGAAACAGTACCGCGAATTGCTACAAAAATATCATTCGTGTCAATTTTCCTCGAATCAAAATCTATTTTGTCGATAGCGATATCCGTCGGTCCTTTTACGGCTTCGATCGCGACTTTATATAATATGTCTTTCAGGATCATCACGATAATTCGAGGATTATGGTTTTGTTCTTGTCTAATGATTCGCCCGGTCTCAGGGATTGCCTTTTGACTTTCCCGACACCGATGACTTTTACTTTCATTCCTAAATTCCCAAGCATTGCGACAGCATCCATTCCGGCCATTCCTTGTAGGTTTGGCACAAGTGGTTGCTTTTTGTTTGCTTTGGTGTAATACTCATTATAATTGTTTTCCTGCTTCGCGTCCTTGCGATTCAGGTTTTTGACTTCGTTTGTCGATGGCGCATCGGTAAAAATCTTTTGCGCGATGCGTTTGAAAACCGGCCCGGCCACATCGGCACCGTAATAATTATTTTTTGATGTGTTTGGATTATGGACTACAAC
The DNA here is from genome assembly GCA_035286325.1 of Flavobacterium sp. GTDB lineage: Bacteria > Bacteroidota > Bacteroidia > Flavobacteriales > Flavobacteriaceae > Flavobacterium. The sequence continues at coordinate 3,140 of DATHKH010000073.1, forward strand.
AATGCAGGAATATTTCGGGTTTTCGGCGGGGAAATACCCAACGAAAGACGAAATGTAATGCTTTTCCGAGCCGCCATTTTTTGCGTAATTCGCCTGCGCCGTTCCTGTTTTTCCGGCCATTGAAAAATCTTTGGAATACAATTTTGCGCCGGTTCCTTTTTTGACGACATTTTGCATGACTGCGCGCAATTTCAATAAAGTTTCCTGCGAGCAAACTTTCGGGTTCATGACTTCCGTTTTGAATTTCTTAATCGTACGATTCCATTCCTTGATTTCAGAAACGAATTGTGGCTTGACCATTACGCCATTATTCGCAACAGAATTGTAGAACGTCAGTGTCTGCAGCGGCGTAATCGAAACGCCATAACCGAATGCCATCCAAGGCAGCGAAAGGGAACTCCAGTGCTTGTCGCCCGGCTGCGGCACATAAGGATAACCTTCACCCTGGATTGGAAGTCCGAGGCGTTTGTTTAATCCGTAACCATTCAAATGATCGACAAATTGTTTCGGGTCATTTTTGTAATTGTTGTACACGGCCTGTACCAACACTGTGTTTGACGACACTTCAAAGCCGCGTGCCAGTGAAATCTTGCCATAGCCGCCTTCGTGCGAATCGCGGACTTTCTTTCCAAAATAAGTCACAATTCCGCCCTGACTGTCGAAAACAGCGCTGGTGTCTATTTTTTTGTCTTCGAGCAAGGTCATCAAATCGGCGAGCTTATATGTCGAACCCGGTTCGTGGGATTCTTTTATTGCGTAATTTTCCCTTTCGTAATAAGTGCTGTCGGTCGATCTGCCAAGATTTGAAATCGCCTTGATTTTTCCCGTTTTGGTTTCCATTACCACAACACAACCATGATCGGCGTCATATTCCTGCAATTGTTTCAGCAAAGCGTGGTGTGCAATATCCTGGATATAGACGTCAATGGTGGAAATGATGTCGTAACCATCCTGCGGATCGACCTCATTGACATCCCGTATTGGTTTCCATTGTCCTTTGGCGATTTTTTGCTTGAGGACTTTTCCGTCTTTTCCGTTCAGGTATTTACTATAAGCGAGCTCGATGCCTTTCCCATCCGTTTTTCCTGTTGGCGTAAGCCTTTCATACCCGATAGTCCGTTCAGCTATTTCGCCAATTGGATGTTCGCGGACTGTGCGTTGTTCGATGATGATGCCGCCTTTGTAAGCGCCGAGATTGAACAGCGGCAAGCTTTTGATGTGCATATAGTCAGTATAACTCAAATCACGGGCGACAAGCAAATAACGATTTTTGTTGGACCGCGCTTTCCTCAATTCGGAAAGATACATGCCGCTTGGTTTTCCGAACATCAGCGCAAGCGAATCGGCAAGCGGTTTGACATTTTTTTCAAAATCGACTGCTTTTGGCGCGACCGCATCAAAACGGATGTTGTAATTTGGAATCGAAGTTGCGAGCAGGCTGCCGTCGGCAGAGTAAATGTTTCCTTTATTGGCGGGAATGACAAAATTCCGAACCGAGCGCTGCTTGGCCAGCTTCCTGTAATAGTCGCCTTCCACCCATTGGATGTTGGTCAGCTTTACCGTAATCGCAATCGCCATGATGAACATGAAAAATGCAACGAGGTAAATCCTATAGGAAATATGTTTGTCTTCTACTGCCATAGTTTGCTGAAAAATCCTTTATCTTCTTCTTTTTTGACTTTTATTTTTTGTGGCGGAACCGATGACGGAAATATCTGTTTCGCTTCCATTTTTTCCGACACTGTGGATTCCATTTTGAGCTTCATCAGTTCGGAACGGCGGTCTACAAATTCAGAGCGCAGTTCTTTTACCTCATTCGACAATTCTGCAATCCTGAATACTTTCTGCTCAAACCTGTTTGTATTGGCAATCATGATAATCGCAAGACAAATCAGGAAAACGATGAAACGCCAGTTTTTTAAGGCATCTTCCTTAATCAGGAATCTTGCTTTTAATATGTCGTAAATGTTGTGTTTCATCTTCCTTAAATCTTTTCAGCGACACGTAATTTGGCACTTCTTGCCCTGTTGTTGATCCTGATTTCGGCATCGTCAGGAACGATAAGTTTCTCAATAGTCTTGAACGGGACTGAAAAATTTCCAAAGAAATCGCGCTCAGGCTCGCCCTCAAACATGCCGTTTTTCATGAATCTTTTAACCAATCGGTCTTCCAATGAATGGTATGAAATGACGCTTAATCTGCCGCCCGGTTTTAAAATATCCAACGACTGCTCGAGAAATTCCTTGAGCACTTCCATTTCCTGATTGACCTCAATGCGAATGGCCTGATAAATCACGGCGAGTATTTTATTGGCTTTATGCCCGGGCAGAAAACGGCTCAACACCATTTTCAGCTCTTCAGTATTTTTTATCGGTTGCTCTTCACGCGCTTCAATAACGACTCTTGCAATGGCCGGCGCATTTTTGAGTTCACCGTAATCGAGAAAAACCCTTTTCAGGTTGGCATCGTCATATTCGTTGACGACTTTATAGGCATCGAGGTTGTTTTTCTTGCTCATGCGCATGTCGAGTCCGGCATCGAAACGCGTGGAAAATCCACGTTCGGCGACATCAAACTGGTGTGATGAAACGCCTAAATCAGCGAGAATCCCGTCGACATTTTTCACATTGTGGAAGCGGAGAAATCTTTTGAGGAACCTGAAATTTTCGTTGATTAATATGAATCGGTCGTCGTCAATGGTATTGGCCAATGCATCTTCATCCTGGTCGAAAGCAAATAGTTTTCCGTTTGGCCCGAGCTTGCTGAGAATTTCGCGGGAATGTCCGCCGCCGCCAAAAGTCACGTCGACATAAATCCCGTCCGGGTTGATGTCAAGCCCGCCAACGGATGCATGAAGCAAAACCGGATTATGATATTCCATTGTCGTTATCATTAATATTTCCCATTACATCTTCGGCCAAATCTGCAAAATCAACCACCGAATCGTCAATTGCTTTCTCATACGAATCCTTATCCCAGATCTCGATGATATTCACTGCGGACGAAAGCACGACATCTTTGGACACGGACGCAAAAACAACCAGGTCTTTCGGAATCAGCAATCGTCCCAATGCATCGATTTCAACGATTTTCACCCCGGCGGTAAACCTGCGGATGAAGTCGTTGTTTTTCTTGACAAAGCGATTGAGTTTGTTGATTTTCTGCATCATCACATTCCATTCCTGCATTGGGTACAATTCGAGGCAAGGCTGAAAAACCGAGCGCTTCAGGACAAAGCCATCCTGAAGAGAAGCAGCGATTTGCTTCTTCAGCGGCGCAGGCAGCATCAGCCTTCCTTTGGCGTCCACTTTGCATTCATATGTCCCGACAATTGTTTCCAAGAATGAATTTGTTTTGAATATCAGCAAAAATATAAAAATAATTACCACATTTTACCACATAATACCACTTTGTTGATAAGTTTTACCACATTAGCATTGCCATCAATTGTTGCCTATGGGTTTGAGAACCAGTTTATTTTAACGTATTGTTAAGAATTATGAATTTTTGAATAATAACCGTCTGATAAACCTTAATTTTTACATTTTTTTTGATTTATCTTAAAATTCCGGAAAATAGTTCACAGGACAATTTTTGGCTTTACATTGATGCTTAGATTGTTAGTATGTTCAGAAGAAACAGGTAAGTTTGTTTGTGATTTATATTAAAATAATCTATAAAATCATATATTTGTGAGAATCTGAAAGCAGTTTTTATAATGGAGCATCACTTGGTAAAAGACGGAAAATACACCTATTTTGAAGCGGGCGAAGGCACGCCGATTATTGTCCTGCATGGCCTTATGGGCGGCTTGAGCAACTTTGACGCGATCGCAGACTATTTCCCGAAAAAAGGCTACAAAGTCATCATTCCCGAATTGCCAATCTATACCCAAAACATTCTTAAGACCAACGTGAAGGCATTCGCGAAATTTGTAAAGGATTTCATCACTTACAAAGGATTCGAACGTGTCATTTTATTAGGAAATTCCCTTGGCGGACACATTGCGCTTTACCATACCAAAATGTACCCTGAGAAAATGTCAGGGCTTATCATTACAGGAAGTTCAGGGCTTTACGAAAGTGCCATGGGCGACAGCTATCCTAGGCGCGGCGATTATGATTACATCACTAAAAAAGCCCAGGCTGTCTTTTACGACCCAAAAATCGCAACAAAGGAAATGATTGATGAAGTATATGCTATGGCCAACGACCGCATCAAACTGATCAAGACCCTGACGATTGCCAAAAGCGCCATCCGACACAATATGGCCAAGGATTTGCCAAAAATGCACGTGCCAACCTGCATCATCTGGGGTAAAAACGACACGGTGACACCGCCGGATGTGGCTGAGGAATTCCACCATTTATTGCCAAACTCCTCTTTATTCTGGATTGACAAATGCGGACATGCCGCAATGATGGAATGCCCTGAGGAATTTAATGAAATCATGTACACCTGGCTTCAGACCAATCCTGAAATAGGTTTAAAATAACCACAAATGAAAATCACAACCGCCGAATTCATCATCAGCAATTCTGAAGTGGACAAATGCCCGAAGGATTTTTTGCCGGAATATGCATTTATCGGCCGGTCAAATGTTGGGAAATCGTCACTGATCAACATGCTGACGAACCATAAAAACCTTGCTAAAACTTCCGGAAGGCCTGGAAAAACGCAATTGATCAACCATTTTAAGATCAACAACAACTGGTTTCTCGTCGATTTGCCGGGTTACGGTTATGCGCGGGTTTCCAAAAAGACAAAATCTGTTTTCCAGCAGTTCATCACTGATTATTTTGAGAAAAGAGAGCAATTGGTTTGTGCTTTTGTGTTGATTGACATCCGCCACGAAGCGCAGAATATCGATATTGAATTCATGGCTTACCTTGGTGAAAGCGAAATACCATTCTGCATCATTTTCACAAAAGCCGATAAAATCAGCCGCGTCAAAATCGATATGCATGTTGCTGCCTATAAAAAGAATATGTTTGCCAACAACTGGGCTGAAATGCCGCATTATTTCGTGACTTCCGCTACGGAACAGACCGGAAAAGAAGAGTTGCTTTCCTACATTGATGAAGTGAATGCCGAGGTTTTTAAAAACAACAGTGAATTTTAGCATGAAGAAAGGCCTTATTTCTTTATTGTTGCTCATTGCATTTTCCAGTTGCAACATCAGCAGTTATCAATTGTACAATATCGACCAAACCAATGGCATTGATTTTTCAAAAGGGAAATGGCTGATTGGCGAAATTGAAGCCAATCCAAAATACAAAGACGAGCTTTCCAAACTGATTTTCAAAGACTTTACCGGATATCTTGGTGACCGGATGCATTATGCTTTAAATGAGACGCTGTTGATTTCCGGCAAAACGCCTTTCAGTCCGGGCAAAAAGCAAATCAAGGACTTGAAAAATGGAACCGGTTACGATTTCTTCATCAATATCAAATGCAAGGATACGAGAAGTGACGACAGTAATTTTGAAGTCATTGAGCACAATTATTACCTCATCCAAATGTCATATGCGTTGGTTACGCTTGAAGTGTACGACTTAAATAAAGGCACGATTGTCTATACGCAAACTGCCAGCGGAAGAATTGATGAAGACAACAGTATTTCCTTCAGGCCATCCTATAAT
>DATHKH010000074.1:0-2324 GCA_035286325.1 Flavobacterium sp.
TCACTGATTTCCTGAAGCATATTATGGAAATCGCAACCGAACGCAAACTGAAAGTCGTCCCTGTGTTGCCAAAAATCGCAGCTTTCTTCCGGAAAAACCCTGTTTATAAGGAATTACTTCCGCCGGGAATCAAGATCTAAAACAACAAAACATCAAACAGGCCGTTTCTAAAGAACGGCTTTTTTATTTTCCAAAAAACCCATTATATTTAGCAGATGATTACCGACGAAACCCGCGACAAAGTCATTTCCTTTTTCGAAAATATCGATAAGTATTATGGCTGCAAAACCGAAATCACCGAAGGCCTTTACTCGCGTTATGAAAATTTCGATGCCGATGTCACGACATGGAATTTATCCGAATTCACGCTGATCCGTTCCGCCTACCGCAAAACCGGCGACCGCCTGATGATGGAAGGCGAAAAGATGTATTATGAGATTTCGGCTAAATTTATCGTCGACTTCAAGCAACCCGGAAGAAATACGTATGAGTTTGTCGAATTATACGGCAGCGATGTTTACCGCATTACGAAAGTCAAATTCAATTCGAAATATTAGGCCAGCACATTCGTGAACTCCATTCTCACACTGCCATCTTCATCAATGTTCGTCAAAACAATCTCGTGCAAAGTATTTACGAGTTCCGGATTCCATGGTGTTTTGACTTTCACGTAATTTTCAGTAAATCCGTGAATATAACCTTCTTTATTTTCGCCTTCAAATAAGACTGTCCTTGAGCTTCCCAATTGGCTTTCATAAAAAGCGCGGCGTTTTTTGACCGATAAGCCGCGAAGCATTTTGCTGCGTTTCGCACGCACATTCGCCGGAACAATTCCGTCCATTAAAGCGGCTTCGGTATTGTCGCGTTCGGAATAGGTAAAAACGTGCAGGTAAGAAATATCCAAATCATTCAAAAAATGATAAGTTTCCAAAAAATGCGCGTCACTTTCGCCCGGAAACCCAACAATCACATCGACGCCAATGCACGCATGCGGCATGACCTCGCGGATTTTATTGACGCGTTCGGTATAAACTTCACGCAAATAACGGCGCTTCATTTTCTTCAAAATATCATTGCTTCCCGATTGCAGCGGAATATGGAAATGCGGCACAAACGTCCGGCTTTTCGACACAAATTCTATTGTTTCGTTTTTCAATAAATTTGGCTCAATAGAAGAAATTCGCAGCCTTTCAATGCCTTCGACTTCATCCAAAGCTTTTACGAGATCCAAAAACGTATGCTCGTGTTTCTTATTCCCGAATTCGCCTTTGCCATAATCGCCAATATTTACGCCGGTCAAAACAATCTCCTTGATATTTTGCTGTGAAATCTCATAAGCGTTCTGCAACACATTTTCCAACGCGTCGCTTCTCGAAATCCCACGTGCCAACGGAATCGTGCAATACGTACATTTGTAATCACAGCCGTCCTGGACTTTCAAAAACGCACGCGTACGGTCGCCTATCGAATAACTCCCGACATAAAAATCGGCTTCCGAAATCTCGCACGAATGCACTTCGCCCATGTCATTCTTCGACAAATCATTGATATAATCGGTGATCTTGAATTTTTCAGTCGCACCAAGAACCAGGTCAACGCCGTCAACGGCAGCAAGCTCTTCGGGTTTTAATTGCGCATAGCAACCCACGGCTGCGACAAATGCCTTATCATTGAGTTTCATCGCCTTTTTGACATACTGCTTGAACTGCTTGTCGGCATTTTCGGTCACCGAACACGTATTGATGACATAAATATCGGCGACTTCCTCAAAATCGACGCGCTCAAAACCTTCATCCTGAAAATTCCGGGCAATGGTCGATGTTTCCGAAAAATTCAGTTTGCATCCAAGAGTATAAAAAGCGACTTTTTTCTTTTCCATATTTTTTTGGGCGTTGCCTGCGGCCGGGCTTTCCGCAGTGCGCGGCACTTTGCTTCAATCCCTAACGCAGTCTAGCAAAACGAGGGTGCAAATTTACATACAATTATTAGAAAAGCCACGAATTCACGAATGAAAATTTAATTCGTGAATTCGTGGCTAACAATTTTAATCTACTGGAAATTAAAGCTTTCTTAAATTGGTTGGCAGCCGTTTGATGATTTTGTAAATTTAGGATTCGCTATTTCCCAACTAAAAAACACAGCCATGAATTTTAAAATCATTTTCGCCATCGCGTTCCTCATCTTAGGAACAATGGCACAGGCCCAAAAGAAAATTGAAATTTCCGAGCTTCCGGAACCGGCACGGAATTTCATCACAAAGCATTTTCCCGGAATTTCTGTCGATAAGGTCAAAAAAGATTCGGAACACGGTGAAAAAGGCTATG
>DATHKH010000075.1:0-23697 GCA_035286325.1 Flavobacterium sp.
GTCTTTTTCAGTAAAAACCACATCAAAAATCGATTGGTTTGCCATATTTCGGCCAGACAAATTCTTTTTGGTCTGCGTTTTTGAATAGACATTCCTAACAAGCAAATCCGCATTGTAGGGAATATCGATTCCCGCAGAAAGCGCTTTCCCAAACGCAGTCACTTGGTTGTATCCGCGTTCGCGAAGCCTTTTTTTATGCAACGGAACAGGAATGATTTCATCGATATGATTCGTGTTTTGCAGTGTTTTTAAATCTTCGGCGTACCAATAGCCAATTGCATCGCCGATTTCTTCACGGCCTTTGTATTTGAGCTTGTGGATCATTTCCTGCACAATGCCTTTTTTGTGGAAGTAGCACATCGTGGAAACAAACTCCACAGGAAGCTTTCCGTAGAATTTACTAAAGGCTTCGTTTCCAGGATTTAGATGATGGTTTGTCAGTGGAATATGATGCCTGCAACTGGTGCAAATGACATTTTCGTCAGACAATAATAAGGAATTACATCCCGCGCAAACTTCGGGAAAAAACAGGTTGATGATATGCTTAAACATAATTTGTATGGCTTTGAAATATAAATATAGATAATCTTCTGATTCAATTGACTTTTTAGTCTGACTTTTTATATTTTTGCACCACTATGGCAAAACAGGAAGATTTATTTAAGAATGTGGTTTCGCACGCAAAGGAATACGGATTTATTTTTCCGTCAAGCGAAATCTACGATGGCCTGAGCGCGGTTTACGACTATGCGCAGAATGGCGTTGAATTGAAGAAAAACATACGCGAATACTGGTGGAAAGCCATGGTTCAGATGCATGAGAATATCGTTGGACTTGATGCCGCAATTTTAATGCACCCAACAACATGGAAAGCTTCCGGCCATGTTGACGCTTTCAACGACCCGTTGATTGACAATAAAGATTCAAAAAGAAGATATCGCGCTGACGTCCTGATTGAGGATTACGCCGAAAAACTGAACCAGAAAGCCGAAAAAGAAATTGAAAAGGCGCGCGTTCGTTTTGGCGACGCTTTTAATGAACAGGAATTTGTCACCACCAACGCCCGTGTGGTTGAATATAAAGCAAAACAGCGCGAGATTTTAGAAAGAATGGCACGTTCGCTCGGCAACGAGGATTTGGACGATGTAAAAGCCCTGATCGAAGAATTGGAAATCGCAGATCCGGAAACTGGTTCGAGAAATTGGACGGAAGTACGCCAGTTTAACCTGATGTTTGGTACAAAATTAGGCGCTTCAGCTGACAGTGCAATGGATTTATACCTGCGTCCGGAAACGGCACAAGGGATTTTTGTGAATTTCCTTAACGTACAAAAATCCGGAAGGATGAAAATTCCTTTTGGGATTGCGCAAACCGGTAAAGCCTTTAGGAATGAGATTGTTGCAAGGCAATTTATCTTTAGGATGCGCGAATTTGAACAAATGGAAATGCAGTTTTTTGTCCGCCCGGGCGAAGAGATGAAATGGTATGAATACTGGAAAACCACACGTTTGAATTGGCATTTGTCACTTGGTTTGGGTAAAGAGAATTACCGTTTCCATGACCACGAAAAATTGGCGCACTATGCCAATGCTGCTGCGGATATTGAATTTAATTTTCCATTTGGCTTCAAGGAATTGGAAGGCATTCATTCGAGGACCGATTTCGATTTAAAAGCACACGAACAATTCTCAGGTAGGAAATTGCAATATTTTGATGCGGAACTGAACCAAAATTATACGCCGTATGTCGTTGAAACTTCGGTAGGACTGGACAGGATGTTTTTGGCGGTTTTTTCCAATTCCTTGAAAGAAGAAACACTTGAAGATGGTACGGTAAGGACCGTTTTGCAGTTGCCTTCCGTTTTGGCGCCAATAAAAGTGGCTGTTTTGCCATTGGTAAAGAAAGATGGCTTGCCTGAAATCGCACAATCCATCATTTCAGACCTGAAATGGGATTTTAATGTCACTTACGACGAAAAAGATGCTGTTGGAAGACGTTACAGAAGACAGGATGCATTAGGTACGCCGTTTTGTGTTACAGTTGATCACCAAACGCTTGAGGATAATACAGTAACCATCCGCCATAGGGATTCCATGGCCCAGGACAGGGTTAAAATTGCAGAATTGCACGACATTATCGGCAATGAAGTTTCGGTTAAAAATTGGCTGAAAAAAGCATAATAACCAGAGCCTATTTTTTTGACTTGGCCAATGCTTTCTTGAGGTTTTCATTAAAACCGAAAAATTCCTGACTGTCAAAAGTGTTTTTCTTGGCTTGAATGATACTGTTTTTAGTCTTTTTTGTTTTTTTCGGATAGGTTTTATTCAAAAGCTGCTCAAAAATTCCCTGATTTCCCCCAGATGCTTTATGAAGTCCTGTGATCACATGCAAATACTCTTTTAATTTTGGGTGTTCGAGAAATTGCTCCGGCGTATTCACTTTACGATATTTCATGCGCGGTTTGGAAGACGCCAATAGTTCGAGGATTTGATTATCAAGCCGGGAAAAAACAATGTCGTCGGCATAGTTTGCAACGGACATAATATTTTCGGTCATATTTGTCCAATTTAAATCCATAGAAACAAAAGCCTTTTCGAAAAATCCGTCAGGTAAAGTTTTAATCCATGCAAAATGGTTCCCCGAAGAGTTATTGCCCATATATCGCGCCAAGTTGTCTTTTTGATTTTGCTTGAATAATTCATATCCTGTAGCAAAATCAATCAGTTTGTCAACATTTTTGCCAGTAGTATTTTTCAATATCACTTCAGCTGCCCGCGCGAATTTCTGCTCACTCAGATATAAAAAACCTTCATTATTCGCTTTTGTAATTGCCTGGCAAGCATCAATAAGCATTTTTGCAAGAATTCCTTGCTTCAGGATTGTTTTATCACCTGAATCTTCAATTTGGAACAAAATGCTTTTGGGCAATTCCTCCAATAATTCCGGATCAATTGTAGTGATGCGATTAATATGGATTAAAAATTCATTTAACCAATCTTCGGATTTCCCCAGATAACCCATGGCTTTCTGGATACTGTCTTTAGTAAAAACCCGACTATTGTTTTCAAGTATAAAACAAGACAATTCGATGTGCTCCAGTTTTAATTTGAATTTTTCAGCGCCATATTTGATTTTATAGGGTTTTGAATTTTCCATGTTATTTTTTCAACAGATTAAGCCATTCGGTCAACTTCAGTTTATCTTGTTCGACGATTACTTCAATATTTTCAAGTCCTTCCTCTTCTGTACCTTTTGTAGCCTTAGGATAGGCTATAGTTTGAATATCAAAATATTTCTTGATTCGCTGAATCATAAACCAGGCTGTTTTTTGCGAAACATTCAAATCTTGACTTAGTTTCACTGAAGTTGGGATATTTCCGGAAGAAAGTATCCATATGGCTGCAAACCACTTTTGAAGACTGATTTTTGAATTGTGAAAAATAGTATTTGTTTTCACATTGAAATATTTTCCGGTATCTCTACACTTATACATGCCATTTTTACAATAATACACTTTAGAATTATGGGAGAATGGACTGACTACGATGCCATTCCACAATAATTTTTCCAAATGATCGCTACATTCCTGCTCATCTGGAAAAGCATGAATAATTTCTCTTAAGCTTAAATAATGCATATAAAGTATATTTTTACACTAATTTTTTTTTGTGGTGTAAATATAGTTATAATTATCAATTATAATCTTTGCAATATGCTCTTTAACGAATTTTTTTACCGTTCGTAAAAAAACTATTAACATTCAATTGATACTATGAACAAACTGGAATATAGGCTGATAAAATATTTAATTTAGCGATGCTGAAAAGCAGTTATAGAATCCCCATTCTACATAACATAAGTTAACCGCAATGCTTTTGGAAACGAATTTGTAAATAAGTTTCATTCAAAAGGACATTGAGCAATTATTCCTACATAATTATTGACGATAACTTTGACAGTGTCAAGGAAACAAAGGCTATGGCCATGCGTTTCGGCAATTTATATTGTGTCGGATCTGCGGATAATTACGATGATGGCATTGACCTCATATTAGAACACAATCCTAAATTGGTTTTCCTGGAAATTAATCCCGAAAACAGTGAAAGCAAATTGTCACTGATGCTGGTTAATGAATTGTATAAGTATTTAAAAATCCTGCCGAAAATTGTCATTACCACAAAAGGGCGTGAATTCGCATATGAAGCCATTAAGCATGAGGTTTTTGATTATATCACAAAACCACTGAAAATCAGTGAATTCAGAAAAACGGTTTTAAGGTTTGAGAAAATGATTCCAGATGCCCTGCAGACGTTTACTGATCATACAGCTGACAGCGGTTCAGCATCTTTTGCAAAAGACAACAACGATGGCCAAGAAAACAAAGAGCCTGTAACTGAAATCGTACTGCCAATAATTGAAGTAAAACAGGAGATTGAACAGCCGGTAACGATTAAGCCAGTAACAGAAGATAAGCCTTTAATCATCTGCGTGAAGTCGTATGGCGACTATAGGTTTATTAATGCGAATGACATTTGTTATTTACAAGCCGATAATAATTCTACGGATATCCACCTCAACAACGGTGAAATGATAACCGCTTTTAAGACCCTTAAGCATTTTGAAACTGTCTTGGATTCGCCTTTTGTAAGGATTCATAACAGTTATATCGTCAACATCGACTATGTTTCCAGGATACATACCGGAAATGCCGTTTGTTATATTAAAAACACAACTACTAAACTTCCGTTTTCAAAATCATATAAAGAAAACGTCGATGCCATCCTGAATAGCATCACAAAAGGCAATTATTTGGAAATATAACAAATCCATCCACTCGGATTTGGGTTTCATCCACTATCAAACGCCACCATTCCACCATATACTCCTTTATGCATATAGATTGAAAGAGGCATGCTGTGTAGTTTTACATCGTGAACGCGTGTTTACATGAAACCGAACAAAGCACAAAACATAACATTTAATGTCTCAAATTATGAAAAAAGCAATTTTAACAATCGGATTATTCTCAATGATGATGGTCCTAACTTCATTTACTTCACCGGGAGAAATTGGGGGAAATAATCAAAATAAGCCACAAGAGCCTACACCTTTAGGATTGCACATGCTTGAAATAGGTGGAAACAATCAAAACAAACCACAGGAACCGGCTCCACTTGGGTATAATGAAATTGGCGGAAACAACCAAAACAAGCCACAAGAGCCGACTCCACTTGGATATAATGAAATAGGCGGAAACAATCAAAACAAACCACAGGAGCCAGCACCACTGGGATAACTGAAAATTTATTGAAAAGAAAAAGCTACCTATTAGGGTAGCTTTTTTTTTGTATAATAGTTTTTACTATTTTTGGGCAAAGACAATACATATTGAAAAATAATAGTATTATACTAATTTTGATTTTTTTCACACTATTTAGTTGTAATAAAAATCAAAAAAGCAATTCTGAACAATTATCGGATAGTCTTGCTATCTATTTACAGCGAGCTAAAGACCCTGCACTTCCTGATCAAGCTATGAATAATAGCCGGGCATTAGAAATACTTGTTTTGAAAAGGAACGACTCGATTAATCGTCAAAATTTATTTGAAATCGCAAACAACTATTTTTCACTTGAAAAACTGGATGATTTTCATAAGACAAACAAGATTGTTTTAAAACGAGCTTTTGAAAGCCATGATACTGTTAGCATTGCTAAAGCATATAGGTACCAAGCGGAATATTATAAAACAATCAATCGAAATGATAGTGCCTTTTATTTATTTCTAAATGCAGAAAAATTATATTTAAAATTAAACGATAAAATAAATCTTGGGAAAATCTTTTATAAGAAAGGAATTATCCAATTTGATATAGGCGATTATTTTGCTGCGGATTTGTCGATGACCCAGGCTTACAATCTTTTAAAAAATTCTGATGACAAGCAATTTGTCTACCAGACATTGAGTATGATTGGAATAATTGCAAATTCATTGGAAGATTATGACAAGGCAATTGAGTATCATACAAAAGCGTTGGATATAGTTCATGAATATGATTTAAATGAAAATTATAATCAGGAAATATCAACACTTAATAATATTGGTGGTGTCTATCAAAACCTGAATAACAATAAAGAAGCAGTTCTGAATTTCAACAAGGCATTGAATAGCAAAAATCTGGATAAGTCATCGGAATTATACGCAACTTTGCTGGACAATCTTGCTTATTCAAAATTAAAATTAAAAGACTATACTAAACTTCCATATTTATTTAATCAGTCGCTGCATATTCGCGATAGTCTGAAATTGCAGTCGGCAATAATACAGAGCAAGATTCACCTTTCCGAATATTATGCTGAAAGAAAAGATACAATATTGTCTCGGCAAAATTCATGGGAGGCTTTATCTTTAGCACAAAAGATAAAATCTCCGATTGACATTTTAATCTCATTGAAACAGACCTCAGCTGTTGATCATGAAAGGGCATCAATTTATTCAAAACAATATATAAAAATAAATGATAGCCTACAGCAGGCAGAAAGAAAATCTCAAACCAAGTTTGCACGCATTCAATTAGAAACAGATGAAATTCGAGATGAGAACGATAAATTAAACCAGCAAAATAGAAATCTCCTTTATTTCTTTGTCGGGACTTTGATGATCGGGCTATTATTATTTGTCATAAGAACTCAAAGGGCGAAAAACCGTGAACTTTTATTAAAACAGGCTCAGCAAAAGGCCAATGAGGATATTTATAGCTTAATGATTACCCAGCAGAATAAAATTGAGGAAGGCAGGATTGCAGAAAAAAAACGCATAGCACAGGAATTGCACGACGGGGTTTTGGGAAGGCTCTTTGGCACAAGACTTAATTTGGATAGCCTGAATAAAATGAATGACGAGAATTCAGTGAGCAAAAGGAATAATTATTTGACGGAATTAAAAAACATCGAACAGGACATCCGTGAAATATCCCACGATTTGAATAGGGAAAAATATGTGCTGATTAATAATTTTGTTGCTATTCTTAATAACCTGCTGGAAGAACAGAAGGCTTCGTTTGAGGCTGAAGTATTTGTAAGTATTGACGAAAATATCAAATGGGAATCATTAAGCAATACATTGAAAATAAATTTGTACAGAATTATCCAGGAGGCCCTCCAGAATATCAACAAATATGCACAAGCCAAAACAATAAAACTAGAATTAAAAAAAACGACAGATAGCCTTGTTGTTAATATTATAGATGATGGTGTGGGGTTTGCAGTTAACGGTAAAAAGAAAGGTATAGGTCTTCAAAATATGCTGTCGAGAGCCAACGATCTGGAAGGTGTCTTCGACATTCGTTCCAAAAAAGGTAAAGGAACAACAATCAGCGTAACCTTTCCAATCGGAAACAAACAAACAATACAAGTACAATGACAAAACTCAAAATACTGATAATCGACGATCATTATTTAATGGTTGAAGGCTACAAAAGCATTTTGTCATTTAATAATATAGGTTATGATTTAGATATAAGTAAGGCACACAATTGTGAAGAAGCTTTCAAGATCATTACCACTTTAAATAATCCAATCCCATTTGATGTCATTTTTCTGGATTTGAAATTGCCAGCTTATGAAAGTGAGAATATCAATTCGGGAAAAGATTTGGCCCGGTTAATACAAAAACACTTACCTGAGAGTAAAATTGTGATATTGACTTCACACGCTGAGGCAATTATATTATATGACGTTATTCAAAACATAAATCCTTCCGGGCTTTTAGTAAAAAGCGATTTCACCGCCCAAGACCTCCTTGCTGCTTTTGAACAAATTATTAAAGGCGAAATTTATTATAGCGACACTGTAAAACGATCCATAAAAGAATTGCTGTCGAAGGATTTTTATCTCGACAACTATAATAGGCAAATAGTCTTATTGCTTTCACAAGGCATTAAAACAAAAAACTTACCGGATTATATTCCGCTTTCAATCAGTGCGATTGACAAAAGAAAAAGTCAAATAAAAGACTATTTTAACATTAGCAAAGGAAATGACGATGAAATTATTCGCGAAGCTAAAAGAACAGGCTTGGTGTAATAAAACTTAACAATTGATATGGGAAATATGTAAAGTTTCATTATAAACAAATCATAAATTCGTCCGACTTAGAATCTAGTCAATTGTGCACTAACATTTATCTAATAAATCTCACCAAACTTTGGGGAAGCAATATCTTATAGTCATTAGCCTTGTTTTATTTTTTGGCTGCTCAAAAAATAAAACAACTGATATTCAATCTCAGAATGAGACAGATAAATATTTGAGTTTAGCTGAAAACAACAAACTTCCCTATAAAGAACGTTCTAATTATAATAAAAGAGCTCTGGCTATTTTAATTGAAGAAAAGAGTTCAATTTTAAATGACAATAAATTATTAAAAGCAGCTAGAAATTTTTATAAAATAAATGAATTAGAACAATTATATAAGGTTGCTAAAATTATTCAGGACAAAGCGACAAAAAACAAAGATTCATTAAGCTTAGCAAAAACCCATACTTACTTAGGGCGCTATTATAGTGACAAATCGATTTTCGATAGTTCTTACATTCATTTTTTTAAAGCAAAAGAAATACTTTTAAAACAAAAAGACACCTCTATACTTCTGGACCTTTATATGGCTATAGCTCACCTACAATTTGATACATGCGACTATATAAATTGTGAAAAATCAATTTTTGAGGCTTTGAAATATGTCAAAAAAGATGATGATGTAAATAAATATTTAATATTTAATCTTCTAGGCATAACATATTGTGAAATTAATGAATATGATAAGTCTCTAGAGTATCATTACAAAGCATTGAAAGTTGTATATCGTAATAAAAAAATCCCATTAGAAAGCCAGTATGTCGCTAATACATTAAACAATATAGGGAATGTATATCAGTTTAATCAAGATTATGAAAAGTCACTTTATTTTTATAATCAGGCTTTCAAATCGAAAAATCTATTTTCAGACTCACCCTATCTTTATGCAATTTTAAAAGATAATATAGCATATTCAACATTTCGAGAAGGAAGTTTAGAACATTTACCGGATTTATTTTACGAAGCTTTAAAAATTAGAACTGATTTAAAGATTATTAAAGGAATAATAGTAACTAAAATTCACCTTTCAGAGTATTATTTATTCCAAAAAGAAATTTCAAAAGCCATAGAATTTGCTGAAAACGCTAGAGATTTATCGAAAAAAAATAAATTACCAGGAGAGCTTTTAGAATCACTTAAACAACTCATCCAAGTTGACCCCAAAAACGCAGCTCAATATTCCCAACAATACATCAAAATCAGCGATAGCCTGCAACTTGCTGAACGAAAAATTAGAAATAAATTTGCCCGGATTGCCTATGAAACGGAAGAAATAACACTCGAAAAAGATGATGCCGTCAAACAAAAATGGATTTTCATGTGGAGTGCAATTGGGTTAATTCTTTTGGGGTTATCGGGTTTTATCATCAAACTTCAAAAGACAAAACAAAAGGAACTGATGTTTGTTCAGGAACAGCAGAAATCCAATGAGGCAATTTACCAATTAATCCATGACCGCCAAATAAAACTCGATGAAGGAAGACAAATAGAAAAGAAAAGAATCGCACAGGAACTCCACGACGGTGTGATGAACAGGCTTGCCAGTACCAGGCTGAATCTGTTTATTCTTAACAAAAAAAAGGATGACGAAACCATCGAAAAATGCCTCGGCTTCATTAACGACATCCAAAGCATTGAAAAGGAAATAAGACAGGTGGCACACGATCTTAACAATGATATCTTCTCAGGGAACAACAGTTTCAACAGTATCCTGGAAACGCTTTTTAACCAGCAAAAATCAATTTCGACTGCGAATATATTTATCGAAACCGATAAATCGATAAACTGGGAAACCACAAGCAGTATTATAAAAATCAATCTTTATAGAATCCTGCAGGAATCACTCCAGAATGCCAATAAATATGCACAGGCAAAAAACATCTATGTCACCATGACCAAAGAAGATGATCTTTTGCACGTCGTCATCCATGATGATGGCATTGGTTTTAACGCCAGAAAAATAAAAAATGGCATCGGCATAAAAAACATGTACGACCGTGTAAAAATCTTATCGGGTAAAATAGACATCCGTTCCGCAAAAGGAACATTAATCAACATCTCTTTCCCGCTTTCATCACAATCCAATAACGCAACGGAAAGCAGGTAAACATTTAACATTTACTGGAAAAGAACCGTAAAACATCTTTTCGGAAAACGAATAAGTTTACCATCCTGCTGAAATGATCGGCCGGATAATTCACCTATTCAAATGAAAAACACCATTGCCTTATTCTCGTTATTATTGCTGTATAGTTGTAATGCCATTAAAAATGAAGCAGCTTTTTCTTCTCAAGCCTGCGAAAACATTGAATTGGACAACAACCGGATTTTTATCAACCCGCAAATTGGGGCCAAGAAAAAATCCCTTTTGGATTTTAACAAGACATCGGCCGTATGTTTCCGTAAAAAAACGGGCTGCCATCTGGATTTCGACAACCAGCAGCTATGCAGCTTAAGTGAAAAAAAGCTGCAGGAATTCCTCAATTCAAGCGATTACAAGGAAATCGAATCCAAATTCAGGGGCCAATCGTTTTCCTTTTCCATCCTGATAAAAAGAAAGGAATATGAATTTTTGTTTGATCCCGGATTTGCCGGCTCATTCCGCATGCCATACAAAGCATCAATCCCATTTCTAAAAGAGGCGCACCAGAATATTGAAAGCCAATCAAGCATCGCTTTTGTATACAATAATAAGAGCATTTCATTCAATGGGATTTATTACAGTTCGGCCATTACAATTTCCAATGCTGTTAAGCAACAATCAGTTGGAATGGGTTTCATCAAGGGATTTAATTGGCTTATTGATACAAACAACAAAAAAGTCTATGTGAAAAAGAATGCACTGAGCCTGGATATTTTCCAAAAGCGTCCATTAAGCGCCATTTTCCGGAGCATACGAAACGATAAACAGATTTCTTTTACCGAAAAGTAAAACAAACAACAATTATTGTAAATTTGGCATCAAACTGTAACCTACAACCAAATGCCAAAAAAAATCAATATCATCATTGTGGACGACCATCCGTTCATTATTGAAGGCTACAAAAATGCAATCAATAGCTACAATTCCTCAGATTTTGAGTTTACCATTACACAAGCCAACAACTGCAAATCGGCATACGACATCATTGTAAATCCCGATATCCAACCTTTTGACATCGCCTTTTTCGACATCAGCATGCCAGCTTATGAAGAAAAAAATATCCACTCTGGCGAAGATCTCGCCAAACTCATCAAGGAAGTAATGCCCGAGTGCAAAGTCGTGCTGCTGACCATGCACACGGAATTGCTGAAAATCAATACCATCATCAAAACCATCAATCCGAATGGACTGATCATCAAAAATGACCTGACTTTTGACGAGTTGTTGGTCGCGTTCGACAAAATTCTCAAAAATGAGAATTACTACAGCCAGACGGTCGTGAAATTTGTCAGCCAATCGCAATACGACAACCTCGAAATTGATCCTTTCGACAAACAAATTTTATATCATTTGTCAAAAGGCACGAAAACAAAAGATATCCCAAGTTTCGTTCCGCTGTCGCTAAGCGCTGTAGAAAAAAGAAAGCTAAACCTCAAGGAAATGCTTGAAATTAAAGGCGCCAGCGACATTGAACTGATTGCGGAAGCAAAAAACAAAGGCTTGCTATAAACCCGATATACGGGAATCAGCAGGCGAATATGCGGGAAACCGTAATGAGATATGCGGGAAACCGCAACGATTATTGTGGGCGTCCAAACTAATTTAGCATTGTGATACTGAAAGGGCATTTCAGGACAAGTTAAAGTGAGTTGGTTATAAAGCCTCAAGTCTTCCCCCAAAGATTTCGGCAGACCACTTTAAGAATTTGATATAAAAAAAGCGATAAACCTAAGTATCGCTTTTTTTTATTTTATGAATTTCCATTTCCTTCATCCAGCGCGTTCCAGCCTCGGGCTTTCAACGGAATTTTTGTATCGGCTCGCGTAATCAAATGAATTCCTTCGCTTTCCTGAGTCATGTGGCCAATGACAGTCACATTCGGGTTTCCCTTGATTTTGTCAAAATCTTCCATGGCAATCGTAAAAAGCAACTCATAATCTTCGCCGCCGTTGATCGCGACAGTTGTAGAATCGATATTGAACTCCTCACAGACATTGATGAGTTGCGGATCCAAAGGCAATTTGTCCTCATATAAATTGCATCCAACACCGGATTGCTTGCACAAATGGATGATTTCCGATGACAATCCATCGGAAATGTCAATCATTGCCGTTGGTTTGATTTCCAATGCATGGAACAAAGTTCGCATGTCTTTTCGCGCTTCAGGGCGCAATTGCCTTTCAATCAAGTAAGTATAGGCTTCTAAATCCGGCTGCGAATTTGGGTTGACCTGGAACACTTGTTTTTCGCGTTCCAAAACCTGCAATCCCATATAAGCCGCACCGATGTCGCCGGTGACAACCAACAAATCATTTTCCTTCGCGCCGTTTCGGTAAACCAATTCGTTTTCATCGGCTTCGCCAATCGCCGTAATGCTGATGATCAGTCCTTTTTGTGACGAAGTCGTATCGCCGCCAATCACATCAACCTTATACTCATTTGCGGCCAGCGTAATGCCTTCAAATAATTCCTCAAGCGCTTCCAGCGGAAAACGGTTGGAAACGGCCACAGACACCGTAATCTGCGTCGCACGCGCATTCATCGCACAAATGTCGGAAACATTGACCACAACCGATTTGTAGCCCAAATGTTTCAATGGCATATAAGCCAAATCAAAATGAACGCCTTCAATCAGCAAATCGGTGGAAATGACTACTTTCTTATCCTTAAAATCCAATACTGCCGCGTCATCGCCAATGCCTTTCAGCGTGGAAGGCTGTGTGACTTCAAAGTTTTTGGTCAGGTGGTCAATCAACCCGAATTCGCCGAGCTGGGAAAGGGAAGTTTTTTGCGGGGTTTTATCTTCGAGCATTTTTTTAATTTAAGCGACAAAGATACGAAGACAGAAAAGATTTTACCATTTTCATATCGGGGCTTATTTTTTCTTGCATATATTTTCAAAAAATGTATTTTTGGATATCGGCATTTCAAACCCAGGTAAATGAAGGCATTTTATGCAATGGTGTTTTTATTGGAAAACATATTCGTCTGCGGCCAGTCGAATTCAGGCTCGAGAAAATCAATTATTAAGTAAAGCAAAAGCCCGGAAAACAAAGTTCTCAGGGCTTTTTTTATATTTTGACTCTTGCTTTAATCGTTCAATTTCAACACCGCCATAAACGCTTCCTGCGGGATTTCGACATTGCCAACCTGGCGCATGCGTTTCTTTCCTTTTTTCTGTTTTTCCAACAGTTTGCGCTTACGCGAAATATCACCGCCATAACATTTGGCCGTAACGTCTTTTCGCAAAGCTTTGATTGTTTCACGCGAAATCACTTTCACGCCAATCGCCGCCTGGATCGGGATATCAAACTGCTGGCGTGGAATCAATTCTTTCAGTTTTTCACACATTTTTTTGCCAATGTGGTAAGCATTATCGACATGGATCAATGAAGACAAAGCATCGACAATCGTTCCGTTCAATAAAATATCAACCTTAACCAAATTCGATGTGCGCATGCCAATCGGGGAATAATCAAACGACGCGTAGCCTTTCGAAACGGTTTTCAAACGGTCGTAAAAATCAAATACGATTTCCGCCAATGGCATATCGAATGTCAATTCGACCCTTTCCGTTGTCAAATAGGTCTGGTTCGTAATCAGACCGCGTTTTTCAATACACAATGACATGACGTTACCGACAAAATCCGCCTTCGTAATGATGGTCGCTTTGATATAAGGTTCTTCAACACGTTCCAACCTTGAAGGTTCTGGCAAATCAGTCGGATTATTTACAATCTGTCCAACTTCCGGGTCTTTTTTGGTATAAGCCAGATAAGAAACGTTCGGAACTGTCGTAATCACTGTCATATTGAACTCACGTTCCAATCGTTCCTGGATGATTTCCATATGCAGCATTCCTAAAAATCCGCAACGGAAACCAAACCCTAACGCCGCCGAACTTTCAGGCAAAAACACCAGCGAAGCATCGTTCAGCTGCAGTTTTTCCATCGAGTTTCTCAGCTCTTCATAATCTTCGGTATCAACAGGATAAATTCCTGCAAAAACCATTGGTTTCACATCTTCAAAACCGGTAATCATATTCGTTGTCGGTGTTTTCGCATCGGTCAGCGTATCGCCGACTTTGACTTCTTTCGCCTCTTTAATCCCTGAAATGAGGTAGCCGACATCGCCTGTCGAAATCACGGATTTTGGAACCTGGTTTAATTTCAAAGTCCCAACTTCATCCGCAAAATATTCATTGCCCGTCGCCATGAACTTGATTTTCTGGCCTTTTCTGATTTCGCCGTTTTTCACACGGAAAATAACTTCAATACCGCGAAACGGATTGTAAACCGAATCAAAAATCAAAGCCTGCAAAGGCTCGTCTTTGTTGCCTTTCGGCGCCGGAATCCTTTCAATGATCGCGGCCAATATATTTTCAACACCAAGCCCGGTTTTTCCCGAAGCATGGATGATTTCTTCGAGTTTGCAACCCAGCAAATCCACGATGTCGTCGCTGACTTCCTCTGGATTCGCGCTCGGCAAATCGACTTTGTTCAAAATCGGGATAATCTCGAGGTCGTTTTCCAACGCCAGATATAAATTGGAAATCGTCTGTGCCTGGATGCTCTGTGCCGCGTCTACAATCAAAAGCGCACCTTCACAAGCGGCAATCGACCGCGAAACCTCATAAGAAAAATCGACGTGTCCGGGCGTATCAATCAGGTTCAGGATGTATTTTTCGCCTTTATAAGTATATTCCATCTGGATCGCGTGGCTCTTGATCGTAATCCCGCGCTCGCGCTCCAAATCCATATTGTCAAGCAATTGCGCCTTTTCCTCACGCGCGGTAACGGTTTCTGTCGCCCCAAGCAAGCGGTCGGCCAGCGTAGATTTCCCGTGGTCGATGTGTGCAATGATGCAAAAATTCCTGATATTCTTCATTTTCGTTCTGTCAGTTTTTATTTGGGCGTTTCCCTGCGGGTCGGGCTTTCGCTGCAATCTTTCTTTGCAAGAAAGGATTTGCGTTGCAATCCCTAACGCGAATGCGGTCACAACCAGTCTGCAAATATAATCTAAAACGGTTTCCCTTTGAAATAAAAAAAGCACCTCGTTTGAAGTGCTTTTTGATGAATTTTCTATTGATTAATTTTCGGCTTTCGGTGCGTCTGGCGTTGCAATATCGCGGACACAGACATATTTGTCGCCTCGTTTTTCAAAAACAGAAATAAAATTCCCGCTCCTGACTTTAATATCCCGGGTATCGGTCAGTATGTAACTCGCCGTTTCAACAACCTGGTTGCCATCTGATGACACCAACACTTCATTGGTGGTAAAAGCTATCCTATGGCCTTCGGGTATTTTTGAGATGTCTTTTTTCAATGCGTCAAGAATGGCTTTTTTCCCCTTAAGCGGCATGTCTTCATTTGGGAAACTCACGGCATCGTCGGCATAATAGGTGACATTTTCGGCTTTTCCATCGTTCACTTCTTTTGCAAAATCATCCTCAATGGCCTGGATATCGGCTTTAATCTGTGCTGTGTCAACAACAGGCTGCTTATTCTTATTACAAGACATCATCAGGAAACCGGCAACAAATACAAAAACTCCAAGTAAAATTTTTCTCATAATATATAGTTTTAAAGTTCTCACGATAAAAAACGGCAGGGTCTGATAGCCAAGTAAATGTAGCATTTATTTTAATAAAAAGAAAAAACGCCGCCAAATTTTTGAGATAAAACAAAAAAGCACCCAATATGAAGTGCTTTTTTATGATATTGGATGAAATTACTTTTCGTCTTTTGGCATATCAGACATGACCATTTCCCTTACACAAAGGTATTTTCCGTCTTTTTCTCAAAAGCGGCCAAAAAGTTTCCTGTCATTTTTTTCGTGGCGGTCGAATCGCATAAGTGTCTTCCATCGCTTGGATTTCTGTTTTCACTTTGTCTACGGGTTCGGCGGCTGTAGTGACTTCGACTTTTTTCTCGCAGGCAAACAACATTACTGACGCAAAGCCCATCAATGCAAATTGTAAAATTTTGTGTTTCATAATTATATCTGGTTAAAAGGTACGTGGTAATGGCCTTGAAATCAAGGGTTAAGACACTAAAATATAATAGTAAACGGTATAACAATCTAAAAAACAGCGAATTAAATTCCCGATTTTCACCATTGGCTGAAAAAACGTAATTTTGCCGCATGATCAAGATTGGCAACATCGAATTACCCGAATTTCCGCTATTGCTTGCGCCAATGGAAGACGTCAGCGATCCGCCATTCCGCCGTTTATGCAAAACGCATGGCGCCGATTTGATGTTCAGTGAATTCATTTCGTCTGAAGGATTGATTCGCGATGCGATAAAAAGCCGCATGAAACTCGACATCTTCGACTATGAACGCCCGGTAGGCATCCAGATTTTTGGTGGCGATGAGGAAGCGATGGCGATGTCGGCACGAATCGTTGAAGCTGTCAATCCCGATTTAATCGACATCAATTTTGGTTGCCCGGTGAAGAAAGTCGTCTGCAAAGGTGCCGGCGCTGCAGTCTTGAAAGACGTTGATTTGATGGTGCGTTTGACGAAAGCCGTGATCAAAAGCACGCACTTGCCGGTGACCGTGAAAACGCGATTGGGCTGGGATGAGAATTCGATCAATATCGATGAGGTCGCGGAAAGATTACAGGATATTGGCGTCCAGGCGTTGTCGATTCACGGCAGGACAAGGGCTCAATTGTATAAAGGTTCGGCCGATTGGTCGCATATTGCGCGTGTCAAGAACAATCCTAGAATCACGATGCCTATTTTTGGCAACGGTGATGTCGATTCGCCCGAGAAAGCCCTCGAATATAAAAACAAATACGGCATCGACGGCATCATGATTGGCCGTGCCGCAATCGGCTATCCATGGATTTTCAATGAGATGAAGCATTTCTTCAAAACCGGCGAGCACTTGCCTTCGCCAACGATGCACGACCGTATTGAGGCCGCCCAAAACCACCTGACATGGGCCATGGAATGGAAAGGCGAATGGACCGGAATCGTCGAAACGCGCCGCCATTATACCAATTACTTCAAAGGTATTCACTCATTCAAAGAATACAGGCAGAAACTCGTGACAAGCGATACTGCTGAAGAATTGTATAAAGTTTTTGGTGAAATCCGGGAAGTATTCGGGGACTATCAATTTGTGTAGAAATCTTGAATTACAAAACAGAGCCGCGTTAGGGATAGAGGCAAGCACCGCGTGCAGCCGATAGCCCGGCCCGCAGGGCAACGTTCAAACCCGAGCGAAGCGAACTGACTAAGTAATTCTACTCCAACAATTTCTTACTGACTCTGGAAGATGCAATCCAGGAAGAAATAACACCCAACAACACAATTGTTCCCAACACAATCAACACGTTTTTCAGGTTAAAAATCACCGGATAGGCGAGTGATGGCGTAATCATAATGAGTTTAAACCGCTGCTGGATCAATACGACAGCAATGCCCAGAAGCAATCCGATCAGCCCGCCGATAACCGTCAGCAAACTGCCCTGTAATAGGAATATCTTACGCAAATCGGAGACTTCCGCACCGAGATTGACGAGCGTTTTCAGGTTGGTTTTTTTATCCAGAATCATCATGATCAACGCGCCGATCAGGTTGAAAAGCGCAATGATAATCACCAAAGTGAAAATCAGGTAGACCGCAATGTTTTCGGTATTGAGCATTTTGTAAAGTGAGCTGTTTTGCTGCGCACGCGTTTTTATTGTGATTTTATTGTCGAAAAGTGCATTTAGTTTGCCAATGATTTGGTTCTCATCTGCGCCGGATTTGACCTTGATCTCGATAGCCGAAACCTGATTGGATTTATATTGGAGCACTTCTTGTACAAGGCCCAAATCTGCAAAAGCATATTTCGAATCGAGCTCTTCGCTGATCGCATAAATTCCGATTGGCACCAAATCTACCGTATTGAACGCTTCGGAAGGATTGTCAATCGCGCCTTTTCCGGGTTTTGGGACATAGGCCTCCAGGATGTTGTTGAAATCGAACAAACCCATCGACAGGTTATCCGCAATCCCGTAACCAACAACCGTTTGGTAGGTATTTGGCGCGAGCCATTGCCCATTGAAAAGCGTTTTCTTTACATTGTTGACTTGGCCGAAAGTGCTGTCGACACCTTTAATATAAGCGAATTTTTGTTTGCCGTTAAAAATCAAAAGTACGCGCTCTTCAATGACTTTTGAAGAAGCCGAAATGCCGGTGATTTTATGAAGTCCGTTATCCTGTAATGGGGAAATAAAAAAGGATTTCCCGAGTGTTGATGTGACTTTTAAATCGGGATCGAAGTCGTTGCTGAACGACATACTGAAATCGCGCAGCCCGCTGAATACCGATAAAACGACGAATAAAGCCATCGCCCCAACGATTATGCCGAGCGACGCAATGGCCGTAATGATATTGATTGCATTGTTTTTACTGCTGCTGATAAGGTAACGCCGCGCTATGTAAAACGAAAAATTCACTTATATCTTTTTTCTTCTCTCGAGCAGTTCGCGGTTGACGATCGGGTTTTCTTTCCCCGCAAGCGCATTGTCGATTTTTTCGATATAGTCCAATGAGTCGTCGATGCGGAAAGTCAGGTTGGGCACTTTGCGCAACTGCAACCGGACGCGTTGTGACAAGTCGTGCTTGATCAATGGCATGTTCGATTTGATCGCGGCCAGCGTTTCTACGGCTTTATCTTGTGGAAAGATGCTTAAATGTACGGTCGCGACCGACAAATCGGAAGTCACATAGACTTTGGAAACCGAAATAACCAAATTAGAAATCCCGTTTTTCCGCACTTCACCTTGCAGGATGTCGACCAAATCCTTTTGGATGACACCGCCTATTTTTTTCTGTCTGTTCGTTTCCATGGTGCAAAAATACGGATTTTTAAAGTTACTAAGTTGCAGAGTTGCAAAGTTGCAAAGTTTTCTACCTTTGTATTGATTTGGGAGCTGTTTCCCGCTGTCCGCTGCAATCTTTTTATTGCTATGTCACACCGAGTGCAGTCGAGGTGTTTTTTCCAGCAATAAAAAGGATTTCCGCTTCCATCAGGGCTAGGCTTTCCGGTAACCGCAACATCGAATAACCAAATGAACAAAACCAATAGATGAACAAAATCGAACACATTGGCATTGCCGTCAAAAACCTAAACGAATCGAATCTGGTTTTTGAAAAACTCTTCGGCGCACCGGCCTACAAAACCGAATCCGTCGCATCCGAAGGCGTCAACACGTCGTTTTTTATGAACGGCCCGAACAAGATCGAACTGTTGGAAGCGACAAACCCCGAAAGCCCGATTGCCAAATTCCTCGAGAAGAAAGGCGAAGGCATTCACCACATCGCTTTTGACGTTGAAGATATCGTTTCTGAAATCGCAAGGCTGAAATCGGAAGGCTTCATCATATTGAATGAAACCCCAAAAAAAGGCGCAGACAATAAGCTGGTCGCATTTTTACACCCAAAAAGCACGAATGGCGTTCTGATTGAGTTGTGCCAGGAAATGAGATAGACTTTAGTCGAAAAATCCCTTTAAACATTTGCAACCATTAAAAAATAATGGTAATATTGCATCCTCTTAACCGGTCCTATAGCTCAGTTGGTTAGAGCACCTGACTCATAATCAGGTGGTCCTTGGTTCGAGCCCAAGTGGGACCACATTTTTAGAAATTAAAGCCTTATAAACGTGATGTTTGTGAGGCTTTTTTATTTTGTCGAATGAAATAGGAAATATATCTGTAAAATGAACGGCAATTCAATGGATTGAAGATACAAATCGCATCGGCCCAATAATGATAGTTTCATAATAATTACCGGCAATGCTGTAAGATTCATAAGCATTGATGCTCCTATCTTTACAGTCCCAAATTTACCATCATGAATAAAATTACCTCTATCGAGGTGAAATGCGAATGCAACATTCCGTTTCACCAAGAGCTTGTTGCTTTTTTGTATAAACTCTTAAAAGGTAACATGACAAATGCACAGCTCCCTTATGAAATCCCCCATCGGGAAGCGATTTCCGAGGCCATTCAAAGAAAAATGCTTTTCGTCAAAATTATCTTCGGACATCCCGTAGGCCGTTGGCGACACAGGTTGGTTAAAGCCATACAACATATCCTGGGCAAACATTTGGTCGGCACAATCAATGGGCATGATGGTATTACACTAATCCTGTTGTAAACAAGCTCCAAATCGACTGGTCCAAACAACGCATAAAGCACCCGGGATATTCTCCCGATTGTGCATAGATAAGCATCAAGGTGAAGAAAAGAAGCGACGTTCTTTCTTAGAATCTGCAACTTTAACAAACTTTACATCCTTTCCCATTTGCAATGCCGTAAATTAGAGGAAACTACACGCGTTTACCTTATGCTTAAAAAAGTCCACCAAAAAGTATTGCAAAAACACGCGACTTTCCCAATTTGGCTAAAATTGACAATTCGCGGCCTCGGAATTTTCGCAGTCACTGTCATTATGTCTTATTTGGTCTTGGCTTGGTATGTCAACAATCACAAACAGCAGGTTTTGAAGTCCGTTACCGAAAAGCTGAACGAAAACTTAAACGGCAGACTCTCCGTTGGCAATATGGAAACCACTTTCCTGCAGGATTTCCCAAACCTGTCGCTGCATTTACAAAATGTCGTAATCGTTGACAGCCTGTTCCTTATCCACAAAAAAGAATTGCTTCGCGCAGGCGATTTTGATATTTCAGTCAACGCTTTGGCATTGTTGCGTGGCACGATTGAAATCCGGAAAATCGCCATCAGCAATGGCATTGTCAACTTATTTACGGATGAAAATGGCTATAGCAATACGTCCGTTTTTCGTAAAAAAACCAAAAAAAGCAATGATGTTACAGCCGGCAGTTATCCGGAACTGAGGAAATTCTCACTTGAAAATGTTAAATTTTCCATCGATAACCAAAACAAGAACAAGCGCTATCAATTTGCAATCGACAAGCTTAAAGGGAATATAGACTACAATTCTGGCGGCTGGGAATCCGAATTAAAATTGAAAACCCTCGTCAACAGCATGGCTTTCAGTACTAAAAAAGGAAGTTTTATGCGTGGCAAAATAGTCGAAGGGAAGTTTGAAGCTAATTATAATGAAGACACGGGATTGCTGACAGTCAAACCGAACGGTCTTGAGATTGGCGGCGAGGATTTTGTCGTCGTCGCCAAATTCAACATTGCAGAAAACGGCACCAAATTCGAAATCAATGTCAGCAACAAAGCCATCCTTTGGAAAAACGCTTCCAAATTGTTGTCGCCAAATATCAGTTCCCGGCTTGGTATGTTCGATTTGGAAAAACCGATTTCCGTGTCGTGCAATCTTATTGGCGATTTCAATGCCGCAGGCGATCCGTTGATATATGTGAAGGCGCAAATCCGCGACAACCAATTGACCACGCCCGGCGGTATTGTCACGGACTGTAATTTTGATGGGGAATTCACCAACAATCATATCAAAGGAAACGGGTTGAATGATAAAAATTCCGCAGTCATATTGTCGCATTTTACAGGGAAATACAATGAAATTCCGGTTGTTATGAAAAAGGTTTCCATTCTTGATTTTGAGCATCCGATGGCAATAGGGGATTTTGAATCGGATTTTGAACTTGCCAGGCTGGAAAATATCATCGACAAGAATTTGTTGGGCTTTTCGAAAGGCAAGGCCAAAGTCAGGCTCAACTACAAAGCCGATATCGTCGATTACAAACTCGCAAAACCAATTGTAGACGGATTGGTCGAAATCAAGAATGCCGATTTAAAATATACGCCGCGAAATCTCGCTT
The DNA here is from genome assembly GCA_035286325.1 of Flavobacterium sp. Taxonomy (GTDB): domain Bacteria; phylum Bacteroidota; class Bacteroidia; order Flavobacteriales; family Flavobacteriaceae; genus Flavobacterium. The sequence goes on from DATHKH010000075.1 coordinate 22,054, forward strand.
TCCAGGATGTATCGGTGAATCTGGACTTCAAGAATGAAAACCTTTTCATCAGTAGGATTCACCTGAAAACCGGTAAAAGCACCGTTGAAATGGACGGCAAAATCCTTAACTTCCTAAATCTTTATTATACGGCGCCCGAAAAAATAATCCTTGATTGGAACATATACAGCCCACAATTGCATCTTCGGGAATTTATGGGTTTTGTCGGGAGCCGCAAAAAAAGCAAAATCGTAAAAACGAAACACGGAAACTTTACCGAAGAGCTCAACACTTTGTTTGAAAAGAGCAATATCAATATGAAAATGGTCGTCGGCAAACTCTACTATGACCATTTTTTTGCGACAAATGGCAAGGCCAACATCTTGCTTTCAGAAAGCGGAATAACAATCAAAAGCGCGGGATTGAAACATGCGGACGGTACGATAAAGCTCAATGGGACTATTATACAATCGGGAAATACCAATGCGTATAAATTAAATGCTGATGTGGCCAATGTTGATATTTCGAAATTTTTCTATGCTTTTGACAATTTTGGTCTTCAATCTTTAAAATCAGGCAATCTCAAAGGCTATCTGTCAACAAATGCGGCTATTTCTGGACAAATTACCGATGGCGGGCTAATGGTTCCAAAATCAATGAACGGGAATATCGGGTTTGGGATTAAAAAAGGGGAATTGGTAAATTTCACGCCATTGAAAAGCATTGGCAAACTGGCGTTCGCATTTCGTGACCTCAATAATATTTCCTTTGATGATCTGAATGGCAAATTCCAGATTGCAGGCGAAAAGGTGACAATCGTTCCGATGCAGATCAATTCCAGCGTACTCAATATGGATATGGAAGGGATTTATTCTTTTGGGAAAGGCACCAAAATCTACATCGCCGTTCCGCTCCGGAATCCCCAAAAAGATAAAAACATCATCGATGCCGACGAACTTGCAAAACGCAGGACACGCGGCATTGTACTGAATCTGATTGCACAGGATGGCGCAGATGGAAAGGTTAAAATCGGGCTTGGCAAAAAGAAATAGGAATTTGATTTTGCCGCGCGCGGAGTTTGCAATTTTATTAAAGATGCATAAATGCCCACAACTCTCTACATAATATAAGCCATCAAAAGAGAGGAATTATTTCATCGAAACCATTGATGTCCCAGGGGTATTTCATGGACACTCAGGGAAGTCCGTCTCAGGCAAGAAACACCATCGACGAACTACACAAATAATCTAAAATGGAACCCTTTCACAAACTACATTTGACGATTTTACGTTAATATAACCTCTAATAAGAATCGAATTCGCATTTTTGCACCGAATTTGTATATTATTGATAAATAATAAGTTGTTTGGGTTTCATCGATGAAATGCAGCATTTAAAAGGGGTTTTTTTGCATTCTCCTAAAAATTTAATTTATTTGGCAAATAATTTTGATAAAAAGATTTTTTATTTACTTTTACACCCTATGAAAATTGTCCCAACAAGAATTTTAATACTGCTGGCTCTCATATTTCCACTGGCAGACTGCATAGCAGCGCCGGTTAATAATCCGCCGCCGCCATTGGCCCCTGGGCCGCCTCCGCCTCCGCCGCCTGGCTTGCCGGTCGACAGTGGCATTGTATTACTGCTTGTTGTCTCAATCTTATA
>DATHKH010000076.1:0-25369 GCA_035286325.1 Flavobacterium sp.
AAACGCGTTGCGCAATAACAAACTGCGGACATTGCTGTCGCTTTTGGGCGTGACCATTGGGATATTTTCTATTATTGCCGTACTTGCCGCAGTCGATTCGCTCGACAGGAAAATCAAGAAAGACTTAAGCAGCCTCGATAAAAACACGATGTATTTGACGCGCGTTTCGTTTGGGCCTTCCGATTTGCCGCAATGGAAAACCGAGCAGTTTCCAGATGTAACTTATGAAGAATACCAATCGTTAAAAAAATCGGTCCAAAGTGCGGATTTCTTGTGTTACCAATATTTTACGAAACGCGAAAACATCAAATCTGAATATGAAACCGCGAGCGATATCAATATGGTTCCGGTGACGTATGAGTTCACCGACATCCAAACGCTCGAATTTGAAGAAGGCAGGTTTTATAACGAATCTGAATCCAATTCAGGGGCAGCGGTCATGGTCATTGGTTATGAAGTTGCCAAGAAATTGTTTAAGGATTTAGATCCGATTGGGAAGACTGTCAGGGTTTATGGGCAAAAGTTCACCATCATCGGTGTCATCAAAAAACAAGGCGCCGGAATGTTTGGCGACAGCAACGATACTTCCGCATTTTTCCCATCTAATTTCCTACGCAGACTTTACGGCGAAAAAAACGACATGATGCTTCCCGTCATTATTATCAAACCCACAAAAGGTATCGAAGCAGCTGAAGTCAAAGGCGAAGTCATCCAGAAATTAAGGAATGAACGCGGTATTAAAGCTGACCAAATCGATAATTTTTTCGTCAATGTCCTTTCCGGATTCACGGATTTGATTGACGGAATCGTCGCGCAAATGAACACGGTAGGCTGGATCATCAGCGGATTTTCACTGCTCGTTGGCGGTTTTGGGATTGCCAACATCATGTTTGTTTCGGTAAAAGAGCGGACGAACCTTATCGGAATCCAGAAATCGCTTGGCGCCAAAAACAAATTCATATTGTTCCAGTTCTTGTTTGAGGCTGTTATCCTCTCCGTTATTGGCGGAATCATTGGTTTATTGCTTGTTTGGGGAATTACCGTACTCCTGACGAGCATGCTCGATTTTGAGTTTGTGCTCGGCTTTGGAAATATTGTTTTAGGAACTTCTTTGGCCGCAATGATCGGGTTGATTTCCGGAATTTTGCCAGCCATTTCAGCTTCAAGACTCGATCCTGTAGAAGCGATCCGAACTGGGATGTGACAAAAAAAATCCCGCACTTTCGAACGGGACTTTTTCACTTTAAATTTTATTTATCGAATCGGCTGGTCCAGGATTAAATCCAGGTACAGGTTGATTTTGTTTTTCAATTCTTTCCTTGGCGTAATGAAATCCAGGAAACCGTGTTCCAAAACAAATTCCGCGGTCTGGAAACCTTCCGGCAAATCTTTCCCGGTCGTGTCTTTTACAACCCTCGGCCCGGCAAATCCAATCAATGCGCCCGGCTCAGAAATATTCACGTCGCCCAGCATCGCATAAGAAGCCGTTGTTCCGCCTGTTGTAGGATCGGTACACAACGAAATGTATGGGATTTTGGCATCGGCCAATTGCGCCAATTTTGCGGAAGTCTTGGCCAATTGCATCAGCGAATAAGCCGCTTCCATCATCCTTGCGCCGCCTGATTTTGAAATCATCACAAACGGCACTTTGTTTTTAATGGAATAATCAATACCACGTGCAATTTTTTCACCTACGACTGCGCCCATTGAACCACCGATGAAAGCAAAATCCATACAGCAAATCACGAGTTCTTTCCCTTTGGATTTTCCAACTCCGGTTCGCACGGCATCTTTGAGTTTGGTTTTGTCCATCGCATCTTTTAAGCGGTCAGAGTATTTTTTAGTATCCACAAAATGCAGCGGATCTTTGGATGTCATCTTGGCATCCAATTCCTTGAATTCATTGTTGTCAAACAGGATCTCGAAATATTCCTTGCTTCCGATCCTAACGTGAAAACCGTCTTCCGGACTGACGTAAAGGTTTCTTGCCAATTCATCTGCATCAATAATTTTCCCGGTCGGCGATTTGTACCAAAGTCCTTTAGGAACGTCTTTTTTATCTTCGGTTGCGGTGGTAATTCCTTTTTCTGTTCTTTTAAACCAGGCCATATCTTATAATGTGTTGACGTTATTTAAATCTGCGAAAGCCTGTTCCAGTCTTTTGTTGAAAGTCAGCTCGCCTTCGCGCACCCATTTTCTCGGGTCGTAATGCTTTTTGTTTGGTGATTCCGGGCCGTCAGGACTTCCGATTTGTGTTTTCAGATAATCGATATTCTTTATCATATAATCGCGGATGCCTTCAGTAAAAGCAAACTGCAAATCGGTATCGATATTCATTTTGATTACGCCATAACTGATGGCTTCGCGGATTTCTTCCAAGGTTGAACCCGATCCGCCATGGAACACAAAATCAACAGGATTTTCGCCAGTCTGGAATCTGTGTTTCACGAAATCCTGTGAGTTTTTAAGGATTTTCGGCGTCAGCTTTACGTTGCCCGGTTTGTAAACACCGTGTACATTTCCGAAAGCGGCTGCAATCGTAAATCTTGGGCTGATTTTTAGAAGTTCCTCATATGCATAAGCGACTTCCTCCGGTTGTGTATATAATTTTGAGCTGTCAACATCTGAATTGTCAACACCGTCTTCCTCACCTCCGGTGATTCCGAGTTCAATTTCGAGCGTCATGCCCATTTTGCTCATGCGTTTCAAATATTCTTTGCAGATTTCGATGTTTTCCTCGATCGGTTCTTCGGATAAATCCAACATATGCGAGCTGTAAAGCGGTTTTCCCGTTTCGGCAAAATGCTTTTCAGAAGCGCCAAGCAGGCCGTCAATCCACGGAAGCAGTTTTTTGGCACAATGGTCGGTATGAAGAATGACAGTCGCACCATAAGCTTCTGCCAATGTATGGATGTGTTTCGCTCCGGCAATTCCACCGGCTATGGCTGCTTTTTCACCAGCATTTGAAAGTCCTTTTCCGGCATTGAAAGCCGCACCTCCGTTTGAAAACTGGATGATGACAGGCGCATTCAATTTGGCCGCCGTTTCCAAAACGCCATTAATAGTGCTTGAACCAGTGACGTTTACCGCAGGAAGCGCAAAGCCTTTTTCTTTGGCATAACGAAAAATTTCCTGAACCTGATCTCCTGTTGCAACTCCGGGTTTAATATTGTGGGCCATAGTGTTTTCGATTTTTGTTAAGATGACAAAATTAATAATTTATAAATTTAGAACGGATAATTTATCCCGATATTTAAAACGGAGTGGCTGAAATTGTAGTCGCGGAACCATTTTTGGCTTTCGTCGGCGGGATTGTACGTTTTGAAACCCGTATCCAACCTGACCACAAAGAAATTAAAGTCGTAACGAATCCCGAATCCGGAACCGATTGCCGTATCGCTTAAAGATTTAAAACCGTCAAAAGTCGCCTTGTCGTCGGTCACATTGTCGAGCACGTTCCAGATATTTCCGGCGTCAATAAATAAAGCGCCGTTGAATCCGCCGAAAATGTTGAAACGGTATTCGGTGCTGAAAGCCAGTTTCATGTTGGCTTCATTAAAGTCGTTGATGGTTTGTGAACTTCCCGGACCCAATCCGTAAGACTGCCACGCGCGGTTATCGTTGGAACCGCCTGCAAAGTAACTCCTTGAAAACGGGACACTGTTTGAGTTTCCATATGGAATAGCAATACCGCCGAATGCACGCATGGCCAGGACTTTTTTAGTGCCTAAGTCAAAATGCTTGATGAATTCCAATTCGGTTTTAATGTACTGGGAATAGGCGACGCCCAAAATGGTATTGTTTTGTCCCTGACTTTTCAATTCTTTGGATACTTTGGCCAATAATGCCAAGGTATTTCCTGCCGATTCAACCTTTACTTTAAAAACATGGAACGTATCGTCCTGCAAATCGGCCTTGGTCGTTTTCGAAAAAGTATAACTTGAGGCAAAAACCAGGTTGTTTTCAGTCAGCCTTTGCCTTCTTTCCTCAATGCTTCTTACGGTTTTCAAATCGGATTCGCTTGTAGGCAATGATTGTGAAGTCACGTCGTTGATAAAGCCATTGGTTCCGGAATCAATGATCAGGTTGTCATTGTCCGGATTGCCATCGGTGTCTGCGTAGAAATAGCCCGGGTCAGCACCATATTCATGGGCAAGGTCATTTAATGCATCGTAAGAGGACTGATAAATCTTAAAATAATTCCCGATGTTCACATTATTCACATATTGGATATTAAAGAGGTCGAACCTCGCGCTTCTGAACCTTTTCGGCGTCCAATTGTAGGTCAGTGCACCGGTAAAATTTTCCTTGTCCAAGCCAATGTTCTGCTGCTTGGCGATACCAAAACTGATGACCGTTGACGGAATCATGCTTTTCGGGATGATCTTTTCGGTATTGACAGGAAAAAATATCCGCGGCAGCGACAATTTCACGTCGGCGCCGTATTCGAGTACATTGAAAAAATTGTCGCCCGGATTTGCAAAATATTTTGACGAACCGATATTGCCGCGCCCAGAAATCTCCAATGTTTCTGCACCACGGAAAATATTCCTGATCGAAACAGACGATGTTCCCGAAATACCGAAATCCTGGATGTTGGAATGCGTGAAATCCAGCCCGTAACCAAAGCTGTATTTTGGCCTTGACACCAGATAAATATTGGCGATCAACCCGTTTCCGGTACTGTCGACCGCATATTGGATGTTCGGGTAATTGAACACGCGCAAGTTACTGAGGTAACGCGATGTCAATGTGGTTTTATAATCGGCAAAAAGCCCGTCCTTAACCACAAAAACTGCATCGGTAATCGCTTTGGGTTTGTAGCGCAGCTTGCCATTGCTGTACAATGTAAAATTGTTGTAAACGACCGTATCGGTCATTTTGGTAAAGGTTTTGTCGTCAGGATCGCCTGAAAAAATATTGACTTTACTGATTTTATAAATCTTGAATGGTTCGGTTTTAGTCGAATCGTTTTCGCGGTAGGAATAATCATTGATCAAAAGGTTTACGTTGGCTTTGTGCGTCGCCTTGATCGTGTCGATGTCGAATTTCACATAATTCTGTTGGAAATGGAACACGCCGCGGTTGCGGAAATTGGTCGTAATCCTGTTTTTTTCTGCGTCAAAATCGGCTGTCCGGAACTGTTTGCCACTTTTGAGGAGCGTATTTTCTTTATTGGCATTGTAAAGCGAATCGAGCGCTGGTGTGCTAATCGTGGTTTTTATTGTGTCGACAGCATACGGGCTTCCGGTGGTCGCGGTGTATTTTATTTTGGCTTTTTTGATGGCAATCGTATCAATTTTATAATCTGTGGCGACATCAAAATAACCATTGTTGAAATAGTAAGCCCTGAGTCGGTTTTGGGATTTTTTGGTGCTTTGCTCATTAATGATGACCGGCGCTTCACCCGATTTTTTCAGGAAATTGTGGATGCCGAAATAATAAAATGATTTTCCGAGCCGGTCGACTTGTTTCTTCGAAAGCAGTTTGGCCATGCGCTCGTATTTACCGGGATGTTTGAGGAATTTGGCTTTGTATGACGAGTCGGGGTTGACTTTTGCAAGGTTGAAAAGGTTCAGCCGCAGCCTGTATCCGAGGATGGAACTGTTGGGTTTCTGGTACAGCTGCTCGGTAACGGTTTCATCCGAAATATTCTTCCCGTTGACGGAAACCTCGTTTTTTGTCAGCAGGTGTTTTCCGTCTGGAACCCGCTTTACCGCATTACAGGCAGCCATAATTACTCCTGTTAAGATAAATAATGATATTTTTGCAGACAGGTTTCTCAAGGGGTAAAAAATATTTAAGCCAAAAGTACATTATTTCTATGGTTAGTAAAAACCAAATAAAGCTAATAACGGGTCTGCAACAAAAAAAATTACGGCAGGCCAACGGATTGTTTATTGCCGAAGGCGCAAAAGTCATTGGCGAGTTGCTGCAATCCGACTTTGTGCTGAATCACTTATATACGACTGAACCCCAATTCGATGAAATTCCGGATCATAAAAAAACCACCATCAGTGAAGGCGATTTGAAAAAAATCAGCGCGCTGACGACACCGAACAACTGTCTTGCCCTTTTTGAAATTCCTGTCGCCAAAACCATTGTGGATAAAGGATTGATTGTCGCCTTGGATGACATCCGAGACCCTGGAAACCTCGGGACAATCCTGCGGCTTTGCGACTGGTTTGGGATTTCGCAGCTGGTTTGTTCCAATGAAACCGCCGACCTATACAACCCGAAAGTCATCCAGGCATCGATGGGTTCAATTGCGCGCGTTGCCGTGAATTATATGGATTTGGCTGACTATATCTCGAAAACCAGACTTCCGGTTTTTGGGACCTTTATGGATGGCAAAAACATCTACAGGGAAACGCTGCCCGAGGAAGGCATTGTCATTTTTGGGAACGAAGCCAACGGCATTTCTTCAGCGGTTGAAAAAGCCGTCAAAAACCGTTTGTCGGTTCCGAGATTTGGGGATTTGCAAGTGACGGAAAGTTTGAATGTTGCAGCTGCGGTTGCGATTGTTTTGAGTGAGTTTAGGAGGAAATAAGTATTTCTTCTTTCTGAGCTTTCGGGAGCTGATTCCTGCTGTCCGCTATATCTTTTGCTCCATTGCATTTCACAAAAGGATGCCGCTTCCATCAGGGCTAGGGTTGTGGAAAATTCAAGATTTACTTTCTTCTTTTGTCTTGAAACAAAAGAAGCAAAAATTCAAGGCTCGCAAATAAAAAGGTTGAAAAACCACGTCAGAATTCCGTTCCGCGCCCCAAGCCGCTCGCCTTGCAGGCTCGACTCGTGGAGCGCTGCCACTTCATCCTTCCTTGCTTTTCTAACCTTTTATTTGATGCCTTCAGCTGCTGCTGCTTGCCGAATGATTGTCAAATTATTGATAAATATTGTTAAAAGGATTTTAGCGCGGCGCAGCAAGCTAAAATGAAAATAAACACTTCCAATTGGTGCGGCATTATTTCCAATGGACTAGAAATTTCAAACCGAAGCTGCCTGAGAAATTGTTCCGCGCTTTGCGCATTTGCAACAAGTAGGAGTGAGCCCGGAGTTGAGTCTGCAAGGCGAACGGTTTGGCTCGCGAAGCAGCAAGATTTGGAAATTTCAGGCAATGGGAAAAGCCGCGTCGGCATTTTTGTTTCTTTTGTTGCCAGACAAAAGAAAGCCCGCGGCAGCGAAAGCCAAATAAAAAACAAAAATCTTGAAGATTACTCAAATCCCTAGCCCGGATAGCAATGGAAATCCTTTTAAAGCAGAGGAACGAAGCTTTAAAAGATTGAAATGAATAGCCGGAAAAAGCTCCTAAAAATCTTAATGGAAAGTGAAATTAATCAAAACTGCTCTTGTCTTCATCGACTGGATGTTCCCGGTCCACGGGCTGTTTGGGTCATTGTCGCGGATGAGCTCGTCCGACAATCCGAAAACACCTCGGATGGAAGGGGAGAATTTGAAATATTCAAAATACAGGTCAAGCCCGAATCCCAATTCGTAATTCGTCGTCCAGGGTTTCATGCGGAAACGCTGTTGTAAATTGTCGTCTTTTGATTTCGCGTTGCTCGACATATTGAGTGTTGCCGATACGCCGCCTTCGAGATACGGACGGATATTCCCGATTCTTTTCGAAGATAATTTGACCAACAGCGGGAAATGGATATAGGTTGAACGCACTTCTCGCAACGCATCAATCTCATTGGTAAAACCCGGAAACTGCAGGTCGCGCTGTGTGTAATACAAACCTGGCTCGAAACGCAGATCGACATATTCATGAAGGCGCAAGTCGCCAACAAGGCCGACGTTGAAACCGGTGGTGTTTTTGACCAGGATATCCGGGCCGACGGTTTTGCGGTCGATTTTGAAATCATAGGCATTGAACCCAAGAAAATAACCCCAATGCACGCGCTGCTTGTCAAAATTCTCCAAATTGATAAGCGGGTCTTTTCCGAATTGTGCCTGGCTTTTAAAGCATAAAGCCAGTATTATAAATAAAATGATTCTTCTCATTATCTTTTCGAGGCTGAATAAATGGTCGCCACGCCGAATGTTTGTGGCTGGGAAACTACGTCTATAAACCCAATTTTCCTCAAAATATTGTTTAAATTTTCGCCATACGGAAAAACCGATGCGGATTCAGACAGATAGCCATAGGCAGCATTGTCTTTTGAAAACAACCTGCCAATCAGCGGCAAAATGTATTTGGTATAAAAACGATAGCCTTGTTTGTAAGGCGTTTTCGTCGGGTTTGACGTTTCAAGAATGACAAATATGCCGCCCGGTTTCAGTACGCGCAGGATTTCGGCGAGCCCTTTTTCGAGGGTTTCAAAATTGCGGATGCCAAAACCAACGGTAATCGCGTCGAAAGCATTGTCTTCAAACGGCATGTTTTCGGAATCTGCGAGCATCATCCCGATTTTGGCGGATAGGTTTTTGGCTGCGATTTTCTTTCTTCCGACTTCAAGCATGCCTTCGGAAATGTCGATTCCCACGATGTTGTCGGCATTTGTATTCGCCAACAGAATGGCCATATCGCCGGTTCCGGTCGCAATGTCGAGAATGTTTTTAGGGTTTTTCGCAGCGACGAGCTTAAGCACTTTTCTGCGCCATTTGACATCGATGCCAAAAGAAATGACGCGGTTCAGGCCGTCATAATTGCCTGAAATATTATCAAACATTTGGGCAACCTGCTCTTTTTTTCCTAATTCAGAATTTTTGTATGGCGTAACGTTTTCAGACATTTTTCGAATTTATTTTGGCAAAGATAAAGCTAATTAGCCGATTGGGAAACCGCTTTTTACCGTAGTGATGTACGCATATACGTTTCAAATGTGAAATCGTATTGGTGCTTGTTGTCTTTTTTGTGGAATTCGGATCCGGAAAGTTGCCATTCGGACGGATTTATTTCTGGAAAAAATGTGTCGGCGTCAAGCGTAGTGTGGACTTTCGTAATATCCAGCTTATCTGCAATAGGTATCGCGAGCTTGAAAATTTCGCCACCGCCAATGATAAATATGTCTTGGTTTTTTGGGCAGGCGGCAATCGCTTTTTCGAGGCTGTCGACCACAATGCAGCCTTCGGGCGCATAATCTTTTTGCCTGGTAATGATGACATGCGTGCGGTTTGGCAATGGTTTTGGGAAACTTTCAAAAGTTTTCCTTCCCATAATGATATGATGTCCGGAAGTCACGGCCTTAAACCGTTTGAAATCGTCCGGCAAATGCCAAGGCAATTGGTTGTCTTTGCCAAGCGCGTTGTTCTCGGCGATGGCTGCGATGAGGATGACCATTATTATTGTCGGGTTTCGTTTTTAGCGTCGAATTCTTCCTGTAATTTCTGCATTTTCTTTTGCTGCATCGAAACCAATTTGTCAATCTGGTGCCGTTCCCAGTTCTTGTTCATGAAGCTGTCAGTAATGAAAACCTTGATGAAATGGAGGACAAAAATAAATGCCCAGCCGGTAATGGCCCAAATGTACCAATTTTGTGCATCGTCAATTTTGATGACCTTATTGATCAGGAACAGAAAAATGCCGCCGACGAAAAACAGGATGAAATGAAAGAACACGTTCTTCTTCTGGCTGATCCTTTTTCGGGCATATTCGTACTGCTCGTGCTGCAAATTGTCCATAACAGGCTTATTTTTTCGATTTAAAGGTAAAATATTTTTTGAAAACGGGATAACCGCATTGCCGAATATTTATTACGAAACCGTTTTCTTATTTCATATCCTGAATTTTTGAGGCTAAATGTTTGAATTACAACGTTGTCTGAAGTTACTTTTCTTACGAAATCCCTAAATCTGCAGCAAGGGCTTTTTTGCATTGATGAATTTGCTTCCTTTGTCCCATAATTCTAACAATGAAACAGTTATGGCAATTAAGAAACAAGTTATAAAAACAAAACCGGTAGTAAAAGTTACTTTTTCGGTAGAAGCAAAATCCGCCAATTCGGCTGCGGTCGTTGGCGATTTCAACAACTGGAACGCTGAAGCAGGCGCATTGGGCAAATTGAAAAACGGTACTTTCAAAGGTGCGTTTGAAGTCAACAAAGACGCGGCATACGAATTCAGGTATGTCATCGACGGCGCTTATGTCAATGAGCCTGAAGCGGATGCTTTCAAATGGAACGAATTTGCGGGCGCAGAAAACAGCGTATTGGCTGTTTAATTTCCTGTATAAACAAAAAAAATCCGCTTTTAAGGCGGATTTTTTTATGCTTTTTTCTTGCTATTCCATGCGGCGTGCGGCAAACATGTTTGTATAGTGTTTGCGATACGCATATAATAGGAATAGATGAAACGCAAAAATCGCTACCGCAACTGCCAGGGTTTTCTGGTCGGCGAACAGATGAAGCAATAGGATATTAATAGTGATTGGGAGAAGCACGACTGAAGATAACGCCACATAACGTCCGATAAGGAATGACAAAGCACAGAGCAATTCAATGGTTTTGACTATTGTCATGATGTGCACGACCGAAATCCCGCTCATATAAGTGATTACGTCTTTTGGCATATCGGTTGGCGCCGGATACAAATCAAAGAAATAACCGATCGATGCATTCAGGAACATCAATCCCATCAAGACTCTCACAATAACAACTGTAATTTTCATAATATTTGATTTTTGGTTTAGCCAAATATAAGAAAAATCGGAAAATAAAATGATTTTTTTGGGCGTGCCCTTGCAGGTCATGCTGTTCGTTTCAATCTTTTTTAAGTTTCCTCGCGCTGTGCTCCATGAAATTTAAAAAAGGATTTCCACTGCCATCATTCACGCGCTACACCGCAACAATTCCCTTAATATGCGGATGCGGCTCGTAACCTTCGAGCGTAAAATCGTCAAAATCAAAATCGAAGATATTCTTGATTTCCGGATTCAATATCATTTTCGGAAGCGGTTTCGGATCGCGCGACAATTGCAGTTCCAACTGTTCCATATGGTTGTTGTAAATGTGCGCGTCGCCAAAAGTATGGATGAAATCACCCGGCTGCAATCCGACAACCTGCGCGACCATCATCGTAAACAACGCATAAGACGCGATGTTAAAAGGAACGCCCAAAAATATATCGGCGCTGCGTTGGTACAACTGGCATGACAGTTTTCCATCAGCGACATAAAACTGGAAGAACGCGTGGCATGGCGGAAGTGCGGCTTTTCCATTGGCGACATTCTCCGCGAATGATTTTGAGGTATCAGGCAAAACCGAAGGATTCCAAGCCGAAACCAACATTCTCCTGCTATTCGGGTTTTTCTTTAAAGTGTCAATCAGTTCGGTGATCTGGTCAATTTCGTCACCGTTCCAATTGCGCCATTGGTAGCCGTAAACCGGACCCAAATCGCCGTTTTCGTCAGCCCATTCGTCCCAAATCTTGACGCCGTTTTCTTGGAGGTATTCGATATTCGTATCGCCTTTTAAAAACCACAGCAGTTCATAGATAATGGATTTCAGGTGCAATTTTTTCGTGGTTACCATCGGAAAACCTTCACTGAGGTCAAAACGCATCTGGTATCCGAAAACGCTTTTCGTTCCGGTTCCGGTGCGGTCGCCTTTTTGCGTGCCGTTTTCAAGGACGTGTTTAACGAGGTCGAGGTATTGTTTCATTTTCTTGGCTCTTTCTTAAACTATTCTCTCTTAGAAATCTCATCTCGAATCTTCGCGGCCTTTTCATAATCCTCATCCTGCACTGCGCCTTGCAACGCGTCATGCAATTCAGACAAGCTCAATTGGGTATAAGTATTTCCGGATGTATTGGTTTCTTCCATGCCGAAAGTTTCGGGATTGGAAAGCACATCGTCCATTTCCTGGGACGGCTTGTCGCTGTCCTGCGGATTGGCTTTCAGGTAAATCCCGGCTTTGTCAAGAATGTTTTTGTAAGTGAAAATCGGGGCATTGAAACGCAAAGCCAATGCAATCGCATCGGAAGTCCGTGCGTCAATGATTTCCTCAATTTTGTCGCGTTCGCAAATGATGCTCGAATAAAAAACACCATCGACCAGCTTGTGGATGATCACCTGTTTGACCACAATATCAAACCGGTCAGCAAAATTCCTGAACAAGTCATGCGTCAGCGGACGTGGCGGCTTGATTTCCTTTTCAAGCGCAATCGCAATGGATTGTGCCTCGAAAGCGCCGATTACAATCGGTAGTTTCCTGTCGCCGTCAGCTTCATTCAGGATCAACGCATACGCGCCATTTTGTGTCTGGCTGTACGAAATCCCTTTTATGGTCAGTTTTACAAGGCTCATAATATTGGTACAAAGTAATACGCAAATTACCGAATTTTAATTTGAAATAAAAAGGCTATCCCAATTTTGATGAACCAAAATCTGAACAGCCTTTTTACAGTAAAATGGATGTTTTATGAATTTTGCGCTTTGAACGCTTTCAGCTTTTCTGTCAGTTTCGGGACAATCTCAAAAGCATCGCCGACAACACCATAATCGGCAACCTTAAAGAAAGGCGCTTCCGGATCGGCATTGATCACGAGTTTCACTTTTGAGGAATTGATTCCCGCAATATGCTGGATCGCCCCTGAAATTCCGATGGCAATGTATAAATTTGCCGCTACCGGTTTTCCTGTTTGTCCCACATGTTCAGAATGCGGCCTCCAACCCAAATCCGAAACCGGTTTCGAACAAGCGGTTGCAGCGCCCAAAACAGCGGCAAGGTTCTCGACCAAGCCCCAGTTTTCCGGGCCTTTCAATCCGCGCCCGCCGGAAACTACGATATCGGCATCAGCAATCGTGACTTTTCCTGTTGTTTTATCGACCGATTCGGTCTTGATATTAAAATCGGCATCGCTGATCGATGGCGAAAAATCCTCGACACTTGCATTTGATGCATTTTCAAAAATCCCGTATGAGTTTTTGGCCAATCCCAATACTTTCACATCCGTCGAAATCTCCGTGATGTTGAAAGCCTTATTTGAAAAAGCATTTCTCTTCACCTGGAAAGGTGAAGTGCTGACCGGCAATCCGACCACGTTTGATGCATAACCCGCATCAAGTCCAACGGCTACCAATGGAGCTAAATATAAACTATCCGTTGTAGAAGACAGCAAAACCAGTTTTACATTTTCTTTTTGTGCCGCCTGTTTGATGACATCAGCGTAGGCTTTCGCAGAATACGCGTTCAGTTTGTCGCTGGTGACTTTCAATACTTTATCGACGCCGTATTTCGACAATTCCGAAACATCGCCCGCATTCACGGTCACGGCTGTTACGGTTGTGCCCAAATCCCCGGCTACTTTTTTGGCATATGACGCGAGTTCAAAAGCTACTTTCTTGAACTTTCCGTCGGCCGATTCCGCATATATTAATATAGACATGTCTTTTTAATTATGAGTTATAAATTATGAGTTATGAGTTGGGCGTGCCCTTTCAGGTCAGGCTTTTAGCTCTATCTTTTATTGTTTGCAACAATAAAAGGATGCCGCTTCAATCCTTCACGCAGTTCACGTTTCTTTATATGACTTTCGCTTCGTTGTGCAATGCATTTACCAAATCATCCAACTGGTCAATCGTATACAGTTTTACTGCTGATTTTGGTGCCGGCTTTTCGAATTTTACGGCTTTCGTATTCGCATTTGCCGCAACAGGCTCAAGAATTGTCAACACTTTTGTCCTTGCCGTCATGATGCCGCGCATGTTTGGGATGCGAAGGTCTTTCTCTTCGACCAATCCTTTTTGTCCGCCGATAATCAATGGCAATGTCGTCGTAACTGTTTCTTTTCCGCCGTCAATTTCACGGATGGCTTTGACGTTGTTTCCATCAACGGTCAAACCGATGCACGAATTTACAAAGTTCGCATTGGTCAAGCCGGCAATCATGCCCGGAACCATTCCGCCGTTGTAATCGAGTGATTCTTTTCCGGCAATCACCAAGTCGTATCCGCCGGTTTTGATGACTTCGGCGAGTTGTTTGGCGACGAAAAAACCATCAACCGGATTGGCATTGACGCGAATTGCTTCGTTTGCTCCGATGGCGAGTGCTTTTCTCAAAGTCGCTTCGGTTTCCGGTCCGCCAACATTGACTACAGTAACGTTTGCGCCTTGCTGTTCCTGGAACCAGATTGCACGCGTCAGGCCGAATTCGTCGTTTGGATTGATGACAAACTGTACGCCGTTGGTGTCAAATTCGGAATCGCCGTTTGTAAAATTGATTTTCGAAGTAGTATCAGGAACGTGGCTGATGCAGACTAATATTTTCATTTTTATGGGTTTGTTTTTTGAATTTTCAGGGTACGAAATTAATCATTTATTTTTAAAAAATTAATATGCGTGCATAATATTGTTTCGTTTTCAATCGATTTCGCGAGCTCTATTTAGCCCGGATTGAAGCGGCATCCGTTTTCCCGCTTCTTTAGCGGGGAAAAGATATAGCGGATAGCCGGAAACAGCTCCCAAAAAAATCGATCTTAATTTATGCATTTAATCATTATTTAATTTTTATTTTTGCCTTTCAATTTTATTCAGATATGAGAACGATACAATTCAGGGAAGCGATCTGCGAGGCGATGAGCGAAGAAATGCGCCGCGACGAATCGGTATATTTAATGGGCGAGGAAGTGGCCGAATACAACGGCGCTTACAAAGCATCTAAAGGCATGCTCGACGAATTTGGCCCGAAACGCGTCATCGATACGCCGATTGCCGAGCTTGGTTTTGCCGGAATTGCTGTTGGTTCTGCGATGAACGGCTGCCGCCCGATTGTGGAATACATGACATTTAATTTCTCTTTGGTCGGTATTGACCAAATCATCAATAACGCGGCGAAAATGCGCCAGATGTCGGCGGGACAATTCCCAATGCCGATGGTTTTCCGCGGCCCGACAGCTTCGGCAGGTCAATTGGGTGCGACGCATTCACAGGCTTTTGAGAACTGGTTTGCGAATACGCCTGGATTGAAAGTCGTTGTGCCATCGAATGTTTACGATGCAAAAGGGCTTTTGAAATCGGCCATCCGCGACAACGATCCCGTGATTTTCATGGAATCGGAGCAAATGTATGGCGACAAAGGCGAAGTGCCGGATGGAGAATACACGATTCCGCTTGGCGTTGCCGATATCAAACGAGAAGGAACAGACGTGACGATTGTGTCTTTCGGGAAAATCATCAAGGAAGCTTATGCTGCCGCAGATGAATTGGCAAAAGAAAATATCTCTTGCGAAATCATCGATTTGCGTACCGTTCGCCCAATGGATTACGAGGCAATTTTGACTTCGGTGAAAAAAACAAACCGTTTGGTCGTTTTGGAAGAAGCCTGGCCGTTTGCAAGTGTTGCTTCTGAAATCACATATATTGTCCAGGAACGCGCTTTTGATTTCCTTGATGCGCCAATACAAAGGATTACGACGGCTGATACGCCGGCACCATATTCACCGACTTTATTGAAAGAATGGCTCCCGAATTCGGCGGACGTTGTGAAGGCGGTTAAAAAAGTAATGTATAAGACAGCTTAGATTATCAGACCAGTTAGACTTCTTAGATTGTGAGTATTTCAATTTTTGATTACTCAATTCTAAAAAAGCGACAATCTAAAATTCTAAGAAGTCTAAAATTCTAAAAGTCTAATTAACTATATTTGAAACTTCATCGGAAACAACGGTGAAGTTTTTTTTGTCTATGAAAAACAAGATGCTATTTTGCCTGTTATTTATACTGATTACAGGTTTTACATACGCCCAAACCAAAGTCAGCGGCATTGTTGTTGACAATACGAACCAGCCGATTCCATACGCCAACGTCCAGTTCAAAGGCTCGACCGAAGGTATTGTGACCAATGAGGACGGGCGTTTTTATATTGAATCTCAAAATACCTATACCGCACTGGTCGTTTCCTTTACCGGTTTTTCGGAAAAGGAAGTGCCGCTGCCCAAAGCCGTCAATTACGATTTCAAGATTGTGCTGAAAGAAGGCAATGTGTTGAAGGAAGTCATCATTTATACCGGTAAAACTTCCAAGAAAAATAATCCGGCACTCGACATACTGCGCAAAATCTGGGCGCACAAACGCAAAAACGGATTGCATATGTTCGACCAGTACAAGATGGAGAAATATGAGAAAGTCGAATTCGACATGAACACCATCGACAGCGCGTTCATGAAGAAGAAGATTTTCAAAGGCATGGAATTCATTTTCAACCAAGTCGATACGTCAAGGGTAACGGGAAAGACATATTTGCCGATATTCATAAACGAGGCGCTTTCAGACGTTTATGGCGACAATATCATTAAAAAGACGAAAGAAATCCTGAAAGCGAATAAAAATTCCGGTTTCAACACAAACCAGCAAATCATCGCTTTCATCAAGGATTTGTATTCCGAATATAACATTTATGACAACTACCTGACGTTTTTCGACAAAAGCTTTACGAGCCCGTTGTCACGCACCGGAATCGACGTCTATAATTATGTCTTGCGCGACAGTTCATTCATCGACAACAAATGGTGCTTCAACATCGTGTTTTATCCAAGGCGGAAAAGCGAGTTGACATTCAAAGGCGATTTCTGGGTCAATGACACGACGTTTGCGATCAAGAATATCAATATGGCAGCGACGAAAAGCGCCAATATCAACTGGGTAAAAGACATTTATGTCGAACAGGAATTTGAGGTGTTGAACGATTCCGTTTTCCTGTTGACGAAAGATTACATGATGTCGGATTTTGCCCTGAACAAAAAAGAATCCTCAAAAGGCGTTTACGGCAAGCGGACGACTTTTTACCGAAACCACGAATTCAACAAGCCAAAACCCAATGATTTTTATAAGGAACAGGTCAATTTTGTCGATGAAGCCGTGTATGTCAAGCCAGATGAATATTGGGAAGAACACCGTTTTGAAAAACTCAGCAAAGACGAAAAAGGCGTATATAAAATGCTCGACACCTTAAAAACCGTCAAGAAATTCCAGCGACTGACAACGCTCGTCGAAATCCTCGGCAGCGGTTACATCCAGCGCGGCAATATCGATTACGGGCCGATTTTCTCCACAGTCGGCTATAATGAAGTCGAAGGCCTGCGGTTGCGCGCAGGTGGACGGACGTATTTCGGGCAAAATGATCCATGGCGCATCCAGGCGTATGGCGCGTATGGTTTTAAGGACGACAAATTCAAATATGGCGTATCCGGAAAATGGATGATCGACAAGAAAAGCCGCATGATCCTTTCGGGTGGAAACCGGCGCGACATTGAGCAAATCGGCGCAAGCTTAACAACGACGAACGATGTTTTGGGAAGAAGCTTTGCCTCGTCGGGATTGTTTACGACGGGAAGCAACGGCAAACTCACAAACATCAACCTGAGTACATTCGCTTTCGAGATTGAACCGTTAAAAAACCTGACTTTCCAAACCGGGTTTACGTATCGCACATTGGAATCGGCTTCACCGGTATTCAGCCTGAATTATTACGAACAGTTGCCTTCGCCGGGCAATCCGGTCGGCGTCATCCGCAGCGACGTCAAACAAGCCGAAAGCAACATCCAGATCGACTATACGCCAAGGCGCAAAACCGTCGGCTATGGTGTCGAAAGGGATGAGGTCGATGCGCCGTTCCCACGCATTTTCGTCAATTACAGTGCTGGAATAAAAGGACTTTTCGACAGTGATTTCGATTACCAGAAAGTCCAATTGTATTACAAACAGCCGATTATCATTGGGGCGCTCGGCCGTACAAACCTGATTATGGAACTCGGGAAAACCTATGGCGCAATCCCGCTCGGATTGCTGAGCATCGTTCCCGGAAACCAGACATATTTCACGATTGAAAACACGTTCAGCAACCTGAATTTCTACGAATTCGTCACCGATGAATATGCGACTTTCCAATGGAATCACAATTTCCAGGGCAAACTTTTCGCGCGCGTGCCGTTGCTTCGGAAACTCAACTGGCGCGAAGTCATTGGCGTGAAAGGCGTTGTCGGAAGCGTGTCGGATGAGAACAAAGCCATCAACGCATCGGGATTGGTATATATGGCACCGACAAAACCGTATTGGGAATACAGCGCCGGAATCGGGAATATCTTTAAAGTATTCCGCCTCGATTTCAGCTGGCGCGGCAATTACCGCGATGTTCCGGGAGCGCAGAATTTTGCGGTGAAAGGTTCGTTCGGGTTTTACTTTTAGGAGCTGTTCCGGCTTTCCGCTGCAAATGCGCAGCATTCATCGAACTCCTATTGCAAATAGAGGTTAAGTGGGATAATCCGGGCCAAGGCGATTGTCTAAAATCAAGATTTATTTATGCAACAAGCCATCGATTTCCTCAAATCCAAAGATGAAACCCTAAAATTCATCCACGATAATTTCGGCGACCCGATCATCCAGTTTCGCGATGAAGGTTATGCCTCGATGGTCCATATTATATTAGAACAACAGGTGTCGATTGCATCGGCGAAAGCCTGTTATGAAAAAATCAAAAACCAATTGGGCAACATCACGCCCGGAAATATACTTGCCGCCAATGATTCCGAACTCAGGAATTGCGGCGTTTCCCGCCAAAAAATATTGTATTTAAAAGATTTGGCCACCAAAGTCATTTCGGGCGAATTGGATTTTTTCACTTTTCCAGCCAAATCCGAAGCGGAGATCCGAAGCGAGTTGCTTAAAATCAAAGGCGTCGGCAACTGGTCGATTGAAGTATACCTGATGTTCTGCCTGCAATCACAAGATATCATTCCGCTGGGCGACATCGCCATCAAAAATACCATCAGGGAATTGTATGATTTGCATACTTTGGAAGAAATGGCTGTGCTTTCAGACAACTGGAAACCTTACCGCACAATTGCTTCCTATATATTATGGCATTACTACCTCAAAAAAAGGAACAAAATCTAAGCTTGCCTTTTAAATTCGATTTTTTGGTTTTAAAATTCCTGAACTTGCTTTAGTTCTTAAATTTTTGTTATTTTTGCACCCGATAAAATTTAGACAAATAAGTATACTTATGGAATCAATTATGATTTATGTGCCAATAATTATGGCGTTTATTGGGCTCGCTTTTATGGCAGCCAAAAGAGCATGGGTTTTGAAACAGGATGCCGGCGATGGTAAGATGAAAGAGATTTCAGATTACATTTATGAAGGCGCACTTGCTTTCCTTAAAGCGGAATACAGGCTGTTGGCCATTTTTGTCGTTGGTGCAAGTATTGCATTGGCAGCAGTTTCATTCGTGGTTCCTACAACCCATATCTTAATCGTGGTCGCGTTTATTTTCGGCGCTTTCTTTTCTGCTTTGGCAGGAAACATGGGGATGAAAATCGCAACCAAAACAAACGTAAGGACGACACAAGCGGCGCGTACCAGTTTGCCACAGGCATTGAAAGTGTCTTTTGGCGGCGGAACAGTAATGGGACTTGGCGTTGCCGGCCTTGCGGTTTTAGGATTGACTACATTCTTTATTATATTTTTCCACTTTTTCATGGGCGGTGTTTGGACTTCAGGCGAAGACATGACGAAAGTATTGGAAACACTTGCCGGTTTCTCTCTTGGAGCGGAATCAATCGCATTGTTTGCCCGTGTTGGCGGTGGTATTTATACCAAAGCAGCCGACGTTGGTGCTGACTTAGTCGGTAAAGTTGAGGCCGGAATTCCAGAAGATGACCCACGTAATCCAGCAACTATCGCCGATAACGTTGGTGATAACGTTGGTGACGTTGCCGGAATGGGCGCCGATTTGTTCGGTTCTTATGTCGCTACAGTATTGGCAGCGATGGTTCTTGGAAACTACGTCATTAAAGATATGGGCGGAAAACTCGACGATATTTTCGGCGGTATTGGGCCAATCTTATTGCCAATGTCGATTGCAGGTTTTGGAATCTTGTTTTCCATCGTTGGAACAATGGTAGTCAAAATCAACAGCAATGACGCAAAAGAGAAACAAGTGCAAGGCGCTTTGAACTTCGGGAACTGGATTTCTATCGGTTTGACAGCAATCGCTTGTTTCGTATTGGTAAAATACATGTTGCCTGAAACCATGAAAATGAATTTCTACGGTGAAGGATTAAAAGAAATTTCATCATTGCGTGTATTCTACGCCACAATCGTAGGATTGATCGTAGGCGCCGTGATTTCTTCCGTAACGGAATATTACACAGGACTGGGTACGAAACCGGTTTTGGCCATCGTACAAAAATCGTCTACAGGAGCTGGGACAAACGTGATTGCCGGTTTGGCAACGGGGATGATTTCGACTTTTCCAACGGTATTGTTATTCGCAGGCGCCATTTGGGCTTCTTATGCATTCGCCGGTTTCTACGGTGTGGCTTTGGCCGCTTCAGCAATGATGGCAACTACAGCAATGCAATTGGCTATCGATGCTTTCGGTCCAATCTCTGACAATGCTGGTGGAATCGCTGAAATGAGTGAATTGCCTAAAGAAGTAAGAACCCGTACCGATATTTTGGATTCAGTTGGAAATACCACTGCTGCAACAGGAAAAGGTTTTGCAATCGCTTCTGCTGCATTGACGTCCTTGGCATTATTTGCTGCTTATGTGACTTTTACAGGAATCGACGGTATCAACATTTTCAAGGCGCCGGTTTTGGCGATGTTGTTCGTAGGCGGAATGATTCCGGTCGTTTTCTCTGCCCTGGCAATGAACTCTGTTGGAAAAGCCGCCATGGATATGGTATATGAAGTACGTCGCCAGTTCAAGGAAATTCCGGGCATTATGGAAGGAACAGGCAAACCAGAATACGGCAAATGTGTCGAAATCTCGACGAAAGCCGCTTTGCGTGAAATGATGTTGCCAGGAATCCTGACCATCGGTTTCCCAATCGCAATTGTACTTTTAGGCAAATTGGTTTATATGAATGACGCTAATGCAAATGCATTGGTTGCTGAAATGTTGGGCGGATATATGGCAGGAGTTACCGTTTCTGGTGTACTTTGGGCTGTGTTCCAAAACAACGCCGGTGGTGCTTGGGACAACGCCAAGAAATCTTTCGAGGCCGGTGTCATGATCAATGGAGAAATGACTTACAAAGGTTCTGACGCGCACAAAGCGGCTGTGACCGGAGATACTGTCGGAGATCCATTTAAGGATACTTCAGGCCCATCGATGAACATCCTGATTAAATTGACTTGTTTGATCGGATTGGTGATTGCCCCAATTTTGGGCGCCGGCCATGAAACGACCAACAAAGAAATCAAAATGGAAATGGTTTCAGGCATGTGTGGCAAATGTGAGATGTCTAAAATGGCTACGATGACCAAAGACGAATGCGCAGCAATGTGTGACGAAAAAGGCTGTACTGCTGAAGAAAAAGAAGTGTGCATGTCACATTATGATGCCAACGGAAAATTCATCGCCACAAGCGCGAAATCATGTTGTGCAATGGGCGCTGAAAAAGCGACTAAGGAAGTCAGGATTGAAACTACGAATACCGATGGGAAAGTAAAATCCATTGTCACTTCAACAGAAGACGGGAAAGTCGACACTAAAGTTTTCGAAGGAACGGAAGCGGAAGTAAACGCAAAATTGGATGAATTGAGGAAATAATTCCCAATCAAATACTTATAGGAAGCGCCGATTTATTGGCGCTTTTTTATTTAACAGAAAAACTGCCGGATAACTGCAATAAATTTTTAAATTTGGCGACAATTTAAATCTATTCTAAACTAACAACCATGAAGAAAACTTTATTATTAATCGTCTTTTCAATCTTCGCAATAAACTTCGGTTATGCGCAAACTGAAAAGGCTTGGGGCGCTGCAACAAGCAACAATGTGAATGCCTCCAAAGATGCGCAAAGACAGTCTTTCCCTTCGGTCTTTACGCTGATGCAGTCAAATCCGCAATTGATTCGTGAGGCTTTGGCCAATGCGCCTCAGAGGTTGTCTGCAAAAAAATCGGGAACCATTATCACCATGCCAAATGCAGCTGGCGGAACTGAAAGATTCGAAGTGTTTGAGGCATCCAATTTTGAACCGGCATTGCAAGCGCAATTCCCAGAAATCAGGTCATATGCAGGAACAGGTGTCGACGATAAATTGGCAACCATCAGAATGAGCATCGACCCAAGCGGAATCCAGGCGATGGTTTTCAGGACAGATAAAAGAAACGAATTTATTGAGCCATATTCTGCAGATGGAAAAGTATATGCGATCTACAATTCAGACAGACAAAAAGGGAAACTGCCTTTTGTATGCTCAACCGATGATAAAATGATTGCACAAACTGCCGAAAGGACTGCTGCCGCAAGATTGTCAAACTCAAGCGAACTTTTGACTTTCAGGTTGGCATTGTCATGCAACGGGGAATATACAGCTTACTTTGGCGGAACGATCCCTGGCGCACTTGCTGCATTCAATGCAACGATGACAAGGGTTAACGGGGTTTTCGAAAAGGATTTTTCTATTCATATGAATATAATTGCCAATACGACTTCGGTTATTTATACGAATGCTGCTACCGATCCATATACAAATCTGAACTCCTGGAATGGGCAGCTTCAGGCGGCATTGACCGCGACTATCGGCGAAGCCAATTATGACATCGGCCACATGTTCGGAGCAACTGGCGGCGGCGGAAATGCCGGATGTATCGGATGCGTATGTGTAGACGGACAAAAAGGAAGCGGGATTACTTCTCCTGCCGACGGTGTTCCAATGGGGGACAATTTTGATATTGATTACGTAGCGCACGAAATGGGCCACCAGTTTGGCGGAAACCATACATTTTCAAATAGTGTTGAAGGCAGCGGCGTGAACGTGGAACCGGGATCGGGATCGACAATCATGGGTTATGCCGGAATTACACCACAGGATATTCAGGCACATTCGGATGATTATTTTGTATATGCCAGCATCAAACAGGTTCAGGACAATATGGTTGGAAAAACCTGTCCGGTAAGAACGCCATTGTCAAATGTGGCTCCGGTAATGGATGCCGGTAAAGATTATACCATTCCGAAAAGTACGCCTTTCGTCATTACAGGTTCCGGAACCGACGGAAACGGAGATCCATTGACCTATTGCTGGGAGGAAAATGATTCGGCTACGACACAAACAGGAACCAACAGCCAGGCATCGGCGACAAAAACAGGCGGGCCAAACTGGAGGTCTTATGACCCCGTTTCAACACCTACAAGATATTTCCCGCCATTGGCAAGGGTTGTAGCCAACCAGCTTACTACTACATTCCTGGATGGGGCAGTAACCATCAAGACTGAAGCGGTAAGTTCTGTCGCAAGAACCTTGAATTTCACACTGACAGGACGCGACAACGTTGCCGGTATCGGGCAAACAGGAACCGACGCTATGGTAGTAACTGTTGCTGCATTGGCAGGGCCATTTTTGGTCAGTTCTCCAAATACGGCGGTTTCATGGGAAGCGGAAAGCAACCAGACCGTAACCTGGGATGTGGCAGGAACAGTTGCGAACAATATCAATGCAGCTTACGTCGACATTTATCTGTCTAATGACGGTGGATTGACATATCCGACATTATTGGCGTCAAAAGTGCCTAACGATGGTTCTGAAACTGTGACAATCCCGAATACTGTCGGAACGACAAACAGGATCATGGTAAAAGGTTGGGATCATATCTTTTATGATATATCAAACGTGAATTTCACGATAACGGCAGCGCCATCTACATTTGGTGTGAGTTTCTTAAGAAATTCAGGAGAACAAAACAAGCCAGCCTGTACCGGAGCCGATATGTCATATACTTTGGCATATGAGGCATCGAACGGGTTCGCAGGAACAACAACATTTGCAGTTACAGGACAGCCTGCAGGCGCCACGGTGACTTTCTCTCCGACAAGCGTCAATGCTTCAGGAAATATAACCATGACCATCAGCAATACTGCTGCTTTGACACCTGGATTTTATTCCATGACCGTTACGGCTACTTCAGGCGCGATCGTCAGGACAGTTCCTTATTACTTCCAATTGTTCAGCTCCAATTTTGTGAATACGACTTTGGTCGCCCCGACAAATTCGGCCGTGACGCAAGACACTTCTTTATCATTGACATGGGCTGCAGACGCCAATGCTTCTTCTTATGATGTCCAATTGGCTACAGACGATACCTTTACAAATATCATCAGGTCCGCTACAGTTTCTACAACCAGTTTTTATGTGACAGGATTGCTCGAAGCGACAAGCTACTACTGGAGGGTTTTGCCTAAGAACTTGTCATGTGCAGGTGTTTTCAGTACGTCAAGCACATTCCAGACCGGAATGGTGCTTTGCGATTCTTATGCGTCGACGAATGTGCCTTTGGCCATTGCAGCAACTGGCGCGCCGACAATCAACTCGACCATTGTGATTCCTGCAGGTTCGGCAACAACAATTTCTGACCTTAATGTTTCAGTGACGCTTAACCATACCTGGATCAGCGACCTTACGGGTACTTTAATCAGTCCGTCTGGAACCCAAGTGCAGCTTTTCGCCAACCCTTGTGGTGACGAAATCAATGACATTGCTGCGACTTTTGACGACAGTGGAGCGGCGGTAGTTTGTGGTGATGCACCGGGAATTTCGGGAACTGTGAAATCCTTGGGATTGTTGTCGGCATTCAATGGACAATCTTCAGCGGGAACATGGACTTTGCGCATTGCCGATGGCTTTAACCAAGATGGTGGCGCATTGACGGCATGGAGTTTAAACATCTGCCATACTGCCGCTTTGGCCACAGTAGAAAACCACTTGTCGAACTTCGTGATTTATCCAAACCCGAATAACGGAAGCTTCAACGTACAGTTTACCCCGAATTCAGGAAATGATGTAAAAATCAATGTTCACGACATCCGCGGCAGGGAAATTTTCTCAAAATCATACAACAACAATGGATTGTTTAATGAAAATTTGCAATTGAACAATGTCCAGGCTGGAATGTACCTGGTAACCGTACAAAACGGAAACCAGAAAGAAGTCAAGAAAATCGTGATTGAATAAATCTTCTTACTTTATATAAAAAATCCCCGTTTCAATTTTGGAGCGGGGATTTTTTTTATGATGAAGTTGAAGGTTTGAAAGAAGTTCCGGTTAGGCGCGTTAGGGATTGGAACAAAGTGCCGCGCACTGTGGAAAGCCCGGCCGCAGGCAACGCCCAGGAACATCAGATTCACAGATTTTAGCAACTTTTAAAATCTGTGAATCTGTGGCTATTATATTTTGATAAGTGATTTATGCTAAAACAATCCGTTCAATTCGGCATTGATCTTATTGAAAATCATTCCCATATCTTCGTGATTGTTGACAAAATCGATATTGTCGACATCGATAATCAGCAATTTGCCTTTAGTATACGTGTGGATCCAAGCCTCATAACGCTCATTCAAACGACTGAGGTATTCAATCGAAATCGAGTTTTCGTATTCGCGGCCGCGTTTGTGGATCTGGCTTACGAGATTAGGGATTGAG
>DATHKH010000077.1:0-2359 GCA_035286325.1 Flavobacterium sp.
ATATGGTGAACAAATTTGGCAAACCTGTCGACCGCACCGAATGGAGCATGTATCCGCAGACTTACAACGCCTATTATTCCTCGAGCAATAACGAGATTGTCGTTCCGGCCTGTAACATATTAGTTCCGGGTTTTGAAGGCAGGATGCCGGATGATGCCGTATTGTATGGCATTATCGGCGGGTCGACTTTCGGGCATGAGATTACCCATGGGTTTGACGACCAGGGCAGCCAGTATGACGAGAAAGGAAACCTGAACAATTGGTGGACGCCCGAAGACTTGGCGAAGTTCAAGGCAAAGACCAAACTGATTGTCGCACAGTTCAACAAATTTGAGCCGCTGCCAGGGAAATTTGTCAATGGCGATGCGACCCAAGGAGAGAATATTGCAGATTTGGGCGGTGCTGTCATGGGTTATGAAGCATTCAAGAAAAGGCCGCAGTATAAAAACCAGGAGAAAATAAGCGGACTGACGCCAGACCAACGGTACTTCATGGCATTCAGCTATGCATGGCTCGTCAATATGAAAAAAGAAGCACTGGCCCAAAGGCTGATGATCGATGTGCACTCACCTGCGCAATACCGCATCAATGGCCCGTTGGCAAACATGCCAGAGTTTTATAAAGCTTTCGGAATCAAGCCGGGCAGCAAGATGTACCAGCCGGACAGTTTAAGGGTCGTGATTTGGTAATATTCAAAGCATAAAAAAACCGCAATCAACAAGATTGCGGTTTTTTTATGCGTACCGATTTGAAAATGGCTAAACGGCCGCCTGGAATGTTTTCCAGTCAATGGCCAGCACTTCTGTCAAAGCCGGTGTCCAATCGGGCATATGCGGTTTTTTCATCAGGTAATTGGCACCGGCTTCAAGGTAATGCCTGACCAATTTCTTTTGCAGGATGCCGGATATCATCACAATCGGGATGGT
The DNA here is from genome assembly GCA_035286325.1 of Flavobacterium sp. Taxonomy (GTDB): domain Bacteria; phylum Bacteroidota; class Bacteroidia; order Flavobacteriales; family Flavobacteriaceae; genus Flavobacterium. Next base: position 927 of record DATHKH010000077.1, read on the forward strand.
TTTCCATTCGTCAATTTTCCGGATGATGCCCAATATTTCCTGCCCGTTGTAAACCGGCATATGGATGTCGAGAAAAATGAGATCAGGTTCCTGTTTCCGAAGGATTCGCAGCAATTCATTGCCATCGATAAATGTCGTTACATCGTGCCCGAAACTTTCAGCCACTTCCTTAAAAAAGTGCAGATCGTCGGTATCATCGTCCAGGTAATAAATGAGTTTCTTTTCTTTCATAGATTGGGGTTTATATAAATTAAACGGCTGTTTACCTAAAAGTATTATATAAATCCCCCAATTTATTTATATAATCCTGTGGTAAGTTGCCATTCAAATATACAATTTTTGGGTCATATGGTTTTAATAGCCATGATTTTATCTTCGAAAACCTCCTTGAATTCCGATTTGCTTTTTATCCTCGTCTTGTAGGTATAAATGGTGGCAACCGACAATTCCAGGAAATCTGCGATTTGGTTTGAATCCTGTATGCCCAATCGATACAGGGCAAAAATCCGCAGCTCGGTATTCAGAAGCTCGCCTTTTTTAACAATGCTTCTATGGTCGTCCGGGAATAGGTTGTTGAAGTCGGTGATGAATGTTGGAAACAGCTTCAGGAAAATCGCATCAAATTGGTGAAACAGCTCATCGCGCTCCTTTTTGACATCATATCTTTTCAGGCTCGTAATCACTTCATCTATTTTTTTAGAGATGATTTTCTGGATGGTGCTTTTCTGGATGTGATCGATTTTATTGATCAGGTCGGAAGTCGCCTTTATAAAATAAGTGATGTATTCTTCCTTTATGGCGTTGGCTTCGCTGAGGCTGATGTTCATTTCCTGCAATTTGCTGTACGATTCGGACATGATTTTTTTAGAGGCATTCCGGGCTTTCAATTGCTTGAAGATAATGACCAGGAACAAGATGATGATCAGCGCAAGGATCGTGAGCAGCATGACGATTTTTTCGAGCATGTCGTTTTTGCCGTTGACTTTATTCAGCTGTGCTTTTTCGATAATCGGCAAAATGGACGAGATTTCAATTTTCCTGTGTCGGGCATTATAGAATGTCGCATCATCCATGGCCAGGTTGATATACCGGTTTGCTTTTTCGAGATAGCCCATTTTAAAGAGTTCGTTGGCCAGATTCCGCAGCGCAACCGTTTCTTTTGTCGCATTCTTGACATCGGCAATCGCGGCAAGCGCCAAATATTCGATGGCTTTCTCGGTATAACCGCGTTCAGAATAAATATAGCCAAGGCTCGAAGTCGCAATGCCATAATAATCGGGCGGCAACTTGTAATTGTTTATCCAGTAGTTGAAAGCAAATTCGGCACCTTTCCAGTCTTGCTGTTTCATCCGTTTCAGGCTTTCGGTTGCCCAATATTCATTCGTGTCGGGACCGATCAATGCCAATGCCTTTTCGAGGTAGACATTTCCGAT
>DATHKH010000078.1:0-16917 GCA_035286325.1 Flavobacterium sp.
GGGAATATTACCTGTCGCAGGATGCCAATTCAAAAACCATCCGTACCAAATATGTTACACACATCACTAACATGCTGAAGCTTGCCGGAATTCCGGATGCAGATGCGGCGGCCGGTAAAATCATGGCACTTGAAACGCTAATGGCATCAAACCATATGAAAAAAGAAGACACCAGGAAAACGGCGGCATTGTATAACAAATATGCAATCAACGACCTGAACAAGCTGATGCCTTCATTTAATTGGAGCCTGATGTTGAAAAATGCCGACATCCCGGAATCCCAAAAAGAAATCGTCATCACACAGGTTGCCTATATGAAAACGGTGGATGGCATTATCAAAAGCACGCCAATCGATATGTGGAAAACCTATATGAAATGGAGCGTGATTCACGGATCGGCAACGATATTGTCATCCGATCTTGACAAGGAAAACTTCTCTTTTTATGGAAAAGTCCTTAGTGGCACAACCGTGCAGCGTCCGCAATGGCGTCGTGCCGTAAATGCGGTCAATGGCGCGATGGGCGAAATCGTGGGCGAGGTATATGTCAAAAAATACTTCACTCCGGAAGCCAAGGAACGCATGGAAACTTTGGTGAAAAACCTTTTGAAAGCTTATGAATCGAGCATTAAGGAATTGCCTTGGATGACAGACGAAACCAAAAAACAGGCATTGTCTAAATTGTCGAAGTTTATGCTGAAAATCGGATATCCCGACAAATGGAGGGATTATTCTACTTTGAAAGTCATCAAAGGTGATTTATATGGCAATATGGAACGCGCCACAGAATTCGAATACAAACGCCAGCTGAACAAATTGGGCAAACCGGTTGACCGCACTGAATGGGGCATGACGCCACAAACCGTCAATGCTTATTACAATCCCGGATTTAATGAAATCGTATTCCCTGCCGCTATTTTACAGCCGCCTTTCTTTGACATGACTGCGGATGATGCTGTGAATTATGGCGCTATCGGTGCCGTAATCGGGCACGAAATCGGGCATGGTTTTGATGACCAGGGCAGTACTTTCGACGGTGATGGCGTAATGCGCAACTGGTGGACTGCAAAAGATCTCGAAGCGTTCAAGCAACGTACAGGCGCACTTGTCGCACAATACAGTTCTTTCAAGGCCTTCCCTGATTTGAATGTCAATGGTGCGTTTACTTTGGGTGAAAACATTGGCGACCTTGGCGGACTGACGATTGCTGTGAAAGCCTATAAAATGAGCCTGAAGGGCAAAGCGATGCCAAAAATGGACGGATTGACCGGTTACCAAAGGCTTTTCATTGGGTTTGCACAGGCATTCCAGGAAAAACAAAGAGACGAAGCGCTGCGCAGCCAGATTGCTTCCGATCCACATTCACCGGCGCATTTCCGTGTGAATGGTACGGTCAGGAATGTTCCTGAATTCTATGAGGCATTTAATGTGAAACCGGGCGATTCGCTTTACCTTGCTCCTGAGCAACGCGTGAAAATCTGGTAAGAACAAATTATAATATTAAAAAACCCTGTCGGAAACGATGGGGTTTTTTGTTGATTTTTTGTTTGTGATTGCCTTGTGAGGTTGCTTCGTCCGGTAACCGCAATCCTTAGCCCGGATAGCAGCGGCATCCTTTTGCAAAGCGCAGCGGCGCAAAAGATAGAGTGGATAGCCGGAACATGCTTCAAAAAACAATGCTGAAAAATTCGCGCAAATTCCCTAACTTAGCCTTACGACACAACCGATACCATGAAAGAAAACTTCAAAGCCATATCTGATGCGCTGGCTAAGGCCGGCCTGAAAGCTTCGGCGGAACATACTGCCGGGAAGGCGCTCGATTTTAAGGTCACGCCATATTCGCTGAATACCAAACTCAGCTTTAAGTTTGAGAATCTTGAAGAGTTTACTGAATTCATCAACCTGTCGGGCACCATTTTGTCTGATGAAAAGACGAATCTCATCAACACCGCTTTTATTGAACTGGGTCTGAATCCCAAAGAGTTTTTTTATGTGAATTTCTTTGAGAAAGGAAAAGAGGAAGAAATGTAAAGGCATAAAAAAACTGCCCCGAAAGGCAGTCTTTAAATCTTATAACAACTGATTATTATTGGCCGTCCTCAGTATTATTCGACTTCTGTAAATACAATCCCGACTGTTCCGGTCGCGAGGTATGCGTCGCCTTCACTATTGATATTCGGATACACGCCGGTCTGGACTTGTGACAAAGTATTTTGCGAATAGGTAAAGATTGATGTGTCACTTGATACGCCGTCGGTCAATACCACTGACGAACCGCTGCGCGCCCATGTTCCCGAAGTCACGCTGTTCTGGCAGGAAGTCACTACTGCGTCATCCTGAACGGTCAGGTAGGAGTAAGTGAGGTCGTAAGTCGCATTATCATGAAGCACCAATGTCGCGTTATCATAGCAGGTGGTTTCGTTGATCAGGTTGGTGGAAGGTGTGCCATCGTCATTAAAATCTACGGCCACTGGTGCCATAAAAGCGGTGAGGTTGTAGGTTCCGGAGATGTCGGTATTGTTGTCATCGTCATCATTACAGGCTAATGCCAGGCATCCAGCCATGGCTAGCAGCAAAAGGGGTATTCTTTTCATTGCAAAAGTTTTTAAGAGTTTTTTACAAAGTTAGAAACCCTGTCTGGAAATTGTTTTATAGAATTTTAAGGGGATTTTATATTTTTTGGGGTTGTTTGACATCATGCTTTTGATACATTAGTGATACACTATCCATACTTAGGGTATATAGTATCTATGGCGTATTATACGCTTGCGACTACGTTGGTGCGAGCGGAACGTGCGTGCATTTTCTTTTGTCTTGATACAAAAGAAACAAAAAATCAAGGCGCGCTTTTTAATTGCTTCGCCAGTTCGCTACGCTCGGGCCCTTCAATTTCTAAAACCCCGATAAGAAAGATACCTGACAGCCACTGGCTGTCCTCCTCTTAATCTCAAATGGAATTAAAAAGAGGCCTTTAGCTGCTGGTGCTAGCTTTAGGCTTGGGGATTTGATTATTGCTTGATGAATTTTTGGGTGAGGGTTTTGCCGTCCTCGAGATTCAGGTTTAGGATGTATGTGCCAGAAGGAAGCGAGGCGGTGTTGATTTTGTCTTGTTCAATTTTGGTGGCTTTTACGAGTTTGCCTTGTATGTCGTAAATGGTGGCGTTGGTGACGGTTGTTGCGGATTTGATGAACAGGTCGGTTGTGACCGGATTTGGATAAAGCTCGGTTTTTGTGATGGCCGTATTCTGGGCGATGCCCAACAAACCCTGGAAGGTAATGATTGGCCTTGTGTTTTTGGCCTGTACGGAACCGGCCGCGGTACCACCCGTATAATTCAATGGCGGATTGTTTGGGTCGGCATTGTCGGCGGCGATGTCTGCCCTGATCATCAGGCACATTTTGGCGGCCGATGCCGCGGTCTGATAGTACAAGACGCCACTTCCGTCATCGCCCAGTTCGTTTGCATCAACGGTGATTACTATGTTGTCGGTACCATTGTATACGAACGGTGTGTCGAAAGTGAAAGTGACGAGGCTGCCCACCTGTGTCAGGCTGCCGTTGGCGACGACATGCTGGTGCGTGGCTATCGGAATCCAGTCGGCCCCGGTTGGGGAAACCACAGGATTGTAGGACGATACGGTGGTGTGACCGATCCAAACGTCAATCTGGTCATTGGAATTGGCCAGGGGCGTTGTATTGTTTAAGGTAAACTGGATGGCGGTGATGCTGCCGGAGGTGCCCATTTCCGAAGCGAGGTAAATAAACTGGGACAATGACGAGGCATACCAGTTGGATATCGGGGTTGTGAGGCCAGCGTTTGTGTCGACGTTGCCGGGGGTTCCAATCGAGACCTGGCTGTGGGCTATTGCTGTCGCAAAGACCAAGAGGAGTAAAAGTTTTTTCATGGTGGTGGTTTTTTTGGTTTTTGGATAATTGTAAATTTAGGGAATATTTGGTTTTGGTGCAAGATAGTTGGTGGTGGGAAGTGAAGGTTTTCGAATAGTGTGTTTTTGGTTTTTGTTAAAATCTGTCACCATTGATGCTTTATCTATGGCTTTTCTATACTTTATCTATACACTATCTATATTTTACCCTGGTGGAATGAGCGTTCCGCTCGTGTATATTTTCTTTCTTTTCTTTTACCTCATTGGTTAATATTTTTTATAGGAATTTGGTGAATCTCCCTGCGGTCGATTTGTCTTGATACAAAAAGTAACAAAAAAATCAAGGCACGCTTTTTAATTCCTTGAATTTCTAAAACCCCGCTGCGGCCCCACCGACCTCAGCCGCTCGCACTGCATGCTCGTCTCGGGGGTCGTCTTCCTTCGGCCAAGGGCAGACGCCGTTTTGAAATTGCTACGCAATTAAAAAGAGGCCTTTAGCTGCCGGAAGTAGCCGGAAGTTTGTTGTTATTAAGGGACGTGCGGTAGCTGAAGATTTTTGCGAGTTCACAACTTTCAGGTGAATTCTTAATCGCATTGCTTCGGACTGCGTCCTCGGGCCCGACGAAGGAAGAATCTCCTAAAAATTGACATCAGTTTGGCAATTCTGTTGGTGGGGTGAGCCATAGGTTCAGTTCGCGGATTGAGGGGCCTTGGGGTTTTGGTGGTTTGGGGGCGGATTGGTTCAGGCATTGGCTGTAGAGGTTGTCGAGGAGTTCTGTTTCTTCGTATGGGATCATGTTGAGGAGGAGTTCGAGGACGGTGCTGGTGTTGACTTCGGGTTGCGGGATGAAAGTGGAACTGCATACCTCCTCCCTTCGAGTGCAAGGATGCAGACCTTGATAGTACTGGCCATGTAGTGCATTAGGTCGTTGTAGCCGGAGACGCGGATTTCGAGTTTGAAGGAGGTGTTTTTTTTAAACTACTGCTCAAAATTTAGCAATCTGTAATTGCCCACAATTATTTCGCAATAGACACGAAATTGGCCCTGTGGACAGAGTGATTTTGAAATTATTTGAGGTTTTGAAAGCTGATGAAGCCTCAACATTTGCTTCAAAACCTTTACCTATTACAATTAAATGTTGCCGATATGACGTTCGCTTTTGAAGATTTATGGAGTACCGTAGGAGAAGAACAAACTGAGTAAACGGTTATTTAAATGCACTTTTTAAATGTTGCTCAATTTGATTTATGACGTCAGGCAGGTTTTTTCGTACCTGCGTCGACCAAAAACGAAGCACAGTCCAACCTTGCTTCGTTAAATAGTTATTCACCTCTATATCTCTTTCAATATTACGTTCAATTTTTTTGTGCCAAAATTCAATGTTGGATTTTATCTTTACTTTTTTTTCTGCCCAATTATACCCATGCCAAAACTCTCCATCGATAAAAATGGCGAGTTTATGTTTTTTAAAGCTTATATCAGGAGTACCTTTGATTTTTCGATTATTCTTACGATATCTGTAGCCGAATTTCCATAGCGTTTTCGCCAAAAGAATTTCTTCTTTTGTATCTTTTCCGCGAATTTTCCCCATTAATTTACTTCGTTGTTCTTTTGTCAATTTATCCATTTTTCATCTCTTTAAGATGGTCTTGGCGCGAATAAATTTTAAATGGCATATATTAATATAAAGCTATAGAATTAGATTGAGGATTGTGTTTAGAAAACCCTAAAGTTAAGTCATGTAATTAATTCGAATCTATATTTTTCAATTCTTTGATTCCAGGAACTATTATGTAGTAGATTTTTAAAGGGATTTCTAATTATTAATGGTTCATATCCAAAGTCTTTCATTTTACTCCTATCAATAAGATACAAATAATAGCTCTCTCCTTTAATCCGCGAAATGTCAAGTTCATTTCTTGACCAAAAAAAACAGGGGTTGCCATCAAACGATTTCACTTCAATGAAGCGATCATTTATAATTGATTCGATGCTTTCAAAGGAAGAAACGTCATAACCTTCCGCCATCGAATATTCGGCTACCCAATCAATGCCGCTTTTATAATCTAAACGAACGTTTTCAAACTCTAACACAAATTTTTCCGCTTCCTCTCCGTGAATTTGTTGCTGTTCCATCGACTTTTTAAACTCATCGATACCTATTTTCCTTTTTTTGATTTCTGGAAGTATCGTTTTATCAAATAGCTTCTTGTATCTGGAATTGATTATATACTTTTTCAACTCTGGGGTTGGATGAATCTGTATTACGTCAAAATCGATAAGTAATTGTTTGAAATTAGCATGTTTTAATGTAAATGCCGAATTATTAATTTGTATTGAATGATAAACTATATCGTATGATATGTTTTGAGAAGAAAAAATGAGGTGAAAAACCTCATCTTCTTTTAATGTCATAAATAATAGCTCGACAAACTTATTGCACATCTGTTTCTCACTAAATAATAAGTTCTGAAAGCTAGGATTTAAAGTCACTATCTGATTTTCACATATAGAAATCGCTGAAATTTGATTTGCCAAAATGAGGCATCCATCGAAAATAGACTTGCCATTAATAATTTTATTGTAAAACACTTTTTCAACATCACTTACAGACCACGGTGGAGAGTCAACTTTTATTAAGTGATTGAATAGTTGATAAAAATATTCGGGTGTACCTAAGTTGTCAAAAGATCTAAGTTCTTTTAGCATAATTGGCAATAAGTTCTTTTATGACATCCGTTTCATCATCGTCGTCAATTCTTTTGAATAATGGAATTTCACCATTTATGATTTTTTCCATCCTATCAATTTTGATTCTTAAACAACTATTGATAACCTCATCGATTGAGTCTTTCGATATAACGTAATAATAATTAGTAATTTGATTTTTAGGCAATCCCACTCTGTGTATTCTGTCTTTTGATTGTAGAAAATTTGAACAATTATAATCACGCTCCATATAGATTGCATTGTGACAACCTTTGTGTAATGATATCGATTCAGCAACAGAAAATGGATTTGCTATTATTACCGGAAAATCACTATTTGAAGGGTCATTAAATTTATCAATAGTTATTTCTCTTTCCGACTGTTCGATTTCCCCAATTAAAAGCCTCGAATCAACGCCATTCTTTAAAAGATATGATTGCATATCTTTAGCATTTTGAATAAATATTGTCCAAATAATGACCTTCTCTTTTATTGGTAGAATATCTTCTTCTATGATTTTTTTTATTTCAATGAATTTTTTCGGAATCTCCAGCGATGAATAGTTGCAGATTTTGTTGAAAAATTCCGAATCATCAGTGTATTCTTCACTGTAGACTGTAAATGCGGAATTGGGGTCATATTCACCATTGTTCTCATTATTGGCTAAGGAATTCTTCAAAGTTTTTACCAGTAAAGATGGATTGGTCGAGGCTTGTCTCAATCTAATAAGTTTCGCCTTATTTAAAATATCCTTAACTGATGCAGAATCATTACTAATGAATGAATCAATATAAGAGGTCTCTATGAAATCATAAATTTCTCGCTGATATTGATTCATATCAACTAAAATTGTCTTTTCTATTATTGGAGGTAATTTTAAATCATCCTTTTTTATTCTAATAAAAAAAGGAGATATGTTATTTTTAAAATTCTCCACCCTTTCGCTTTCGGGTGGGCTATTCACTGTCATATCCTCTAAATTTTGATAATGAACTTTAAGAATATCTTTATATTTGAATGGATAAATGAATTTATATAAGTTGAAGATATCCTGATATCCATTAGGAACAGGGGTTCCGGTTAAGATAATTCGAGATCGAGCTTCTTTTGAGATTTCTACGATACTCTTTCCCCATATACCATCTGGATTTTTAATTCTATGAGCTTCATCAACCACGACCATTGTCTTATTTTTTTTAAGGAACTCTATAATGTGTTTCTGAAAAATATCGACCCCTCCATGAAATATCAATGTAATTTCAGCCGGAAATCCCGAATATAAATGTTCTAACTTTTTGTCTTTCGTAATTGTCGAATCTCCAGATAGCCTTTGTATACTCGTGTTTTTCCCAAAGCATTCCCGATATTCTTTTTCCCAAGGCGAGAAAGATGATAATGGCCCTACAACAAGTAATCTATCTACATGTTTTGGATCATCGGTCGGTAAACTTTTTAAATATGCATAAGCCCCATAAACAATAGATGTCTTTCCAGCTCCTGGAACTGCAAAATTACAGGCATTTTGAGCAAACGCCATGTGAAATGCTGAAAGCTCCTGTAATGGATACAATGGTCTTGCAAGCGTATTATTTAAAACATCTTTAAAGGAACGATAGTTTTCTATTAATTCAGGGAATTTTATAAATTCATTATTTCTAATGGATTCGGCTTTTAAGGCAAACTCTTCGAATAAAATGTTTTCACGATCAAAATTACCTACATCAATCTTGGTCTCTTCCGATAAGAAGTAATGCAATTCATGTTTCGCTAACAAATTTTGGATTTCTTGAAGAATCTGTATTTGATTTTCAGTTCTAAAAGGAATATAGATTTCACCATCGATGTCTTCATAGTTCAATCTGTTCAGAGTCAGGACTAATCTTTTGTTTGCGACAATTTTATCATACCCTCCTTTTATTACAAAAGCAGGATTCGAAAAACTATTACTAACATCAATCAGGATATCTTCCATTATAAGTTTTTATTTATCTCATATGATAATTTTTGGATTTTTTTCGTTTTTTCCAACACTTCTTCTTTTTCCTTATCCGATACTTTATCGACATCTATTTCCTCCAAAAGCTTTATGATATGTGATAAAACTTTAGATGTGGATTTTTGAAGTAGCATGTCAAATACTTTATCCCCAATCTCTTCCATCTGTTTTTGGACGGCAGGATTAGCAAAAGACTTATGCCCGGTTTTTACTGCATTCAAGGCATCTAAAACTCTTGAAGTGATTTTTTGAGGCTCATCCGAAGCCCTATTATATCCTAATTTTTCTTCATGAATTTTTATATTCTCCTCTAAGAAACTTACTTTTCCATTGATATATGTACTTTCTAAAAATTTAGAATCCCTATCATTCAAATGCACCAATAACTCAGGAGAATTATAGTCGATATCAACTTCTTTAATACTTTTGATTCTTTCATTGTGATATTTAATAAATCCATTCCAGATTTCTCTATCTCCAAAAAAGTGGTTAGGTCTTTGTCCTTCGGCAATTAAACGAAATTCCTTGCCTTCATATTTTGCTCTTATATAGTCAAAAGCTATTGCTTTTAAATCATCAACATCATCATTTTCATAACCATCAAAACCTTTCCTACTCGTTTCTCCATAAAATGTTTTTAACCATTTCGTTAAATTTAAAAACTGATCTTCTCTTTTATCAAGTTGTGTATATATGCCATCATACTCCAAGAATTCGAGATATTCATCCATCACCTCCATAGTATTTAGATATTTCAAAACTTCAGAAATATCAACACCCATCCAAGTCGCTATTTTTTTTATTACATCATTGTCCGGCGTATGTCTTTCAGGAATTGAGGAATATGTTTTTTGAGTTAGTTTTTTATATAATAATTTCGATTTAATGTATTTTTCAGTGGCATTGTAACCTACTTTTTCATCCTCCCCCATCTGATAAGTTGTTTCCAACTTTTCAATCTGCAGAGGATCTTCTTCTAACGTGACATCTAAAACTACAGCTTTAAAATAATCAAACTTTTTTCCGCGATTTAGAAGCATCGCTCGTCTATTACCGTCGATAATTATTCCATCCCTAGTTATAATACCCACTTTTTGCTGTCCATAACTGTTAATGCTTGTTAACGTAGTTTCGTTTCTTGACTTATTGGAGTCAAATAGCAATTGTTCAATTTTCGCTCTACCTTCTTCACTTTCTACATTTAAGACATATTCTTGTTTTTCGAGGGATTGTGTTCTACTTAAGATTCTACCATTATATTTATTATAAACTAAATATTGGAGAGGTATCAAATAAACATTTTTAGATTCTAACTTATCGTTCCATGGGATTTCCATTTTGCCAAATGGGTTATCTTTGTCCCTATTGATTATTTCTTGGATTTTTTGGATACGGGCGTCTTTATTCATACTATTTAGAATTAGCAGTTGTAGAAATTTTATTTATTGCATATAGTGCAAATAATTGTGATGTTGGCACCTTATCCTTATAAAGAAACACATGATTTTCCATTTGAATAAAAAGGGTTTCATCAATTTCAGTTTTTTCAATAATATTCTTCACTTCATCAACAAGTCTCGTTGGCTCCAAAAACTTACCAACCGACTGCTGCATTTCAAACATATGCTGCAAATGTTCGGCACTGCCTATTTTTTCAGAAAAGCCATTGTTGATAATTTCGATGAATTTATTTCCAACTTTATATTGGGAAATAATCGTTTCAATTTCTTTGAAGTACCCATCTTCAATATGTTGTATTGGAAAACCTTTTCCCGTTCCATATTGTATTGATGTGCGCCACTTCTTTTCGGTTTTATTATTCTTTTCTATATTGTAATTAGAAAGAGTAACAGTCAAGTTTCCTTCTTTAATAGGTTGCCACCTACATCTTGCATTTTTATTTTTAATCGGAGGGGAGTCTAAAATTTTTACTTTATAAGTATTAAGATTAATTACTCCGTCCAGATTAGGAATATTCTGAACAATTAGGCTTCTTTCCGCCTTTTTCCCCATGGAATCTAAAACAGTACCCGCAAACGATCTACTTACTGAGGCGCAGACCGCATTTCCAACCAGTCTCCATTTGGTATGTTCTGACCCTATGAATTGATATGTTATTGGAAATCCCATAATTATTGCTGCTTCCCTGACAGTTGGCAATCTGTATTCCCCATCACCTGTTCTATTGATTTCAGTTTTGTAGATAATTGACTCCCGGGAATTAGCAATTTTAGTGGCCGTAATCGTCCTGCTGGGATTATCGATGTTTTCCGGGAACGACATCTTTCCCATGAAAGGGTGGTTGGTTTTCCAATGCTCTGAAAATCGCCACTCAGCCTCATAAACACCCGTATCGTAAAAGTGATCTGTGATTTTATCCAGTTCCAAAACAATCGGATATTGGACATCCGTTACAAGTTTTTTACTTTTTTTATCAAATGGGGTTGGGAAATTGTCCTTTATTATTTTTATTGATTTATATGTCGGCAGCTCATTATTACCTTTTTTAGAATATGTCGGTTCCGGTATAATTAATTTTTTCTTTTTAATGATTTCTCCCGAAATAACTCTTTTGCGGGACTGGATAGATCCATAATCAGCTGAATTAATTACAGCGGTGTTTTCAAATAAATCAATGGCAATGGCATAAGGACTGATTCTATGTCTATTCGCCCACTCCGTTAAATTTAAATCCTTAAAAGTATATGAGGTCTGTAGATATCGTTTTGAATTGACGACATTTTCCATGAACCATGCTTTCAGTTTTGAATTTGGTTGATGTTTCTTTACGGCAACTATCCGCAAGAAACATTCAGTCAGTTGTACCCCCAATGATTTATCCGCCTTGCCAGATTTGTTTGAACTGGAAAAGCTCACGCATGGCGGGCTGCCGATAATGACATCCGTATCTGGTATTTTTTCAATCTCTTCAATGGAATTTTCAAAATCCAATATGTTCTTTACGGAACAATTCAGATTAAAGTTATGGTTGAAAGTGTCTGTGGCAGGTTTCCAGTGATCATAACCATATAGTATCTCAAAACCTTGTTGTCTGAATCCCTCGGAAAATCCTCCAGCACCACAGAAAAAATCTATGACTGTCAGGTTAGTTTGCTTCATTCGATAAAATTACGGTATGACATGACATGACATCTTTTTTTTGACTATTATTTATTCACTTCTTGTAAACAAAAAAATCAGTGGTTAAACTTAAAAATTCCTGCATAAATGGACCGCTTTGTCGATTAAGTACTTCTTTTTCTGATTAATTGCTTTTATATGCGTTCAGTTGTCCGGAATAAGACCACACATCCCACTTGCCGCCGAACCAAAACCCCTACCTCTCAAATTAAAAAAAGACTGAAACAAGTATACATTAAGTATACAACCCACTCCCAATCCAAAAACATCACGGCTTCCCCGTCGGCGCTATCCCCTTTTTTTATAATTTGTAATCCCAAAAGAACTTTGTGCTGATGCGCCTTAAAAAAACCCTTCTTTTTCTTTTCCTTATGGCTGCGCCGTTTCTTATGGCGCAGGAACCAGTCAGTCCACTGATCCAAAAAGGATGGGCCGAACTCGTCAAAGATCATGACGACCGCGCCTTCGGGTATTTTTATCAGGCCTATGAAAAAGCCGTACGTGATAAAGATGTGGCAACCAAAGCCGAATCGCTACTTGACCTCGGCATCTGCTCCTATGGCGCCAGCCGCGAAAAAGGACTTGCCTATGCCATGCGGGCGCTTTCGGCCTACCAGACATTGGAAACCGCGAACACGGAAGCTGCAACAACAGGCCGTGCCAAATGCCTGCAACTGATTGCAACCATCTATATCCGGCAAGGCAAATATCCCGAAGCGCTGAAAATGGAACATGAGGTCGTGGCGCTATTAAAGTCGCGTAATGATTCCTCAGGTACGCTGGGACTGGCCTATTCCGCACTCGGTTCGCTGCATGACCGGCAACAGCGGAAAGATTCTGCCGCATTGTATGCCAGACTTGCTTTGAACGACTTCCAAAAATCAAAAAATTATGCCTATGTGCCGAACGCGTATGTGAAAATAGGGGAAATCTCGCTTGCGAACCACCAATATGACACAAGTCTTGCCACATTTGCGAAAGGCCTGCGGATAGCCGATTCCACCGGGAACAGGCAGGCGCAGGTATCTTGCCTGACCGCCATAGGCAAATGGCATCTTGCCAAGGGGAATGCCAACGAAGCCGAAAAATATTACCGCAAGGCGAACGGGATTGCGATGGGCCTTTCGGACAAGCTGTTTGAAATGAAAACGCTCGAGGCCCTGATAGCCCTGAAAAAGCAACAACAGGATTTTGCTGAAGCCAGCCAACTGCAACAACAGCTGCTTATATTGAAGGACACGTTTTATTCACTCGAAAGGGAGCAGATCGTGAAAAACCTGGAAGTGCAGTTTGACGTTTCGGAAAAAGACCGCAAACTCGCGCTGCTCTCCAAGGAACAGGAAGTGACCCAACTGACGAATTATCTCCTCGTGGCGGGTATCGTCGTATTGGCCATCTTGTTTTCGGGCTTTTACTTCTCGCTGCGCAGCATCAGCAGGCGCGAGCGGCTGCTGCTGAAAGTGCGGTCGGCATTGGTCGAGGCGCTTGAAAAGCAACAGGAACTCCGCGAGCTGCAATATGCGAGCGACCTTGAGCATAAGGAAGCACAATTGGGCGCCATCACGCTGCAGATGCTGGAGAAGAACGAGCTTTTAAGTGAAATCAAGGCCGCAATCGAAAAACAGGACCAGCCCGCGGGCGCACCGCTCCTCAGGATGGTGGACCGGCATCTGGCGCAGGACTCGCGCTGGCAGGATTTTGACCGCCATTTTGAAAGCGTCAACAAGAATTTCTATACGCGCCTCAAGGCATCGTATCCCGATATCAGCGCCAACGACCTTAAAATCTGCGCACTGATCCGGCTGAACCTTTCCATCAAGGAAATGGCGTCGGTGATGAACATTTCGCCGGACAGCGTCAAGACCGCACGCTACAGGCTGCGGAAGAAGCTGCAGTTACCGACAGAGGAAAATCTTACGGCCTTTATCCTGTCGATATAATTGCGCGTACACCAGATGTCTTGCCGCGTATACCTTTTGTCTACCTGTTTTTTATGGCTGTTTGCCTTTTGTCGTTTAATTTTGGCTTGAAATTGCTAACCAAAAACCAACATCATGAAAAAATTCTACATCCTATTCATTACCGCCCTGACGACAGGTGCCTTGGCCCAGGTGCCGAACAGCAGCTTTGAAGAAACCATCGGGTATGGTAATGAGCTCCGTTACTGGGGCGCGTTTTTTACCATTCCTGTCACGTTTGACCTCAATGGGACCGGGCAAAGCGATCTGATCGTCTATGACGGCGTTTCATCCTTTTGCCATCCCGTGACTGACGCTTTTAGTGGCGAAAAGGCCATGGAAATCAGGAATGCCTACAACGAGACCACGGACAAGGTCATCCCGGGATTCACGACCCTTTTCAACGAATCCAACTCGACTTCCGCTTCGGGATGGAACACCGGATTCCCTTTGCCTGTGGGAGCTACAGTCGAGTTTTTCGGGTTCCATTATAAATTTTTCCCGCTTGGAAATGACGTTGCGAAAGCGACACTCGAAGTATTCGGAGAGAGCGGACTGATCGGAACAGCGGAAGTGGTCATTTCGGGCGCCACAACTGAATATACCTATGTCGCATCACCCATTGATTTCACTTCCAATGAAACGCCAGTATTCATGACGATTTCATTTTCGATGGCGGCAGAAGGTTCGGCCCCTGTTTTTGGGAGCAGTCTCGTGATTGATGATGTGGACCTGAATAACTCAAGCCTCCATGCCGTGGAACACGACGCCACTCCGTTTGCCCTATACCCGACACTGGCCACGGATGAAATCCACCTTGTTGCCAATGCCGCTTCAAACGAATTGTTTGCAGTTGCCGTCATCGATGTACAGGGCAGGACGGCAAAACAACAGCAGCTTCAATTGTCGGACACGCCTTCAACCCTGAATGTGGGCGACCTCGCGCAAGGCGTTTATATCCTTCGTGCGGTGTCTGGAAAAACTTCCTATACGGGACGTTTCATCAAAAAATGATATCGTGAAAATTAATCTATTAATCAGAATATTATAATATTATAAAAAAATCCCATAATCCTGTAAAAATTACTTTGCAGCCGGTCATATTTTTATACTACCCGTAACAGGTATAAAAATTAAACCGATGACCTTTTTTACCAAAGTCAACAATATCAGGCGGCAAGTGATGCACCTGCTCACCAGCAACATCGGCCATTCCCACAGACTACAGGCCTTTGAACTCATTGACACGGGCAATATCAAAAGAATATTGGTCTGCCGTCCAAACCATCGTCTCGGAAACCTTTTATTAATCACGCCACTCCTGCAGGAACTTATCGCCACTTTCCCGGACTGTAAAATTGATTTGTTTGTGAAAGGCACCATCGCCCCAGAACTGTTCTGCAATTATGACAACATCGATACCATCATCCAGCTGCCCCGGAAACCTTTTAAGGAATTGTTGCAGTATTGCAATGGGTGGCTGAAACTTAGAACGCACCATTATGACCTGGTGGTGAATGTGGACAGACATTCTTCTTCGGGCAGGCTATCAACAAAATTCAGCCGTGGGACATACAAATTATTTGGCGATTCCACGGCAGGGATTGCGTCCCGGTATGCCGACTATAAGCATTTTGCGAAATCTCCTGTCTATGATTTGCGATACAGCCTGAGCCAATTGGGGTTTGGGCGATACGAAGGAAATATACCGCCGCTTTCGCTAAAATTGTCCCCATCGGAAATAAACTCAGGTAAAAAAATCCTCACCCAACTCGCAGGCGACAAAGACACCATATGCCTGTTCACTTATGGCACAGGTGACAAGTGCTATAGTGAATCGTGGTGGCATCATTTTTACCACCGATTGAAAAACGAATATCCGGACCATCAAATCGTTGAAGTGCTGCCCTTGGAAAACATTTCCAAAATTGATTTCAAGGCGCCGGCTTTTTACAGCAAGAGTGTGCGTGAAATAGGGTCGGTGATTGCCAATGCCAAAATGTTTATTGGCGCCGACAGCGGTATTATGCACCTGGCCAGCGCGGTGCAGACGCCAACGATTGGATTATTTTCAGTGACCAATGCCGAGAAATATATGCCTTATTCCAATGATAGTGTGGCCATCAACACCAATAACAGTTCTACAGACAATTGCATGCATGCGATAAACCATATCATCAGGCGAGGCTATTTCAGCAAACCACGCCAAACAGCATAGCCTATATTACGTAAAAATACGTAATCACCCGATGCGGGAAATACGTACAAAATGCAGTATAAATACGTATTTCATATCCAATATTGTATGCTTACATTTGACATGGAGAAAGCTTGAAATTTTTTCCGTTTGCAATTCTGTAGGAAGTAGAACAAACCACTTCTAACATTAAAAACCCGGCATAGGGACATTTGCCGGGTTTTTTTGTGCAACATTGTGAACGGATTGTCAATCCCGTTTGAGCCAGCCCGTAACGCTGAGCCTTCTTTCATTGGTTACCAACACTTCATGTTCAAGCTCGTCACTTTTAAAAAATACTGTTTTCCCCTGTATTGGCGAAATCTTACGGCTGCTGCCCAATTGGTGGATCAGCAGTTCACCGCCGTCTTTTTCGACCCAGTCGGCATTCAGATAACTGATCATCGAGAACACCCGACCCGAATCGTTCTTAAAACGGTCGAGGTGCCTGACATAAAAACTGCCTGCCTCATAGAGCGAATAATGAAATTCATATCCCGTAATCCCCGCATAACACGATTGGTTCAGGTAGGTGATAAAAGCTTCAATGCGCACGAAAAAAGCATTCTCAAACTCATTGTCGTGTGCCTTGTCGAGCCAATAAATGACATCGCTGCGCACTGCGGTATTGTGAACCGTTTTTGGGGCATTTCCTGTTGCGGCCGCCAGCAGCAATTGATTGGCACTGAGCAGTAGCAGCTGCTTCTTTAAATGATCCGCGAGCTCGTAAGTCAGGAAATGGTCGGATATGCCAATGTCATCCTGGAGATAACCGGCAATCAAGGCTTCGAAAGAATCGTCCATAGTTGGAGGTCTTCCGTGGAGTTGCCGGACGGCCTTCGCACAAGGTAGTCTAAATAACGGCGTTGTGGGCCATTTCAGGCAATCTCTTTAAAATCAATGCGGAAAACAACACATCTTTCAATTTAGCGTTTAAAAATAGGGGTGGGAATATAAAATATATAAAAATTGCAATATATATTAATTTTTAAC
>DATHKH010000079.1:0-24055 GCA_035286325.1 Flavobacterium sp.
ATGGCACATAAAATCCCTTTCCTTTTTCCCAAGAAAACGAAACCCCGACAAGTTCTGCAGTCAGTGCGTCCAATCCGGTTGTCTCCGTATCCCAGCTGACGGAAGTCTGCTTCAATAAATTCTGCAGCAACAATTTCACCGCCATGTCACCCTGGATCATTTGGTAAAAATGTTCCGTATCCGCAAGGGTTTTGTAGCCGCCGCTGGTATTGATGTGCTCGTGGCTGTCGTCAGAATCTCCGGCAAAAAGATCGAACTGGTCGCTTTTCACAATTGTTTTTGTCGGCGCCAAACCTGTGGTCGTTTCCACAGCCGCATAGGTTTTCTGCTCGGTATAAAAAAGGCTGTTGAACTGTTCTGCCATTCTTCGGAATTCGAGTTCCTGGAAAAGGACTTCGACTTTTTCCGCATCGGGCTTGGTCAGTTCGTAATCGCTTTCGTTGAAGGTTACGTCACAATCGCACAGGATCGTTGCCAATTGTTTCGACAGCAATCCAAGCGCTTTATTGGCTTCGATATTTTCCTTCATTTTACCTTTCAGCTGGTCGGTGTTTTCGAGTAGATTTTCCATGGTGCCGAATTCCTTCAGCAGTTTTTTTGCCGTCACTTCGCCTACACCCGGCAATCCCGGAATGTTATCGACCGCGTCGCCCATCATTCCCAAAAAGTCAATGACCTGCTCCGGGCGCTCAATCTCAAAGCGCTCGAGCACTTCGGGAACGCCCCAGATTTCGATGCCATTGCCCATCCTGGCGGGTTTGTACATGAAAATATTTTCAGAAACGAGCTGTGCAAAATCCTTGTCCGGCGTGACCATAAACACCTGGTAATTTTCTTTTTCGGCCTGTTTGGCAATCGTACCGATCAAATCGTCGGCTTCGCAACCCGCGAGCTCAATGATCGGAATGTGCATCGCTTTGAGCAAATCGTGGATGTATGGAATCGCAATCTTGATCGCTTCAGGTGTCGCGCTTCGGTTGGCTTTGTATTCGGTATACATTTCCGAGCGCACTGTGCTTCCGCCTTTATCGAATGCAACAGCGAGATGGTCGGGTTTTTCGCGTTTGATGACGTCGAGCAATGAATTCATAAAACCCATAATCGCCGACGTGTCCATGCCTTTGGAATTGATTCTTGGATTTTTGATAAAAGCATAATAGCCGCGGAAAATCAGGGCATAAGCGTCAAGCAGGAAAAGTCGTTTTTGTGGCACCATAAGAAAAAATTGAACGGTAAAAATAACGAATCCGATTTAGATTTCCCATATGAAAAGTGCTGGAGTTTTTATATTTTTCAGGAGCTGATTCCTGCTCTCGCCTTTATCTTTTTTTGCAAAAAAGGATACCGGCTCCATCAGGGCTAAGTGTTTTGTAATCCTATAGCTGTTAACGTGTTAAAATTTCTTTTTGGGTTTCACGGGAAATATTTTTCCCCTATATTTGATATGTGGTTCTGATTGATTAACAGGAACATTTTTTTTCGGATGGTTTATACCATTACAAGGAAAATATTTATACCAACGGACTCAAGAAGACGCTGGTCCATAATAAATCAGAATCACCACATTCGGGAGGCTTATTCAAGCCTCCCTTTTTTTTGCACAATGCCCAACGTTAAAATTAAATTAACTCCAACTCATCTCGCGTACTTTTCTTCGTTACTTTGGTCAACATTTGATTAGGAAAGCGTTGCCATGAACATTCTCATTGTTGAAGACCATCAGGAACTCGCTGATGAACTCATTGATTACTTATCCAAAAACGGTTATGTCTGCCGGCATTGCAGGAATTGCGAGGTCGCGCTTGAGGAACTCGGTGTCAATACCTTTGACGCGATGCTGCTCGACCTTGGCCTTCCCGACGGAAGCGGATTCGATATCTTGAAATCCATACGCAAAGGACAATCGGCAATGGCAATCATTATCATCACGGCGCGCGGTGAACTTGGCGACCGCATTGATGGCCTGCAGTTGGGCGCCGACGATTACCTGACCAAACCTTTTGCGCTGACCGAACTCGGTGCACGGCTTCAGGCCGTCATCAGGAGAATGCACGGTTTTGTGCAGAACGATTTGGATGTGCACGGATTTACGGTAAAGCTTCCGGATTACAAAATCGCTTTTGGCGATATTCCGGTGAACCTGACCAAAAAGGAATTTGATATTTTCAAATATTTGGTATTGAACAAAAATCGCGTCATCACAAGATTGCAATTGACTGAACACATTTGGGGCGATATCCTCGAAGTGAATTCCGATTCCAATTTTATCGATGTGCATGTGCGCAACCTGCGCAAGAAATTGTCGCAGCATTCCAAATTGCAATGGTTTGAAACCGTGAGAAACGTCGGCTATCGCATCAGCATCTAAGTTATGAAAATCAAACACCAACTCGCGATATTCAACGCATTGACCAGATTGCTGATTATCCTGGTGTTGTGGCTCGCGCTTCCGGTTTTGGTCGAAAAAGTCATCTATAGACATATTGACAAAAGCCTGCAGGAGAAAAAGCACAAATTCATCCAGCATCTTGACAAGGCAGAAATCAATGATTTCCTGATCAGGAACGACAGCACCGAAACGTATGCGAGTTTTTCGACTTTGCACAATGAATTCCTATTCCTGTCGCAGCCGATGCGCAAGACCAAGACGCCGAGCACCGTTTTTATCAACGAACCCAGGATCATTGAGGCGGAAGAAAGCGATTTCAGGATTCTGCAGTACAATTTCACGTATGAGAAAACGGCATACCAGTTGGAAATCGGCAGCAGCCTCAGTGAAATCAATGACCTGACTTTTATCATCAGGCTTTTTGTGCTGATTGTCCTTGTTATCATTGTGATTGTGACTTTCCTGATAGATACTTTTTATATCGAATACCTGCTCAAGCCTTTTTATAGGATTGTTGACACCAAAATCCGGCGTGTCAATGAACCTGACGCTTTCGACCATACGCCGATCAATTCGACTACGGCCGATTTTCGCGAATTGGACGAAGTGCTGAACGACATGATGGCGCGAATCAATACGCTTTTCAGGAAGGAAAAACAATTCATCTCGAATGTGTCTCATGAATTGCTGACGCCAATTTCTTTGCTTAAAAACCGCTTTGAAAATTTGCTGCAAAACCAAACGCTCGACGATGAGGCCGTCGATAAAATTGCGGCTTCGCTTCGCACATTGGATATGGTCAAAAAAATCATCAACAACCTGTTGCTCATTTCACGCATTGACAACAACCAGTATGAAGCGGATGAGACGATTGACATAAAAGAGCTGGTCGATGAATTGGCTGTTGAAATTGAAGACCGTGTGGCTGAAAAGGAAATCGATTTTTGGCATCGCCTGGATTTTGATTTCCAATTTCGGGGTAATAAAACACTGTTGCATATCCTGTTTTACAACTTGCTTTCCAATGCGATCAAATACAACCACCAAAAGGGCAGCATTATTATTTCGGACGGTTATTCAGACGGAAACTATTTTATGTCGATCACAGACACCGGAATTGGGATGGAGGCAGAACAGGTTGGAAAAATCTTCGAAAGGTTTACGCGCCTCAATTCCGATTTGGAAGGGCAGGGAATTGGGCTGGCCATTGTAGACAGCATCGCACATTTCCACAATATCGCAATTGCCGTTTCATCTGAGTTGAAAAAAGGGACAATCGTCGTGTTGACTTTCCCTGAACTTAAATAAAAGTTAAAATTCCCATAGCCGCCAAATCTTCATTCAATCTTCATTTAGCGGGAATACCTTTGACCTGTTAATAATCTAAAAAACATTAGAAAACATGAAAAAAGTATTGATGCTTGTTGCGGTAATCCTGGGAACAACAGTAATGGTTAACGCACAACAGCCAGCTAAAACAGCGCCAGCTGCAAAAGAAGTAAAAGTTGTAAAAACCAAAAAAGCAGTAAAAGTGAAAAAAGTCGAAGTTGTAGCTCCAAAGGCTGAAGCACCAAAGACCGTCACTGCAAAAACGACTACGACAACAAAAACAACAACAAAAAAATAATTAATTTTTAAAAACACGAATCATGAAAAAAGTATTGATGATGGTTGCATTGGTTCTAGGAACAAGTGTAATGGTGAACGCTCAGGAACCAGCTAAAACAACTGCTCCTGCAAAAGAAGTAAAAGCTGCAAAACACCACAAAAAAAGCAAAAAAGCAGTAAAAGCTGAAGCAAAAGCTGATGCAGCCCCTGCGGCTACCACAGCAAAAAAATAATTAATATTCCCTTTTGCTGATATGAGATTTGGGACCTGACGAGAGGAAGTCAGCAAAAGGTAATTTTTAGTTTGTTGGAGAAAGCCGGTCGTGATTGCCGGCTTTTTTATTGGCTTTAAGCCAACGTTTGGGCAAAAGTTAAATTAATTCAAATAAAAGCTACGGGCGTTGACATTCTTCGTTAATTTGCGACTCGAGGTCGTTTGACCGAATTGTTACGGAGTAAAAAATTTTTATGAAATGATCATACGTTGGGTAATTGCCGTTTCCATTTTGCTGCTGATAGAAATCTATGCATTTCAGGCGATTAAGACGGTGGTGAAAGTCAGGTGGATTGCTTACAGTTATGAAGTCATCAGCCTTATTGCGATTGGCGTGGTCATTTACGGCATCATGCATTTTGACCGTTCGGTCGGGCAAACGAAGCAAACGCTTTTTACGGCGGCCGTCTTATTGGTGACGCTGCTTCCAAAAATCATTATGACGCTGGTATTGTTCGGCGAAGATTTATTCCGGCTTCCGGTTACGATCGTCAATTTTTTCTCCAAGCCCGCCGACACCAAATTCCTTGAATATATTCCGGAACGCAGAAAATTTGTCAGCCAGATTGCATTAGGGCTTGCGGCTGTTCCGTTTCTTTCACTTTTGTATGGCATATTTAAAGGCAAATACGACTACCGCGTCATCAGGCAGACGATTGTTTTTGACGATCTTCCCGATGCTTTTGACGGTTTTACGATTACCCAGATTTCCGATGTGCACAGCGGCAGTTTTAACGACCCTGAAAAGATCGATTATGCGATCGACCTGATCAACGCGCAGGATTCGGATATGATTCTTTTCACTGGCGATATCGTCAACACGTTTGCAACAGAAATGCATCCATGGATTGATGATTTCAACAGGATTAAAACGCCGGCATTCGGCAAATATTCCGTTTTGGGAAACCACGATTATGGCGAATATGTGCAATGGGATTCGGCTATAAAAAAGGCGGCAAACTTTGAAGCGATTAAGGATTTATACAGGCAAATCGGTTTTAAGCTGATGCTGAACGAACATACAGTCATCCATAAAGGCGATGATAAAATTGCGTTGGTTGGCGTCGAAAACTGGGGACAGAATTTCAAAAAAGCCGGTGACCTGAATAAAGCTGCATCGGGACTTGGAGCGGATGACTTTAAAATATTGATGTCGCACGACCCGTCGCATTGGGAATATGAGGTGAAGAACCACCCAAAAAACTTCCATGTCACATTATCGGGCCATACGCACGGCTTCCAGTTTGGGATTGAAATTCCGGGTTTAATCAAATGGAGCCCCGCGCAATATTTCTATAAACAATGGGCCGGATTATACGAAAACGCGGGCAGATACGTTTATGTCAATCGCGGCTTTGGATACCATGCGTACCCAGGAAGAGTCGGCATGCCGCCTGAAATTACCGTCATTGAACTAAAAAAAGCGAGCAAAGTAGCATAATTCGTTAAAAATGTTACATTTGTATTCTAATTGTTGTTGATTTAGCATAAAAATGCCAATTAAAATTTCATAACGATGTCAAAATTCGGAGAACTTATAAATGCGCCCGTTCCAGTATTAATCGATTTTTATACCGAGTGGAATGAACAATCAGTATCAATGCATCCTGTCATCAGGGACGTTGCCGCTGCGTTGGGCGATAAGGCGAAAGTCATCAAGATTGATGTCGATAAAAATCAGGAACTTGCGGATGCTTTACGAATCAAAGGCCTTCCAACACTGATGATCTACAAAGAAGGACAAATGATCTGGAGGCAATCCGGAGAGCTTGATGCCAATACCATTATCGGGTTGGTTCAAGAACAGCTTTAAACCTTTCCCTTAAAAATTTTCTTTTAACCACCCGGCAATTCAATCGCTGCAGCCGAATAGCCGTTTGCGGCGAGGAATTCCAATGTTTTCGGCAATGTATTTTTGAGGTTTCTAAACGCCTTCATACTGTCATGGAAAATGATGATGCTTCCGGGACTGATGTTTTTCAAAACGTTTTCGAGGCATTTTTCCGGTGTTATCGATTGGTCGAAATCGGCACTCAAAATATCCCACATGATGATTTTGTAACCCGAATCCCGCAGTAAACGCGACAATTTCCGGCTTAATTTTCCGTAAGGCGGCCGAAAGAGGTTGGTTTTTATGCCATTGTTCTCGATTGTTGCCGCACATTTCGCGACATCATCCATATACATTTCCGTTTTCGTATGCCAGCCATTGACATGATTGAATGTATGGTTGCCAATGCTGTGGCCAGATTCGATAACTTTTTCAAAAATTTCCGGATGCTTTTCGATGTTGTTCCCAATGCAGAAAAAAGTCGCTTTTGCGCCGAAGGATTCCAATTGAGACAATACCCATTCCGTAATTTCAGGAGTCGGGCCATCATCAAAAGTCAGGTAAACGGTTTTATCATTTTTGGGCATATCCCAGATATACCGCGAAAAAAGGCGCTTCACCAAGCCATGTGTTTTTACCCAATAGAATTTCATCTTCCTTAAAAATAAAAAGTGCCAACAGGAATCACTCCATTGGCACTTTTGTTTATGTCAACCGATATTATTCATTATCGCGCCCGAAACGTTTGAACTTCTCGTTGTAGCTGTTGAATATCGGCCTGTTTTTGTTGTAGAAATCGATGTCATGGCTTTTCTTCATGACATCAAGCAAACCGCGGTAACGCTCAATATCGGTCATGATATCCATCGAAATCGTGTTTTGCTGTGAAATGTCGAGCCCGTAATCGAACGTCAGCTTTTGTTTGTATTTCGTCATCAACTGCTCGAGGATGTGTCTTGCTTTGGCTTTTTCGCCAACGGTATAATAACCTTCAGCAAATGGTTCGAGCATGCTGTAATAGCCATAAGATTCCAATGGCATTTTTGCCATGGCAAGATCGATGATGTTTTTGGCTTTTTCAGTTTTGCCTTCATTGATCAGTACTTCCATCAGCCTTGCGAGGTTAGTCCTGTAGTTGATGCTGTTCTGGCGCGTCGATGGATCGAGGTAAATATCGGTCCTGTCGCCATTGCCCCAATCCCATTTCATGACAATATCATACATTTTGTCGCTGTCAATCATTCCCATGTCAAGCGGGCTGGCATCTTTTGCAATCGGTGTTTTTATTGGAACCAATTTGTAAACCATTCCGTCGAGTTCGAGGTAATCTTTCATCCACATGTAGTCATCATCGCTAAAGCTTCCACCCGAGAAATAAATTGGGCGTTTCCAGTTGTTGTTTAACAGAATATCCAGCATCATCAGGCGGTTTTTATACAATGCATTGCCTTTGATGTCAATATCGATGGAAGATACAATTGAATCATTGAATTTCGGGTTGACGACATGATTTTTAATGATCATTCCTTTATCTACGGGAACGCTGATTTTGTCAGTCGGATAAAAATGGATGCTTTGCCCGTTCTGCATCTCTACAGACGTACGCGGATCGTCACTTTTGATGAAATCGATGAAATCCTTAAGGCTGATCCGCGAATCGGTTTTTTGGATAAAGGCAGTGTAATCTAATTTGTCACCGACATATTGGCTGTGAACAAACGATATTGGCATGCCGTCAGATTTGTACGTTTTGGTTTTCATCTGGTCGATGTACCAATCGGTCATAAACAGGCTGGTATTGACAATTTTGATATCGGTCCTGATGCCTTCAATTTCCTGGGCATACCACAGTGGGAAAGTGTCGTTGTCACCAATGGTAAACAGAATCGCGTTTTTCTCGCACGAATTTAAGTACGCTTTGGCCATCGCAAGCGCAGTATATTTCTCCGAACGGTCATGGTCGTCCCAGTTTTGCGAAGCCATCAGTACAGGCGCTGCCAATAAAGTCACGCCAATGACCAACGGTCCGGCAATTTTTGGTTGTATCTTGTTGCGCAGAAAATCATAAATCGCATAGACACCAAAGGCGATCCACATGCCGAAGACATAAAACGACCCGACCAGTGCATAATCCCTTTCGCGCGGCTCAAACGGCCTTTCGTTGAGGTAAATTTTCAATGCCAATCCCGTAAAGAGGAATAAAGCCAGCAATACATAAAAGCTTTTTTGGTCTTTGGTCGCATGGAAATACATCCCGATCAATCCCAATATGAACG
The DNA here is from genome assembly GCA_035286325.1 of Flavobacterium sp. Taxonomy (GTDB): domain Bacteria; phylum Bacteroidota; class Bacteroidia; order Flavobacteriales; family Flavobacteriaceae; genus Flavobacterium. The sequence goes on from DATHKH010000079.1 coordinate 8,379, forward strand.
GCAGGAAGAAATAGAGATTCCGCCCTTTGTTGTTTAGAACATCGTCAGGCAGGTTTTCCTGTGAACCCAAATGCGCCTCGTCGACCAATTTGATTCCGCTGAGCCAGTTGCCGTCGAAATCGTCATATTTGCCTTGAACATCGTTCTGTCGCCCGACAAAATTCCACAACAAATAACGCCAGTACATATAACCGAATTGGTATTCAAACATGAAACTGATGTTGTCGAAAGTCGTCGGTTTTTCTATGATGAGGTAATCGCCATAGCTTTTCAGGAAAGATACATACGCTTCGTTATCAATTTGCTTATTGGCATAAGCTTTACGGAATTCGGAAACGGTCTTTTCGACTTCACCGCGCAATTGCTGTACGGCGCCGGCGAGTTCTTCTTCACTTAATTTATTGACATCGATGCCGTATTTCCCGAGTTCATCCTCATATGGATAATTGGGGTTTATCTTAAAGTCGAGCACATGCGTGAAAGTCATGTAATTCTCGGCATGGTCCGTGCTCCACATCCTTGGAAGAATCGCTTTGTGCCTGTCGTCGCTGTTTTGTTCGGCGTTTTTGTAATTATTGGTAATGACGTATTTTCCTGTTTTGTAATCCCTTTCATAGTTGGGCGCTTTGTCGAGATAAGGATTATCCTTGTCCAATCCCGCAAACATATCCGAAAATTGCGGGCCATAAAACAATGGATTCACGCCATATTGTTCACGGTTGTAATAGGCCAAAACCTCGGCTGCATCTGAAGGTTTGTTTTCATTGATGACGACATTGGCATTGGCACGGATTGGCAGCATCATCCATGTCGAGAATCCAATCAGGATAAAAAGGATGCAGAGAATCAGTGTGTTGTATTGCGGCAATCCTTTTTTGCGCGTGTATTTCAATCCGAAATAGAAAAAAGCGACAAAAAGCAGGAGCACGAAAATGGTTCCGGAATCGAATGGCATATTGAGGCTGTTGACCATAAAAACCTCTGTTTTTCCAAAAAAAGCCATCGTCCATGGAAGCAATAATTTGAATATAAATAAGAGAATGGCGACCACAACCAAATTGGCGATGATGAAACCTTTTACCGTAACCTCTTTATAGTTCTTGAAATAATACAGGAATCCAATGGCAGGAATTGTCAGCAAGGCCATAAAATGCACGCCAAAAGACAGTCCGATAAGCAACGAAATCACCAAAAGCCAGCGATTTCCACGCGGATTGTGCATGTCCTGTTCCCAGCGAAGGCCGAGCCAGAATAACAGCGCGATAAACAGTGAAGCCATTGCATAAACTTCAGCTTCAACGGCATTAAACCAAAAGCTGTCGGAAAAAGTATAGGCAAGTGAACCGACAAAAGCACTTCCCAAAATGGCGATTGAATTGTCTTTCCCGGTATCTGAAAATTGTGAAACGACTTTTCTCAGCAACATAGTCAACGACCAAAACATGAATAAAATGGTAAATGCGCTTGAAAAAACCGACATCATATTCACCATGACTGCAATATGCGCCTTATCCATGGCAAACATCGCGAAGAAAGCGCCGATCATCTGAAACAATGGCGCTCCCGGCGGATGCCCAACTTCCAATTTTGCTGCGGTGGCAATGTATTCACCGCAATCCCAGAAGCTTAAAGTCGGCTCGACCGTCAAAGAATAAGTGGTTAATGCAATGGCAAAAGTGACCCAGCCTGTAATCGTATTCCATTTATTGAAGTTAAATGTCGGCATATACGCGTAATGGTGTTAATTTTTGATTTTGAGATACAAAGGAAATGTTTTTTTGCTTAAAGAAATACTAAAAATATTTTTTTCATAAAAAATCAATAATTGCTTGTGAAAAAAGAAATATGTATTAAATTTGCCCCCGAATTGGAATTGGCCCATGGTGTAATGGTAACACAACTGTTTTTGGTGCAGTCTTTCAAGGTTCGAGTCCTTGTGGGCCAACAAAAAAGCCTCTCGTAACTGAGAGGCTTTTTTTATTGATATAAGAAATTCCAAATTCCAGTTGACAACATTTGGACTTAAATTTTAAAAGTAATTACAGGACGTACTGCGTGGTTAACCAGGTCTTCGCTGATGCTGCCATTAAAGAAGTGTGAAAAGCCGGTTCTTCCATGCGTGCACATTCCAATCACATCTGCCTTGATGCTGTTGGCAAAGTTTAAAATGCCTTTTTCAACATTCGCGTCGTTATAAATATGGGTCGAATAGTTGCTCAGGTTAAAACCGCTTACGAAATTATTCATTATTTTTTCTGAAACGCCTGTGGATTTGAAGCTATTCGGAGTATTGATCATCACCAGGCTTAAATGGGAATCAAAGGCTTTTGCAAATTCCATCAACTTGCGGAATGGCGCTTTGATCTCATCGGAAAAGTCGGAAGCGAAGACAAAGTTGTCGGCGTTGAATTCCGGAGTCTCATTTTTGATGACCAAAACCGGAACATCAGCGGAGCGGACTACTTTTTCGGTATTGGAACCGATGAACATTTCCTGGAACCCGCTGGCGCCGTGAGAACCCATGACGATGAAATCGACATCATTTTTCCTGCTTACGGCAAGAATGCCTTCAAAAGCTTTTTCAAACTGGATGATTTCGGAAATATTAATACCTTTCAGATATTCTACGTCCATCAGGTCTTCCAATTTGCGGATGGCCCTGTTTTTAAAAAACATGATTTCCGGAATATCGCTTCCCATGCCCAGTGCATCGCTGCTTTGGTGAGGCAGTTCGAGCATGTGTAACAAGACAATTTCACTATTGTTCTTTCTGGCAATCTGTGCTGCCACTTTCAGGGCATATTCGGCATGTTTTGAAAAATCCGTAGGGACTAGAATTCGTTTCATAATCTAAAGTGTAAGAAATTATATAATAAATGAAGTTTTATTTACTGAATAAAGGTAAGAAATTTTTAACATACGACAATCATTTTTGATTTATAAAAAAATCACTATATTTGCAGCGTTATTTATTCAAAACTAAATAATGAGGGGACAATTTGTCCCCTCTTTTTATAAAATATGACATTTAAAGAAAAGGTTAATAATTTACTCGCCGAAGGACTAAAAGAAAAGCCATCCGTTTTCTTAATCGATCTTACAATTACAGATGCTTTTAAGATTATCGTGAGCCTGGACGGCGACAATGGCGTCACTTTGCAGGATTGCATCGATATCAGCCGGGCCATAGAGCACAACCTCGATCGTGAGGAACAGGATTTTTCGCTTGAAGTCGCATCGGTTGGAGTGGGTTCGCCTTTAAAACTGGTTCGCCAATACAAAAAGAATATCGGCCGCATGCTGATCGTCAGATTGGCAACAGCAACGATTGAAGCCGAACTGGTGGAAGCCAACGATGATTTCATCACATTGGCATGGGAAGCGAGAGAACCCAAAAAGATTGGAAAAGGAAAGGAAACTGTCCAGAAAAGACAGGAAATTCCTTATGCAGAAATAAAAGAAGCAATTGTTACAGTAACATTTTAAATTAAAGAGTTGGCATGGAAAATTTAGCATTAATCGATTCATTTTCAGAGTTTAAAGACGACAAACTGATTGATCGCGTAACGCTTATGGCGATTTTGGAAGATGTGTTCAGGAATGCATTGAAGAAGAAATATGGTTCGGATGAAAATTTCGATATCATCATCAATCCTGACAAAGGCGATATGGAAATCTGGAGAAGACGCGTCATCGTTGCAGATGATGATTTGGATTTGGAAAATGAAGAAATCACCTTGACGGAAGCCAGAAAAATCGAACCCGATTTCGAAATCGGCGAAGAGGTTTCTGAAGAAGTAAAATTAATCGATTTGGGAAGAAGGGCGATTTTGGCTTTGCGCCAGAACCTGATTTCTAAAATCCACGAGCATGACAACACCAATCTTTACAAACAATTTAAAGATTTAATTGGCGATATTTACACTGCGGAAGTACACCACGTGCGTCCAAGGGTTGTAATCCTGGTGGACGATGAAGGAAACGAAATCGTATTGCCAAAAGAAAAACAAATTCCATCGGATTTCTTCAGAAAAGGAGACAATGTCCGAGGAATCATTGAAAGCGTCGAATTGAAAGGCAACAAGCCGCAAATCATCATGTCGCGTACATCGGAAAAGTTCCTCGAGAAATTATTCGAACAGGAAATCCCGGAAGTTTTCGACGGATTGATCATGGTCAAAAACGTCGTTCGTATTCCAGGCGAAAAAGCGAAAGTCGCAGTCGATTCTTATGACGACCGTATCGATCCTGTTGGCGCTTGCGTCGGAATGAAAGGGTCAAGGATTCACGGCATTGTCCGCGAATTGGGAAATGAAAATATTGACGTGATCAACTACACGACAAACACACAATTATACATCACAAGAGCGTTGAGCCCTGCAAAAGTATCTTCGATCAAAATCAATGAAGAAACCAAAAGAGCGGAAGTGTTCTTGAAATTGGAAGAAGTTTCTAAAGCGATTGGCCGTGGCGGACACAACATCAAATTGGCCGGATTATTAACCGGTTACGAATTGGATGTGATCCGTGAAGGCAGCTTAATCGAAGACGAAGATGTCGAATTGACAGAGTTTTCAGATGAAATCGAAGACTGGGTGATTGAGGAATTCGCGAAAATCGGACTCGATACCGCAAGAAGCATATTGAAACAAGATGTAAATGATTTGGTTCGCAGGACCGATTTGGAAGAGGAAACGATTCTGGACGTGATGCGCATATTAAAAGAGGAATTTGACAGTTAGATTCTTCAACAACAACACAACAACAAGGTAATATTAAAAGGTTTTTATGTCTGAAGAGAGAGTAATTAGAATAAACAAGGTTTTAAGGGAATTCAATATTTCGTTAGAAAGGGCTGTGGATTATCTGAAAGATAAAGGAATTGCCATTGATGCAAATCCAAATGCCAAGATTTCTGATGCGGAATATAGCATTCTCCAAAACCAATTTGCAGGCGACAAAGGGAATAAGGAAGCTTCAAAAGAAGTTGGCGAAGAGAAAAGGAAAGAGAAAGAAGCATTGCGTGTGGAACGCGAAAAAGAAATCGAAGACAAACGCAAACTCGACGAAGAACGCCAAAGACAGCAAGATGTCATTAAGGCAAAAGCCGTCGTAACCGGACCTAAGCAGGTTGGGACCATTGACCTGGATCCTAAAAAACCCGCTGCTCCCGAAAAACCGGAGGTCAGCTCGATTGCAAGCGAACAGGCGAAGCAAACTCCTGCACCAAAAGAAACCGCGCCGGAAACCGTTGTTGTGAAAAAAGAGAAACCTGCAGCCCAGACATCTCAGGAATCTCCAGAAAAAACAGAAGAAGGAACCGAAGAATTTACCACACAATACAAAAAATTATCGGGCGCAACATTAACGGGACAAACGATAGACTTGTCACAATTCGACAAGCCTAAGAAGAAAAAAGAGGATCCGAAAATTGCACCTGCAAAACCGGGTACGCCAGGAACCAATGCTGCAAATGACCCGAATAAAAACAAAAGGAAAAGAATTGCCCCGAAACCAGGTGCGCCAAGGCCGCCGGGAGTTCCGGGAGCAAACAATCCGAATAAAATCACACCAAACGCTGGCGGAAACGTAGCAAGAGGCGCAAGGCCGGGATTCGTAAAAGGAAACCGCCCGGCGATTGTCGCTAAAGTCGAGCCGACGGAAGAGGAAGTGAAAAACCAAATCCGCGAAACCCTCGAAAAACTCCAAGGTAAAGGCGGAAAATCAAAAGCAGCGAAATACAGAAGAGACAAAAGGGATACACACCGCCAGAAATCCGATGACGAACAACGTTCCATCGAAGAAGGCAGCAAAACCATTAAAGTTACCGAGTTTGTAACAGTTGGCGAAATTGCCATCATGATGGATGTGCCGATTACCAAAGTCATTGGAACCTGTATGTCACTCGGAATCATGGTGACCATGAACCAACGTCTTGACGCGGAAACGTTGTCAATCGTTGCCGACGAATTTGGTTTTGAAGTCGAATTCATCACGACCGAACTGGAAGAAAACATCCAGATGGAAGTCGACAAAGAAGAAGATTTGCTGACAAGAGCACCAATCGTAACCGTCATGGGTCACGTCGACCACGGTAAGACTTCACTTTTGGATTATATCCGTAAGGAAAATGTCATCGCCGGAGAATCGGGTGGAATCACGCAGCACATCGGTGCTTACGGGGTAACATTGGACAACGGCCAGAAAATCGCATTCCTTGATACACCAGGTCACGAAGCGTTTACCGCAATGCGTGCGCGTGGTGCACAAGTGACCGATATCGCGATTATCGTAATTGCCGCTGACGACGACATCATGCCACAAACCAAAGAAGCCATCAGCCATGCACAGGCAGCCGGTGTACCTTTGATTTTTGCGATCAATAAAATAGACAAGCCCAATGCGAATCCTGAGAAAATCAAGGAAAAGCTGGCAGGAATGAACCTTTTGGTTGAAGACTGGGGCGGAAAAATACAATCACATGACATTTCTGCGAAAACAGGATTGGGCGTCAAAGAGCTGCTTGAAAAAGTGCTTTTGGAAGCTGAAATCCTCGACCTGAAATCGAATCCTAACAAAGCGGCTTCAGGAACTGTTGTCGAAGCATTCCTTGACAAAGGAAAAGGATATGTGTCCACAATCTTGGTACAAAACGGTACGTTGAAAGTCGGCGATTACATGCTGGCCGGAAAACACCACGGCAAAATCAAGGCGATGCACGACGAACGCGGACATGTAGTAGTCGAAGCCGGACCTTCAACGCCAGTATCAGTCCTCGGATTGGACGGTGCTGCGACTGCCGGTGACAAATTCAACGTGTTCGAAGACGAAAGGGAAGCCAAAGCCATTGCAGCCAAACGCACCCAATTGATGCGTGAGCAATCCGTACGTACGCAACGCCACATTACGCTTGCCGAAATCGGTCGCCGTATCGCATTGGGACAATTTAAGGAATTGAACATCATCCTGAAAGGTGACGTTGACGGTTCCGTAGAAGCATTGTCTGATTCGTTCTCGAAATTATCGACCGAGGAAATCCAGATCAATATCATCCATAAAGGTGTTGGAGCGATTACCGAAACCGATGTGATGTTGGCTTCTGCTTCCGACGCGATTATCATCGGATTTAACGTCCGTCCTGCAGGAAACGCAAGGCAGTTGGCCGATAAGGAAGAAATCGATATCCGTAATTACTCAATCATTTATGACGCGATCGACGATTTGAAAGACGCGATGGAAGGCATGCTTTCGCCGGAAATGAAAGAGGAAATCACAGGAACCGCCGAAATCCGCGAGATATTCAAAATCTCAAAAGTCGGGTCGATTGCAGGTTGTATGGTCACCGACGGAAAAATCTTCAGAAACTCCAGAATTCGTATCATCCGCGAAGGCGTGGTGGTTTTCACAGGCGAACTGACGGCGTTGAAACGTTTCAAGGACGATGTGAAAGAAGTGTCGAAAGGATACGATTGCGGTATCCAGGTCAAGAATTACAACGACATCGAAATCAATGATACCATCGAAGCTTTCCAGGAAGTAGCGGTCAAGAAGAAATTGAAATAAGCTATAAATCCATAAAAAAAGTCCCGAATTCGTTCGGGACTTTTTTGTTTTATATATTTTCAGGAGCTGTTTCCGGCTATCCATTACAATCTTTTATGGCTTCGTGCCTCAGCCACAAAAGGATTTCCATTGCTATCCGGGCTAGGGCTTTTTCGTTTAAATTTTACTTATTCGGCTTAATCAAAAATGCATTCGGGTATTTCTTCTTAATGTCAACCAAATTGCGTTCGGCTTCAATCCTCGACTTGAAATTCCCAACCCAGACTTTATAACTCGGCGTGCTAAAAACAATCGTGCCGTCAAAATTTTTGAAATCCCTTTTAAAATCCGTCAGGGTCTTTTTTGACGTTTCGCTGTCGCCATTGTAAACCTGAATTTTGTATCGGTCATTTACGGTGATGGAAGTGTTGATTTTTCGCTTTTCATTCAGCAATTGTTCAAATTTCGGGTCTTGTGTTACGGTCGTATTTCCGCCTTGTGCATATATTTTTGGGGTACAGATGCAGAAAGCGATACAGGCGAAAAAGGTGGTTTTCAGTAGGATGATTTTCATAAATACGTGATTTGTATACAAATGTACTTATTTCGGGAATAATCAATCAGAAATTTTTTATTTAGAATAAATATAAATTGATATTTAAGACTATTTTAAGGTTTTGGGAATAGACCATAAATCGTATTTTTGTGCAAGTTTTGAAAGAACGTCTAGTATTCGTGCGCCCTTTTCAAAACAACTATACCAATTTTAGTCGATAATCATTTTACAATATGAAAAAAGTGGGTAACCATCATTCGATTTCAGGGATTTTAGTATTTGGTTTGGCTTTGATGCTGACTTTCTCATTAACTTCCTCTGCCCAAGAAGCTCCTAAAACTCCGGCCGCAAGCATCACAGCCACTGTTCCCGCAGCTCCCGCTTCAGGCGCAGCAGCGCCAGCAACTGCAGGTGACGCCGTAAAAGGAAAGGCGCTTTTCAACTCAAACTGTGCTGCGTGCCACAAATTGGACACCAAAGCAACCGGGCCGGCATTAAGAAACGTTTCCGAAAGGCACGACATGGCATGGATCTACAAATGGGTTCACAACAGCTCTGAAGTCATTAAGTCAGGCGACGCAAAGGCAGTGGCGCTTTTCAACGAAAACAACAAATCGGTGATGACGGCTTTCCCACAGCTTTCCACTGCAGACATTGACAATATCATTGCTTATACTTCTGAACCAGTGCCAGCCAAGCCGGTTACTGCCGCAGGAACAGCAGGACCTCCGGGAACTGCCGGTGCCGACAGCGGTGTTTCAAACAACATGATCCTAATTGCGTTGGCCATTGTCATGGGTATTCTTATTGTCATGTTGGTTTTGGTCAACCGCGTACTGACAAAAATAGCCAAAGCAAACGGCATTGAAGTCGCTGCCAAAGAACCTACAATCCCGATCTGGAAAGCTTTTGCAAAAAACCAGTTCCTGGTATTTGTAACTTCCGTATTCCTGATTCTGGCTGCAGGTTATTTCGTTTACGGCTGGATGATGCAAGTTGGCGTTGACCAGAATTACCAACCGATCCAACCGATCCATTATTCGCACAAAATCCACGCTGGAGATAATGAAATCGACTGTAAATATTGCCACTCTTCGGCACGGACCAGTAAAAACGCAGGAATTCCATCGCTTAACGTCTGTATGAATTGTCATAAGAACATCAGCGAAGTGGCAGAAAGCACTGGAACGCCAGAGCATAGTAAGGCATTCTACGATGCACAGATCCAAAAATTATATGATGCGGTAGGCTGGGACAAAGCAACTCAGAAATACACCGGTAAAACTTCTCCTGTGAAATGGGTAAGAATTCACAATCTTCCTGATTTCGTCTATTTCAACCACTCACAGCACGTCATCGTTGCTGGTGTAGAATGCCAGACTTGTCACGGTCCGGTGCAGGAATTTGAAATCATGAAACAATTCTCGCCATTAACCATGGGCTGGTGTGTCAACTGCCACAGAAAAACGGATGTGAAAATGGAAGGCAATGCCTATTACACCAAAATTCACGAGGAACTTTCCAAGAAATACGGCGTAGACAAACTGACTATCGCCCAAATGGGAGGACTTGAGTGCGGCAAATGCCACTATTAATCAATTATTAAGAAGCAAATTTATATACGATGTCATCAAACAAAAAATACTGGAAAAGTGTTGAAGAACTAAACGAAAACAGTTCTATTGTTGAGGCGCTTAGAAATAACGAATTCACTGAAGAAATTCCGGTGACGGAGTTTTTGGGAAATAAGGACAACTTAACTTCTTCAACAACGCGTCGTGATTTCTTAAAGTACGTTGGTTTTAGTACAGCAGCGGCTTCTCTTGCTGCCTGTGAAGGCCCGGTGCATAAATCAATTCCTTATGTAGTCCAGCCTGAGCAGATTGTTCCAGGTGTTGCAGATTATTATGCCACTTCGGTTTTTGACGGATTTGATTTTGCCAACCTTTTGGTGAAAACCCGTGAAGGCCGCCCAATCAAAATCGAGAACAATACCATGCCGGGGGCGAAATTCTCTGCCAATGCAAGGGTTCACGCTTCCATATTGTCATTGTATGACAGCATGCGTCTTAAAAACCCAAAAGTTGGAGGAAAAGCAGCATCATGGAGTGATGTCGATTTAAAAGTAAAATCAGGTTTGGCCGATGCGAAAGCAAAAGGCGGACAAGTGGTTTTATTGACCGGAACATTGGCAAGCCCTTCCACTGAAAGACTGATTGCTGATTTCATCGCCAAGAACCCAAATGCAAAGCATGTCATTTATGATGCAGTTTCCTGCTCAGCGGCTTTGGATGCCTTCGAAACCGTTTATGGTCAAAGGGCTTTGGTTGATTATGATTTTTCTAAAGCGGCTCTAATTGTATCTGTCGGTGCAGATTTCCTCGGAGACTGGCAAGGCGGCGGATATGATGCAGGTTACGCAAAAGGGCGTGTGCCGAACCAAGGCAAAATGTCGCGCCATTTCCAACTCGAATCAAACATGACCTTATCAGGTGCAGCAGCCGACAAAAGGATTCCGATGTCGAATGCAGACCAGAAACAGGCATTGTTAAAAATATACAATGTCATTACCGGTGGTGCGGTTTCAACAAGCACTACTAAAAATGACGACGCGATCATGAAAGCTGCCCAACAATTGAAGGCCGCAGGAAGCAAAGGCGTTTTGGTTTCCGGAATCCAGGATAAAAACGCGCAGCTTTTGGTCTTGGCAATCAACCAGGCATTAAATAGTGAAGCGTTCAATACTACGGGCGCAAGACAAATCAGGAAAGGTTCTGATGCGAAAGTCGCACAATTGGTAAATGACATGAAAGCCGGAAACGTACACACTTTGATTATGAGTGGCGTCAACCCGGTATATACCTTGCCAAACAGCGAAGATTTCGTTGCAGGCTTGAAAAAAACAACACTTTCGGTAGCCTTCTCTTTGAAAGAAGATGAAACCGCTTCGCTTGTAACCGTTGCTGCGGCAGCGCCACACGTATTGGAATCTTGGGGTGATTTGATGCTGACTTCAGGAACTTACAGTTTGACACAACCTACAATCCGTCCGATATTCAATACCAAACAATTCCAGGAGGCTTTATTGTCGTGGAATGGCAATGGCGGAACTTTCTACGATTACCTCAAAGGAAATTCCCCATCGATGTTGATGGGCGCGACCTGGAACAAAGTATTGCACGATGGCGTATTTGTCATCGGTGGTGCAGGTCCGGCAGCTGGATCGGCTGATTATGCAGGTGCGGCAAATGCATTGACACAGGTAAAAGACATGGGCGATTTTGAGCTCGTGCTTTATACCAAAACAGGTTTGGGCGACGGACAACAGGCAAACAATCCATGGCTTCAGGAATTTCCTGACCCGATTACAAGGGTTTCATGGGACAATTATGTGACTGTTTCAAGAGCGGATGCCGATAGAATGGGTATGACCAATTCAATCGTCGCAAACGGTGGATTGAACGGAAGTTATGCAGACATTGTTGTCAACGGAACACCATTGAAAAATGTTCCCGTAATCGTCCAGCCAGGACAGGCGGTCGGCACATTGGGATTATCATTGGGTTATGGACGTAAAGCTGCCCTTAAAGAAGAAATGCAGGTAGGTTTGAATGCCTACGCTTTATATAAAGGATTTAATACACTTCAGTCTGCGAAGATTACAAAAGCGGCAGGGGAACACGAATTTGCTTGTGTTCAAGGACAAAAAACATTGATGGGAAGAGGTGATATCATTAAAGAAACGACTTTAGAGATATTCAATACCAAAGATGCAAAATTTTGGAACGAGCAACCGATGGTTTCTCTTGACCATGCAGAAGTCGAAGCGACAAAAGTCGATTTATGGGAAAGTTTTGACCGTTCGGTCGGGCATCACTTCAACATGTCAATCGACTTGAATTCTTGTACAGGTTGTGGCGCTTGCGTTATCGCTTGCCACGCTGAAAACAACGTTCCTGTTGTTGGTAAAGCCGAGGTAAGAAGAAGCCGCGATATGCACTGGCTGCGTATCGACAGGTATTATTCTTCTGAAGATACTTTCGCTGAAGACAACGAGAAAAAAGAAAAATTCGACGGATTATTCGGCAAAAAAGGTTCTTTGGGCGGATTTGGTGAAATGGAAAAAGCCAATGACAATCCACAAGTGTCTTTCCAACCGGTAATGTGTCAGCACTGTAACCACGCACCATGTGAAACGGTTTGTCCTGTTGCGGCAACATCACACGGTCGCCAGGGGCAAAATCAGATGGCTTACAACCGTTGTGTCGGTACGAGATATTGTGCAAACAACTGTCCATATAAAGTGCGCCGTTTCAACTGGTTCCTTTACAGCAAAAATGAGGAATTCGATTACCATATGAATGACGATTTGGGCCGTATGGTCTTGAATCCGGACGTAGTGGTTCGTTCCCGTGGTGTGATGGAGAAATGTTCGTTTTGTATCCAAATGACACAGGCGACCATCTTGAAAGCAAAACGCGACGGACGTGAAGTCAATGTTGACGAATTCGAAACCGCTTGTTCTGCAGCTTGTTCATCAGGATCAATCAAATTTGGTGACGTAAACAATAATAAAGATACTGTTGCGGCTTTGGCTGAAGACGACAGGATGTATCACTTGTTGGAACATGTCGGTACAAAACCAAATGTTTTCTATCACGTTAAAGTCAGGAATACCTAGTACAAAAAGTAATTAATAAGAAACAATATAAAGGATTATGTCGTCTCACTACGAAGCACCCATTAGAAAACCTTTAGTTATAGGTGATAAAAATTATCATGATGTAACAGTAGATGTTGCCGCGCCTGTTGAAGGCAGAGCCAACAAACAATGGTGGACTGTATTTTCAATTGCGTTAATCGCCTTTCTTTGGGGATTAGGCTGTATCATCTACACCATTTCTACCGGTATCGGAACCTGGGGATTAAACAAAACAGTAGGCTGGGCCTGGGACATCACCAATTTCGTTTGGTGGGTTGGTATCGGGCATGCCGGAACGCTGATTTCAGCTGTACTTTTACTGTTCCGCCAAAGATGGAGAATGGCAATCAACCGTTCTGCGGAAGCGATGACCATCTTCTCAGTAATCCAGGCTGGCTTATTCCCGATCATCCACATGGGTCGCCCATGGGTTGGATATTGGGTATTGCCGATTCCAAATCAATTCGGTTCTTTATGGGTTAACTTCAACTCGCCTTTGCTTTGGGACGTATTTGCAATCTCGACTTATCTTTCGGTATCATTGGTATTCTGGTGGACAGGCTTACTTCCCGATTTCGCGATGTTGAGAGACCGCGCCATAACACCTTTTACAAAAAGAGTCTATACAATATTGAGTTTCGGTTGGAGCGGACGTGCCAAAGACTGGCAGCGTTTCGAAGAAGTATCTTTGGTACTTGCAGGTTTAGCAACGCCACTTGTACTTTCCGTACACACAATCGTATCCATGGACTTTGCGACATCCGTTATTCCTGGATGGCATACTACAATCTTCCCGCCTTATTTCGTTGCCGGAGCCGTTTTCTCAGGATTCGCAATGGTAAACACACTTTTGATCATTATGAGAAAAGTGTCCAAATTAGAAGCTTACATTACCATTCAGCATATCGAATTGATGAACATCGTAATCATGATTACAGGTTCTATCGTTGGTGTTGCCTATATCACAGAACTTTTCGTCGCCTGGTATTCCGGAGTGGAATATGAGCAGTATGCGTTCCTCAACAGGGCAACCGGTCCTTACTGGTGGGCATATTGGTCGATGATGACTTGCAACGTATTTTCGCCACAATTCATGTGGTTCAAAAAATTAAGGACGAGCATCATGTTCTCTTTCATTATCTCGATTGTCGTAAACATCGGGATGTGGTTTGAGCGTTTCGTAATCATCGTGACTTCATTGCACAGGGATTACCTTCCGTCTTCCTGGACGATGTTCTCACCAACATTTGTCGACATCGGAATCTTTATCGGTACCATCGGTTTCTTCTTTGTTTTATTCTTATTGTATGCCAGGACTTTCCCAGTGATTGCACAGGCAGAGGTGAAAACAATTTTGAAAACTTCCGGAGAATATTATAAAAAACGCAGAGAAGAAAATAAAAATTCACATCATGAGCACTAATAAAGTTATATACGCCATTTATAATGACGATGATGTATTGATGGATGCGGTGAAAAAAACGCGCGCCGCACATCATCATATCGAGGAAGTTTTCACGCCTTTCCCGGTTCACGGGTTGGACAAAGCGATGGGACTTTCACCGACAAGGATTGCAATCTGTTCGTTTATGTTCGGATGCTTGGGCCTTGCGACTGCAATCTGGATAATGGACACCATCATGATTCAGGATTGGCCGCAGGACATCGGTGGAAAACCAAGTTTCAGTTACATCCAGAATATGCCGGCTTTTATTCCGATCATGTTTGAAATGACCGTATTTTTCGCAGCACACTTAATGGTGATTACTTTTTATATGAGAAGTAAATTATGGCCGTTCAAAGCCGCTGAAAATCCTGATGTAAGAACTACAGACGACCATTTCCTGATGGAAGTGGCCGTGAACAATAATGAGGACGAACTGGTTTCTTTTTTCCAGAAAACCGGGGCAGTCGAAGTTAAAGTAATAGAAAAGCACGAAACGCACTAGTATATGAAAAGCTTATATAAAATAACACTTTTAGCCGGTCTTGCCGTTTTGGTTACCTCTTGTTTCAATGACAAAAAACCAAACTACCAATACATGCCAAACATGTACGAATCGGTTGGTTATGAAACGTATTCCGAATCGGATGCTTTTGCTCGCGGTGGCGTTGAAGCGCAATTGCCGCCGGCAGGTACAATCAACAGGGGATTTGAAGTATACGAATATGAAAATACCACTGCGGGTTACGAATTGGCTAAGGCCAACTCAAAATCGCCTTTGGATTCGCTTTCTTATGACGAGGCGAAAGCAAAACCGCTTTTCGATATTTACTGCGCCATTTGCCACGGTGAAAAAGGGGACGGAAAAGGGAAATTGGTCCAGAAGGAGAAATTCCTCGGTGTGCCAAGTTATAAAGACCGTGTCATTACTGAAGGCAGTATTTTCCATGTGGAAACTTACGGACTGAACGCCATGGGATCGTATGCGAACCAATTAAGCCAGAAAGAACGCTGGATGGTTGCAAAATATGTGATGAAGCTGAAAAGCGAATAATTGTAGAACAAACTGATTGTAATAGATATGTATACATTTTCAAGTAAATTAAAAACTCTTTCTTTTATCCTGATGATTGTTGGAATCCTTGGGATTGGATATGGTTTTTTAACTGCACCAAAAGATATTCAGGAGGTCGAAAAGATTCTGGCTGCCGAAGAGCACCACGAAGGCAAGCACGCAGAAGCAACCCATGAGGAAGCTCCGGTCGCTCCAGTGGAAGCGCATACTGCTGAAGCGGCACCAAAAGCTGTTGATTCGGCTGTAGCATCTCACGACACTATTTCAATTGTTGCTGACACCGCAAAAACAGCTCCTGTAGCAGTTGCTGAAGCGCCAAAAGCAATCATCACACACAAAGCACACGCAGAAGTTGACG
>DATHKH010000080.1:0-2575 GCA_035286325.1 Flavobacterium sp.
TCAAGGATGCCGAACCCGGAAACAAGGAAATCAATGTCGAAAGGGTCGAAGAAGCTTTGGGACTCCAGCCACAAATCATTGCTGCCGGATGTCCATTTTGCAATACAATGCTGACTGACGGTGTCAAACACCAGGAAAAAGAAAACGAAGTGAAAGTGATGGATGTCGCTGAGCTGATTGCAAATGCCCAGGATTTATAATAATCCAACCTTAAAATTTAAAACATGTACGTTCCATTTGAAACACTTCCGGAAGAATCCAAAATCTGGATTTACCAATCCAACAGGAAATTCTCTGACGCCGAATTTGCCGAAATAGATGCTGCCACACAGGCTTTTGTTGAAAGCTGGGCTGCACACGGAACCGGGCTTGAAGCGTCGTACCAATTGAAATACAACCGCTTTATCATTCTCGCGGTCAATCAGGAACCGCAATCTGCAACGGGCTGCTCCATCGATGAATCTGTCAGGTTTATCCAGGATTTGGAAAAGAAATATGATGTGGATTTGCTGGATAAGATGAATGTGACCTATAAACTCGGTGAACACATTGCCCACAAACCATTGACTGAATTCAAGAAAATGGCTAAAGACCGCGCCGTAACCGGTAATACGATTGTTTTTAATAACCTCGTCAATACGGTTGGCGAATGGAACGAATACTGGGAAGTTCCTGCAAATGAAAGCTGGCACAGTCGCTTTTTCTAAAATTACTTTGCTTCGATGAGATATACGGTTATTATTTTACTTTTTATATGCCAGTTTGCCACGGCGCAATTCAGGAAAATTTCCCCGCCTTTTGAAAGGATGAAAGAAGCGGCTTGGGTTGACAGCGTCTACAACCATATGACTTTCGATGAACGTGTCGGGCAGCTTTTTATGGTGTCGGCATTTTCTAATAAGGATTCATTGCATGTCAAATCCATCCAGGAATTGATCAAATGCTACCATATCGGTGGCCTTTTATTCCTTCAGGGCGGACCAGGACGTCAGGCAAAGCTGACCAACAAATACCAACAAATGTCGCCCGTGCCTTTATTCATAGGCATTGACGCGGAATGGGGATTGGCAATGCGCCTCGATTCCATCAATCGCTTTCCATGGAACATGACACTCGGCGCCATACAGGATTTAAGCCTGATCAGGAAAGTTGGTGTTGAATACGGCAAACAAGCCCATCGCATTGGCGTGCATTTCAATTTTGCGCCGGTGCTTGACATCAATACCAATCCCAAAAACCCAATCATCGGAAACCGTTCATTCGGCGAAGACAAAATCAATGTCACCAACAGGGCGATGGAATTGATGAAAGGCATCCAAAGCCAAGGCGTTTATGCGACAGGAAAACATTTTCCGGGCCATGGCGATACTTCGGTAGATTCACACTATTCGCTTCCTGTCGTCAATTTTACAAAAGAACGGCTTTTCGACACCGAATTCTATCCGTATAAAAGATTGTTCGCCGAAGGATTGGCGTCAGTCATGGTTGCGCATCTTCAGGTGCCAAGCCTTGAACCAAGAGTAGGTTATCCTTCATCGATTTCGTATAATGTCGTGACCAATGTATTGCAAAAAGAGCTCGGTTTCCAGGGATTGATTTTTACCGATGCACTGAATATGAAAGGCGCGAGCAATTTCAAAACACCGGGCGAAATCGACCTTGAAGCGTTTATGGCAGGAAATGACGTGTTGCTTTTCCCTGAAAATGTCCCATTGGCATTGGACAAATTCTGCATGGCATACCAGGATTCCATCTTAACGGAAGAAAGGCTGGCATGGTCAGTAAAGAAAATCCTGAAATACAAATACAGGGTTGGATTGGATATGTACAGGCCAATCGTCACGGAAAACCTGACCAGCGACCTCAATACGGTAGCAGACGAAGCGTTCCAATATGAGTTGTATGAAAATGCGATTACCGTCATCAAGAATGATGACGAAACGCTTCCAATCAAAAATCTCGAAACCGAGAAAATCGCTTATGTCAAATTGGGCGACGACAAGCACAGCCCATTCCTGTCGACCTTGCAGAAATATACAGAAATCACGGAAATCAATGAGGACAATCTCGACAGCCTGCAAGTCCGATTAAAGCCATATACAAAAGTCATTGTCGGTTTCCATAAAGCCGACGGCGCCTGGAAAAACCACAATTGGAAGCCCGAAGAAATCGCAAAACTCGACTCGATCTCAAAATACAACAATGTCATCCTTGATATATTTGCCAAGCCATATTCCTTATTGCAGGTGAATAATTTTGTCAACATCAAAGGCATTGTCATTTCCTATCAAAATACCGATGTGTCGCAAGTGGTTTCAGCGGAAATGATTTTTGGCGCGGTCGAATCAAAAGGGAAATTGCCCGTAACAATCAACGGAATGTTCCCGGTGAATTTCGGACTGTCGACGAAGAAAATCAACCGGCTTGGTTTTACAGCTGCGGAAAATGTCGGCATGGATTCGAAAATATTGGCACAAATCGACCAACTCGCGAAAAAAGCCATCGACGGCAAAATGACGCCCGGACTTCAGGTTTTAGTCGCAAGACACGGAAAAGTCATCTATCAAAAATCCTT
>DATHKH010000081.1:0-6828 GCA_035286325.1 Flavobacterium sp.
CGGAATGGCGTGGCATTACAAGAAATACTCGAACGACAAGGTGTTGGCTGCGCTTGAAGTTGCAGCGCGTAGCAAAAGAGCAGGGCTATGGTTGGATAAAAACCCGATTGCACCATGGGATATCAGGAAGCTGCATCGGCGGGGCATTTCGACGAAAGGGTATTTTAAATAACATGATGAAGAATCCCGCGATTTGGAATTGTTTATCAACCTCAATGACAATACAGTACTCGACACTTTGGACTTTGCAGGCGTCAAAGGATTTCCCGCTCTGGGAAATGTAGTCAAAGGCATGGAAACAGTAGAACAATTATACTCGGGATACGGTGAAAATACAATGGCCAACGATAATTTGTATTTAAATCGTGCGCTTTTTTACGAAACGTATCCAAAACTGGACCTTATAAAGAAAGCGTATTTAACTGAAAAATAGCTGCTGCTGCCGAAGCCAAAAATAACGCAAGCACAACTCCAATAGGGCAAATTGGTTAAAATTAAAATATTAATACAAACATTTTAAAACCAATATCCGTAATTTCCCAACAAATTTTCGTCCACCTTAACAAATTTTCATTTAAAAAAAGAATGAATCGTTTGAATTTATTACTTTGCGCCATCAATTGCCAATAGGCATTTGTGGGAGCAAGCTGAAAATCCCGGATAAAGAGTAGGCAAACCAATAAAACAATTATTATGGGATTTTTCCAAACAATCAAGAACAAACTAGGAATTGGCGGCGTTAAGGTATCATTGCAATCGCCTGGACAAGTTGGCAAAAGCGAAGGCATGATCAATGGCAAAGTGACACTGACTTCCAAAAGCGACCAGGAATTGGTAAAAATGAAAGTAATCTTGCTTGAAGAGTACACTACAGGGCGTGGCGACGACAAGAAAAAGAAAGATATTACACTAGGCACGTTCAACCTTGACCTCAAAGGGGCAACCATCAAAGCCGGCGAAACAGTTGAGCATTCATTCGCATTGCCTTTCCAAGTAGCGAATTCAAGCAATCAAGACCTTGCCGAAAAAGGCGGTGCACTTGGTGCATTGGGAAAAATGGGTTCTTTTGCAAACAATGAAAAATCGGAGTATTTTGTAGTTGCTGAGGTTGATGTGAAAAGCGCAGCTTTAGATTCATCTGACAAACAACCGATCAGGTTGATGTAATATTATAGTTTATGGATACAATTGGAATCATTGGTTTTATCTTAATGCTCATTGGTTTTGCCAATGCAGCCTGGGTTTTGATTTTGTACATTCTTTCGATGAGTGCGCTTTTCGGGACGCATTTGTCCAAGAAAGTCGGCACGGCCAATGAAAGAACCGACGGTTACATCGAGCAGGGAAAATCAGTTTCCAATGACTTATTGGTCAAACTGATCTGGCGGCTCGCCATTGGTATCATTGGCCTGGTCATGTATTATATTGCGACATACCATTAACAGAAATATTACATGAAAAAAATTGAAGTGCCTTTGCAAAAACGCCAGGGAAAATTGATTCTCTTTATAGTATTGGCGCTGTTTTGTGCCTGGATGACAGTATTGTCTGTATTCTCATTGATTACGGCATTCAGCTGGACTCCGGCAATTGTTGCGGCGATATTATTCAGTTGCCTGATCGGAATTGGCATCAGCCTTAAGAAGTATTTCGGCTGGCAAAATCCAAATCTTGTAGCCGAGTCTGATGGAAATACCATCCGGTTTTTCATCAGCCACGCTGCCGGCGAATCATCCAAATCGGAAGAAATTAAACTGGCCGGCATGAAACGCTTCTACCAAGTCACCAAAAGCAGGAGAGGAATCAAAGACACTTATTTTGAATTTGAGCCAAAATCCGGCATTTTCAAGACTGAAGTCGACGTGTTGCCTTCGCTCTACGAACTGAATCCGATGACCATTTCAAAAATAATGGAATTCGTCGCAGAAGTTGCACCCGAAATCATGCTCGGCTATTATGGCGGTTCCGCATTGGGTCAGCTTTTCAAAAAACCGTAATGTTCCTCATTTATCTTATGCTGGTTTTTTCATTCCATGGCGAAAGCCTCGATTGGAAAACCGGCTATGATTTTGATGGCGATGGCAAAAACGACACGGTAAGTGATGCTTTTTCCGGCGGCGCGCATTGTTGTTACCTGGTTTCGGTTTATTTGACATCCAATGACAGCACTATAAAAATCCCATTTGAACTCGACGGCGGTTATGTTTCGGGGCTCGATTTAAGCAATCCGGATAATTTTTTCGTCAAGGATTATAATGCCGACGGTTTGCCGGACCTATTTTTGCACATCCATCAATACAATGGACAAGAAAGCAGGATTCCGCGCAACATCACAAAAAAATACAAGATAAAGACCAACCGGATTTTCGTCAGTTTTAAAAACGCGAAAACAAACTACTGGGATTTCAATAATAAATAGAAGCAACATCATGAATAAATACCTGACTGTTTTATTGCTGGCGCTGTTTTGCTGTCATATGAACGGACAGAAGCCTTTGGTGATTTCCGCCGACAAATTCCATAAACTCGAAAAACTTTACATCACCGGTGATTTTGACGGCGATAAAAAAACCGACACGCTGTTCCAGTACAATTACAGCAAGCTCAAAAAAGCAGAAATTCTCAATGCGCCGGATCCATTCAAAACAGAATGGGATACCGTGGTCAATTGGTTTTACAAGCAAGAATCGGATGTTCGCCTGTCGCTCAAAAAGAAAGGCAGCAATATCCTTCATCTCGGAACGGCACAGGGTTTAAATTGCCTGATCAATGTTGGCGACACAAACAATGATGGCAAAGATGAAATCGCATTGGTAGTGGATTATTGCGATTTCAGCCGCGTGAACAGCTGTAAGGTTTTTACGTTGTGCAATGGCAAATGGACATTGGTCAAACGTTTCGGAATCCATGAAGGCGCTTTCGATTGGGACGCCGACCAGAAACGGCCAACATTCACAAACATCCGCGGGTTTTTAGAACAGGAAAACGGCGTCTGGAAGTATTCCGATTACGAGCAAAACGACTACGAAACCGCCGGGGAAGTCGGAAAAATGATTATTCTTAAAGTCGATAAATGCACATCCAAATAATGAAAAATTTGATTTTTTAATTTTAATAAATAATTTCCATGGAATTTACACCGGAGCAATTGGCAGTGATCAAATCGGAAAATCCCCAAACGGTATTTGAACTAAAAGACCTCGAAGTGCTGGCTTTTTTCAGCCTGGCACAGATGCACAAAAAGGTTGTCAGGATGACCGATAATTTTTTTGGGAACACTAGGGTCGGCGTATTTACGATTGATGAGCTGAACGGCAAAACGGATCTTGATTTCAGCAATCCTGATGATTGGACAACATTAAACATCGAATCCATATCATTCACCCTGGCGCTTCCGAATGAATGGGGAAGCCAAAGTTCGACCTACCACAGCCTTTTCGAGATAAAGGCGATCGCATTATTGGAAACAGATTAACAAGATTCACAACATAAAAACCACATATGAAAACCCTGAAAATTAAACCTGAAGCATTCCAAATCGATGAACTTGCAACAAAAGTCCGTGAGCATTTCGGTTCCAGATACAACGTAACCAATAACAAGCACGAGATTATCATTGCCAACACGACCAGCAATAAATCGATAGGTTGCAAATTGGTTTTGACGAAGAAAAGACTGATGATCCATGGTACATTTCCGACATTGGGCAGATTGCTCCTTGCAGTGTGCATTCTTATTGTAGGCGGCGTCATCATCCCGATGCTGGTCTATATGGTTGCCTTTAAAGGGAAGTTTGAAGCAATTGAAAAGGAAGTTGAGGATTATATCAAATCTGAATTTTCAGATCGTTTAATATAGCAGGTTTTAAAGAAAAAGCCCTTCAGAAATGAAAGGGCCTTTTTTTAGTGTACTTGGTTGTTTAATGGCAAATCACACTTCGTCATCATTAAAATCGCGTTCCTTTTCTTCAATGTCTTTATTGTCACTATTCAAAAAATCCGTCATGCTCTTCTTATCCTTCAGGTCCTGCCGGATGAGATAAACGATCAGAATGATTACAACCAATACAATAATTCCCAAAACGGCCCAGTTGATTTCCATGGCTTGAATTTTAACGGTGAATTTAATTATCAAAAATACTATTTAAATTGGAACTGCATTCCAATCCTGAATTGCTCGTCCCATTTCAACGGATCGATGCTTTCCTCTTTGATGATATTGAAATACTGGAATTTCACCATCGCATTGTAACCGTGGATTTGGTATGCAATGGCAGGCGAAAAGCGCTGTGATTTTCCTTTAGCCAAATCATTCAGGTCGAGTTCTTCATATCTGGCGGAAATAATCGTTTTCCAGTTTTTGATAAAATAATTCGCCTGCGCGATGTAACCGCCGGCAAGGATATACCCATGGTTTTGCGCTGCTGTCGTATTCAAAAACAACGGGTCGGTCGCACTTTGTGGCTGGGCTTTGATCTGGTGGATTTCGAACTGCCCTGAAAAACCCATGTATTGAAAGGAAGCGTCCATTCCGTATACATATCTTTTTCCATCGATGACTTTCAGTCCGTATTCGCCTGCTGCATTCGTTGGAAATACTTCTCCTTCAGGAAGTTGTTTATTGGCAAAACGCCCATTGACACCGACTGAAAACATCGGAATTGGCGTATGCCTGTCGTCGATTTCCCTAAAACGATAACGCGCCGGATATGAAACATCAAAGCGCCCTACAAATTCAAGGTTGCCGCTTGCGTCATTATCGCCGCTGATGGATGCTTCGCCGAGTCCTGTATAAGCGCCGAGATAAACGTTGGCGCGCTGTTTCCAAAAGTTTTTCATCAGCGTAATCCCAACGTCACGCGTTGCGAAAATGGAACCTCTGGTCAGTTCTGCCCGTTGCCAATAGGCCGAATAATCAAACGGGACAAGCGCACTCCTGGAATAATACAATTTGCCATAACCCATTTCAACATCCATAAAATGAAAACCTTTATAAGTGACCGAAGCTTCCATCAGTCCGGGATTTTCAGGATCTATTTCTTCGGTACTGCTGTTGGCGGCCATATCGGCAAAATCGACTTTGAAATTGTATTCAAAATCAGCGCCGACGCGCCCTTCGATTTCAATCTGGGCATCGCGCAATTTAAAACGGTCTTTGGAATGGTCAAATTCGCCGTCTTTCAGCGAACGGTAATTGAAATAGGTCGACACTTCACCGGAAAGTTCCAGCACATGTTTGCCGTTCAGCAAAGTTACCTGTGCAAAACCAGCGCTTGTAAACAGTAATAGTATCGGGAGTAAAATTGATCTCATCTTAAGGTTTTATTTTGTTTCGCCCGTTGGGCCCGCGTCAGGATTGTTGAAATAGTAAAGGCGCTGCATATCGTCGCAGGTCACCAGCAGGCTGCCGTCTTTGTCAAAGGCAAATCCTTCAGGATTGATGACCGGCAACGACCATTTTCCGACGACTTCATAAGTGTTCGGATTGAGTTTCATGATGGCCATGTCCTCATCGCTCAAAAGCCACAGGAAATTGTCGTGGAATTGCGCAGCGGCAATATCAGTGGCAATATTAGAAATGTCAACCGTGTTGGTGATTTTAAAATCGGCATCGAGCTCAAACAGCCATGACGGATCTTTTTCCGTAAAAATCACAAAGTTGTTTTTGCTCTTATTGAAAGTGAATGCCTCATAACCTTTGTTTTTGGCGCCGTTGTACGGAACATTTACTATGCGCATGATTTTTAAGGTATTGACGTCATAAATGTAAATGTTGCGATGCGTTTCGTCGACAGCGTATACATTTTTGTCATCCGAATACACCGCTTCAAAATCGGTATCGTTTTGTTTGACCTGTCGGACGATTTTTCCGTCCCTGTCGGCTTCAAACAAAATACCGTTGTCGCTGACGATAAAGAAATCATCCGATTTGGCATTGTAACAGATATCGGAAGGTTCCGGAATTTTGATTGCTATTGATTTGATTGGCTTTAGAGCGATGGCTTTTTGTGCATTGGCTGCAAATGCCGCTGTGGCAAGCACGATCGCGACGGAATGTTTAAATGGTATCATAAGTGTTTTCCCTGGAATGTGATGTTATCAAAGCGATTGTTCCCGCTTGAACCTGTGGCTTCGGCGCCTGCAAAACTGATTTTCAAGACGAAAGCAGGATTGTCGTTTGCACCTGAAATGGCAGAGAAATCCAAAGTAACGATCGCATAGGCCGGATCGGAATCAGGATTGAAAGTCGCGACGGGCAGGTTGGTCGTGATGAAGTTCGTCCCATCTAGGCTATAGGAATAATTTTGCATCGAAGCGCCCGCACCGGAACTTTTGGCCGTAGCGAATCTCACGACTACATCTTTATAACCGGTCGTTGGCGCGGCAATCATTAGGTTTCTGGTATTGCTCGGATTTCGGGCGCGCAGTCCGCTTCCCGCCACATCAGTGTTTTGTGCATTTTCTGCCGAACCCAGAGAAAAGGAATCCATATAACCCGCACCGCTACCGTCGTAAGTGATGGCAGCCGTGTTTCCGGAAATCAGGGAAGCATCGGGCGTTACTGACGTCAGTGTTCCTGATGGCAACGCATTAAAATTCCAGTATTGGAACAGGTAAATGGTATCGTCAATTGGACCCGGGCCAGGTCCGCTGGCCGTTGGAATGCCTTCCAGCGTCAGGTTGTCAAAACGGTTATTTCCCGTAGCTCCTGAAGCCGCATCGCCGGCAAATCCGATTTTTATTTGAAAATCAGGATTGTCCTCTACGCCTGGTATTGCCGAAAAGTCAAGCGTGACCAGTGAGCTTGTCGGATCTTCCATTGGTGTGA
>DATHKH010000082.1:0-5043 GCA_035286325.1 Flavobacterium sp.
CTCGATGGTCTTGAGCTTGTTTTTATATGGCGCATACCGCAACGGTATATCAAGCCAGGTCGCCTTTTTGAGGATGGACTTTTGGTGTGAAAAAGCCGCAAAGCCCAATTTTCCGTGATAGGCTCCGATGCCACTATGGCCGACGCCACCGAATGGCAACCTTTTGTTGGAAAAATAAACGACGGTATCATTGATACAGCCGCCGCCAAAAGAAAAATCGCGAATCACTTTTTTAGCAAAGGATTTGTTTTCCGTAAAGACATACAGCGACAGTGGTTTTTCATATTTTGAAATCGCTTTTTTAAGGTCGCTGTCCTCTGAATAGGAAAGGATTGGCAATATCGGCCCGAAGATTTCCTCGGCCATCAATACGCTTTCGGCTGCCGGTTCATCAATGATGGTAGGCGCGAGGTAGCGGTTTTCGAGATTCCGGTTTCCGCCAAAGACGACTTTCGTATCGTCAATCATGTTCACCAATCGATGCCAGTTTTTGTCGTTGATGATACGCGGGAAATCTTCTGACAATTCAGGATTTTCGCCATAAGCGGCGGTGATTTCTTTTTTCAGGTAACCGATCAGTTTTTCCTTGATTTCAGCTTTCGCCAAAATATAATCCGGTGCGATGCAGGTTTGCCCGGCATTCAGGAATTTTCCCCAAACAATTCGTTTTGCGGCCAGCGGAAGATTCGCAGTTTCGTCCACAATGCATGGATTTTTTCCGCCGAGTTCCAGTGTCACGGGCGTTAAATGGGCAGCCGCAGCTTTCGCAACCATTTTCCCGACGGGTATGCTTCCGGTAAAGAAAATATAATCCCAGCGCTGCTCCAGCAACTTTTCGGCTACTTCGCCGCCGCCTTGATACACTTCAACATGTGTCGAATCAAACGTTTCGGAAATGATGATTTCGAGGATTGAAGCGGTATTCGACGCCAGTTCCGATGGTTTTAAAACGACTTGATTTCCGGCG
The DNA here is from genome assembly GCA_035286325.1 of Flavobacterium sp. GTDB lineage: Bacteria > Bacteroidota > Bacteroidia > Flavobacteriales > Flavobacteriaceae > Flavobacterium. Next base: position 968 of record DATHKH010000082.1, read on the forward strand.
GCAACCGCAGCTATTAGCGGTGACATGGCCAACTGGAACGGATAATTCCACGGTGCCATGACCAGTACTTTGCCGTAAGGTTCGCTATAGATAAAATCTGAGGATGGAAAATTCAGCAGTGAAGGAAAAACCCTTTTTGGCTTTGCCCAGCTTTTAATGTTTTTAATCGTAAATTTCAGGTCGGAAATGACCAATCCGGTTTCCGTCAGTACCGATTCAAAGGCGGATTTCCTGAAATCGTCGTGAAGCGCCTTGATGATATCAGCTTCATGTTTGAGGATAATGCTCAACAGTTTTACCAGTGTTTGTTTGCGGTAGCCGATATCGGTTTTGTAATCCATTGCCGTTTTTGAGTTGAGCCATAAATTTAGCAAGAATTTTTGTAATACTTATTTGATACCGAAACTATATCCCAAATAAACGTCGGCCTGTTTGCTATCGCTTGTCAATGCTGTGATAATGGAAGATGATCCAATGAAAAAACCGTAAGCCCGCACTCCAATACCGCCTGAAACCCCTGAGATTTCATTGGCCGACCATGGCGAAAACAATTCGACGTTTGTCCATACATATCGCGGTGTCAATGACGTCACATTCTCATTCGTAATCTGGTCGTTTTCCTTGTCTTTGTTGAGTTTCTGCTGTGTATAAATGGTAGCGAACAGATTCGGGATAATCTTGATATCGGCATATGCGGTAAAAAGCGTTGGCAATGTCACCTTAAAATCCTTGCTTTCATTTGCAGTTTTATTCAGGTAGCCGCTCGCCAATAAAATGTCTTCAACTTCCTTCAGGCTGTTGACATCCTGGAATTGGTTCAGGTCAAGGCTTTCCGCACCTTGTATTGACAGCACATAATTGGTCGAAGAATTGTTGGCCGACTTGAATGTAATGCCACCCATATTCCTGATTGAAACCCCGGCGTTGACTTTGTATTTTCCCGGTTCGGTGTCTTTCCATTGGTAATTCGCACCGACATCAGCCGCAAGGCCGTTGAGTTTGCCGAAAAGCGAACCGGTATAATCATTAAAACTCGTGAAATCATCACCCAGATTTCCGGAATAGGCGATGTTCAGGTTCGCGTTCGCGTCTGTCAGCGTGCCTTGCCCGAGTGTATTGTTGATTGTTCCGGTAAATTTATCGGCACCAAAATTGGCATATGAACCCGGAAACAAAATCTTCAAAGTTGCGCCAACGCTGAATTTATTGGTTTCATCTTCGTAGACATTCCGCGCTGCCGAAAGCCCGACTTCGCCCCATGTTGTGCCGTTTAAACGCTGGTTTTCATTATTGTTGATGGTTGTTGAACCAAAAAATGAGCTGATTCCGGCATTGGTAATCGCATCACCAATGTGCGTATCGACATCGACGATATCGAGTTTGGCATAAGCCTTTGTGGTAAAGGCAAAAGTCCATTTGTCCATTTTATAAGCGACGCCAGGCCCTAAAATTTCGCCATCAATCCTGAGATTTGCGGCTTCACTACCTTTAAAAATCAATTCTTCGAGGTCGTTTCCGTTGACCAGGTCGCTGAAACCGACTTTATTGCTTGATGCGTTGATACTGGGTGCCAAAATGTTGACTTCAAAAGTTGAAGCCGTGTTGGTATATTCGGCAGGGTTCATACCGCCATTGACAATCCCAACGTGCGAGGATGTGTTGACGCCTGAAAAATGCTGTTGTGCAGTTACATTGATGAATGCCAATGTGCATAGTAGGAAAGTGATGGTTTTCATAAATGCTAATTTTGATGTGAATGTATAAAAAATTAACAGCGAAAGTATTATAAATATTGCACCGAATCTTATATAATTAAACGGCGTTCCATATCGGGTCGTTTGGCACGGGCGCAATGATTTCGAGGGTTTCCTTTGAAACAGGATGGATAAAAATAAGCTTCCGCGCATGAAGGTGAATGCCGCCATCGGGATTGCTGCGGTCAAAACCGTATTTTAGGTCGCCTTTTATAGGTGAGCCGATGGCTGCCAACTGTGCGCGGATTTGGTGATGTCTTCCGGTGTGCAGGTTGATTTCCAGCGCAAAATAATTGTTGAGTTCCTTGATTATTTTGTAGTCGAGGCTTGCGATTTTGCTGTTTGCGACTTCTTTTAGATGCGCTTTTGACGTATTGTTTTTTTCATTGCGCGCAAGATAATGAACCAGTTCCGCTGAAGGTTTTTCAGGTTTGTTTTTGACGATGGCCCAATATGTTTTTTGCGTTTCGCGGTTTTTGAACAAATCGTTCAGGCGTGTCAATGCTTTGGATGTTTTGGCAAAAACGACGATGCCGGTTGTTGGCCGATCCAGCCGATGCACAACGCCAAGATAGACTTCGCCGGGTTTGTTGTATTTGTCCTTGATGTATTCCTTAACCACGTCGGATAAAGGCTTGTCGCCGGTTTTATCGCCTTGTACAATATCACCGACGCGCTTGTTGACGACAATGATGTGGTTGTCTTCGTGGAGGATTTGGAGGTTGTTTTTGGTGGAAATGTTTTTCATTTAAATGGACACGCCGTGTCTATAGTATAGCGTGTCTAATACTGTTCACTTTTATTCGGGAAATCCTTCGACTTCACATCACTGACATATTTCCCGATAGCCGTATTCATGTCTTCGTATAGATTCATGTATCTTCTCAAAAACCGCGGGCTGAATTCGTTGTTCATGCCCAGCATATCATGGATGACAAGCACTTGCCCGTCAACACCGCCGCCGGCGCCGATTCCGATAACTGGAATCGAAATGCTTTTCGCGACTTTTTCGGCCAAATGCGCCGGAATTTTTTCCAATACCAATGAAAAACAACCGATTTTCTCGAGCAGTTTTGCATCTTCAATGAGTTTTTCTGCTTCTTCTTCTTCTTTGGCGCGGACCGTATACGTTCCGAATTTATAAATCGATTGCGGCGTCAACCCCAAATGGCCCATGACCGGAATGCCCGCGTTCAATATTTTTTTAATCGAATCCTTGATTTCACTTCCGCCTTCCATTTTCACGGCATGGCCGCCGCTTTCCTTCATGATGCGGATTGATGAACGCAGTGCTTCTTTTGGATCGGATTGGTAGCTTCCGAATGGCAAATCAACAACGACCAAAGCCCGCGCAGTACCGCGCACGACACCCGAAGCGTGATAAATCATCTGGTCAAGCGTAATCGGCAGCGTCGTTTCGTGGCCAGCCATGACATTGGAAGCCGAATCGCCAACGAGAATCACGTCGACGCCGGCGGTATCAACGATTTTCGCCATCGTAAAATCATAAGCAGTAAGCATCGAAATCTTTTCGCCATTGGCTTTCATCTCAATCAGCGACTTGGTCGTTATCCTTTTGTAATCTTTTTTTGCGACAGACATAGTGGTTGTTTTTGGTATGTAAAAGTAGTAAAGTAAGTCGAAAGTTTGATTGCGATTGTTTGATTTTTTGAAGCTGTTTCCTGCTATCCATTACAATCTTTTAGGCTTCATTCCTCAGCCATAAAAGGATTTCCATTACTATCAGGGCTAGGGTATCCTGCTTCTTTCAACTTTTGGCTTTCGACTTTATGATTTTCGACATTAAACCGTAATTTTGTTCCCAAATTAATTCCCTTGAAAAAAATCCTCATCATCGACGACGAAGAAAAACTGCGCGGCCTGCTTGCCCGAATCATCAGCTCCGAAGGTTTTGATGTTGTTGAAGCGCCTGATTTGCATACCGGTTTCAAAAAACTCGAACAGCAGGAAATCGATGTCGTTTTATGCGATGTGAAACTGCCCGACGGCAATGGTGTCGATTTTCTCGAAAAAATCAAATCGGCTTTCCCATTAGTCGAAGTCATCCTGCTCACGGCATTTGGCAAAATATCCGATGGCGTACAGGCAATGAAAAACGGCGCATTCGACTACATTGTCAAAGGCGACGACAACGACAAAATCATTCCGCTGCTATACAAAGCTATTGAAAAAGCCCAACTTCATAAGAAAGTCGCCGCACTGGAAAAACGCATATCCGATAAATACTCGTTTGCTGCCATTATCGGCAAATCAAAAGGCCTGGAACAGGCGGTCAACTTGGCTAAGAAGGTTGCGGCCACC
>DATHKH010000083.1:0-12690 GCA_035286325.1 Flavobacterium sp.
GGCGATGACACGCAGTGAAATCACGATCAAGAATGTCAGTTGGGAAAATCTCGGCGTGATACCAAATGTGTTCAGGAAATTGGGCATTACTTTGGAAAGACGCGGCGATGATATTTTTATCCCGACACACGAAAATTACGAAATAAAAACTGATATTGACGGCTCGATATTAACGGTTGCCGATGCGCCGTGGCCTGGGTTTACCCCGGATTTGCTGAGCATCGTTTTGGTGACCGCAACGCAGGCGAAAGGCGATGTTTTGATCCACCAGAAAATGTTTGAAAGCCGCTTGTTCTTTGTCGATAAACTGATTGATATGGGTGCGAAAATTATCCTTTGCGATCCGCACCGCGCTGTCGTTATCGGGCATGATTTTAAATCGCAGTTGAAAGCGACCACGATGTCCTCACCGGATATCCGCGCTGGAATTTCCCTTTTGATTGCAGCACTTTCCGCAAAAGGCACGAGCGTCATCCAGAATATTGAGCAGATTGACCGCGGTTATGAAGATATCGATGGAAGATTGAGGGCTTTGGGTGCGAAAATCGAGAGAATCGCCTAATTGAATACATTAATTGATAATTAAAACCCGCAACTTACGCGGGTTTTTTATTTTTGCCATATGGAAACCTATACGTTGATTTTTCTCTGCCTTGCCGCATTTACTGCAGGATTTGTCGATGCGATTGTTGGTGGCGGCGGATTGATACAAACACCGGTTGCGTTGATATTGCTGCCTAATTTGGCGGTTTCGACGTTGATCGGTTCGCTCAAAATTCCTGCATTCAGCGGAACCGGTTTTGCAGCTTTCCAATATTTGAAGAAAGTCACGATGAACTGGAAGTTACTCGGCATCATGGCAATAGTTGCTTTTGGCGCAGCCTTTTGCGGATCAACGTTATTGACGATGGTTTCCAATGATTTTATGAAACCGCTGTTGCTTGTCGTGCTTACTTTGCTGGCCATTTATACGTTTACCAAAAAAGATTTCGGACAACACCACGCAAAAGCACATACTGTAAAACGGCAATTCATTTATGCGATTTTGATGAGCCTGTGCATCGGTTTCTATGACGGATTCATCGGTCCCGGAACCGGCAGTTTCCTGGTTGTGGCTTTCATTACGGTATTGGGCTTTGATTTCCTGCATGCTTCGGCGAATGCCAAAATGGTAAACCTCGCCACGAATTTCGGGTCAATTTGCCTGTTTGTGCTAAAAGGCAAAATCATTTGGGCGATTGCGTTGCCAATGGCTGCCTGCAATGCCTTTGGCGGTTGGGTTGGCGCAAAGCTCGCCATCAAAAAAGGAAATGGGTTTATCCGGATATTTTTCCTGATTGTCGTTGTCGGGACGCTTTTGCGTTTTGGTTATGATGTGTTTTTCAGGAATTAATCCAGGATATTCAAGAATTTCAGGCCAAAAACGACACCGTCTTCAATATAGCCGCCTTGATAGGAACGCACATAATCAAATCGGAATACCCTAAATTTTCCAAAACCAAGATTGTCCAATCCCACAGAAACTTCATTATAAGGTTTCCGGTCCGGAATGGCAAGATTGTGGAATCCGACCACTAAAGTCGATTTCAGTTTCTTCAGCAATGGCAGTTTGTTCATGATATATCCATTGTCATTGTGTTCAAAATGCGATTCAAAATAGCTGTCATTCGTGCTCGAAGAATAATATGGCAGCAGGTTAAAAACATTCAGGTAGCGCTCCACTTGGCCAATATGTGTCTGGTTTCCGTTAAAGTGTTTGTAGTCGATGAATGCAATTCCGTCGGCGTCAAAAAATTTACCGGCTTTGAGGTTCATGCCCAAAACGCCTTTATTTCCAAGGGTCAGGTCGTATGAGAGACGTGAAAACACATGTTCGAACTCATAATTTTTCTCACTTCCCGCAAATCCTTTTTCGGCACCCAAAAACAACGTTGGATAATTGTCGTTGCGGATGTTGAATTTACCGTCAGGCCTTGTCCAATATTGCTGCCCAAAACTAAGCCTGGCCGTCAATGATGCCTTTGCGAGATTGTGCGTTTCGAAAAACGGTGTCGTAAAATCGTCAGGTGCCAAAGGATTGTTTGACGTATAGCCTTTGTCATTTCTCAGGATTGACGCATCGGTGTTGTTGAAGAGTTGCTTCCTTCGGGAATATTCGACATTGGCGGTCAGCTGCAATCCGTTTACGACTTCTTCCTGGTAGTTTATTTTTGCCGCAGTCTTGTCGTACAATTTCATGAAATTGTTCCTGAAAAAAGTCGTTGCAATACTGTTGACAATCCGGCTGATCGGGTTTGCGGGATTAAATTGCTCGATTGTATTTCCGCCCGACAATGTCATCTGCCGGTTTGTGGTGTTGTTGAATTTTCTTGTCAGATAACCCGAAGCGCGAAAACGGTCTTCGGATATGCCATAATTGAAATTGGTTCCAATTGTCCAAAAGGCCCGCTTGTCCGGATCGCGTTTGGTAAAGGAAAAACCCGTCGTGGAATTGTAGCCTTGGACAGTATTAAACCCAATTCCGGTAAGGATTCCGTCATAATTTAACTCCCGGTTTTTAAACGAATTTTTGTAACCATAGCCACTAATGATATCGAAAACCTTGAACTTATTCCGTTTTTTGTCGATTGAATCGAGGTAAACCTGCGACTTTTTCTTGATTTGCAGTTTGCCTTTCTTGTCATAATCGGTGCTTTCTTCCAATGTCAACGGAACCGGACGGATCGTATTCCAGAAATTATCTTCCTTTTTATTCGCACCTTCTTCAAACGACAGCACTTGGTTGGTAAACGTTCTTTTCGCGAATTGCTCCTCAAACTCGAAATTCGTATAGACATAAGTGAACCTTCCCGACAATTTGATGCCCAATATTCCGGCCTCAAAATCGAGTGTCTGCGTATTTTTGACCCATATCTTATTGATGGTATTGTAACTGAAACTCTGTTTTAATGTCAGTAAGTTGATGGCCGGCGATTGCATCTGGTTGCCTTTGATGCTCAGGTCGACAGCATACAACGCCCATGTATCGTCCACTATATAAATGTAGCCGTCCATGGCAGGTTCGGTATTGCGGCGTGGCGTGACTTTAATTTTATAGATCTGCTGCCTGTTTTCGTCAAAGAATGAGCCTTCGAGTTTGTACTTGTAATAATTGAATCCGTTGTTGGCAATCGGGGAAATGACATTGACTTCAAACGGCAGGTAGTTTTCGTAAAAATCAAAATTGACCGAAGCCGCATTGTTGAAACTAAACCCGTTGTCGTCGCCGCTGACTTTTGAGGCGATGATGGTTTCCTTGAGTTTATCTGGTTTTTGGTAAACGATTTTGGAAACGGTTTCAGACAAGTATAAGATGCCGCTTCGGGTCGAATCCAGGATGTCGTCGAACATGTCGAGCTTTTGCCCCAGCACTTTTTTTGGCGCATCCTTAATCCTGAAAATCCCCCGGGAATAAAAATCGGCTTTGTAACGCGCGGTTTTTTCCGAGTTTTCCTTTTTATGTGCAATGGCGTTCCGGATAATTTCGTTGGCAGGATTTGCTTTCGGATTGATGACAACCTCGTTAAGCTGGATGTTTTCTTCTACAAGTCCGATATCTAATATATACGGAAATTGGTCAGCGTCAACGGTGATTTTTTTGGTTTTGTAGCCAAGGTATTGGAATGAGATCGTGTATTTTCCGGGCGTTTTGACATTCAGTTCATATTTCCCGACATCATTTGTGGTCGTTCCTTTATAGGAATTCTCAAAATAAATGTTGACAAACGGCAGCGGCGTTCCTTTATCATCGGAAACAGTTCCTTTTATTTGGGCAACACCGGCAAATGAAATCAGTAACAATAGGAGCAGGCAATTTTTTTTCATGTAAGGCGCGGAATAATTTAGTTTAAAAAGGATAAAAGTGCCAGCTCGTAGCTTTGCAGGCCGAATCCGAGGACAATTCCTTTGGCATGCGGAGATATGAATGATTGATGCCTGAAGGCTTCGCGGGAAAACGTATTGGAAATATGGACTTCAATCACCGGTGTTTCAACGGCTTTGACTGCATCGCCGATTCCAACGGAAGTATGCGTATAGGCAGCAGCATTGAGGATAATCCCATCATATGAAAAGCCTGTTTCCTGGATTTTATCAATGAGTGCTCCTTCAATATTGCTTTGGAAATAATCGAGTTCGATTTGTGGAAATTTGCTTTTTAAGGAAGCGAAATAGTCTTCAAATGTCTGGCTTCCATAAATGTCCGGCTCTCGTTTCCCCAATAAGTTGAGGTTTGGCCCATTGATAATGATGATTTTCATCCCCTGTTTTTTTAACTTCGTTGGATAACAATTAAAAGTATTCGCTAAAGCGAATGTGCCTGAAGTCCACAGGACTTCCACCTTTTAATTTCAAATGGCCTGAGGTCTCGAGTGTAAAAATAAGTATTTCCTTTCATTTGTGATGCAAAAATAAAAAACCATCCTGCCTAGACAGAATGGTCTTTATGAATATGCCTTTAATTTAGAAAAAATAGTAACCAACAGAAACCTGGAAGACCGAATTTTTCACTTCTGCATCTTTAGACGCGTCAGTCAGCCCGACTGTGTAACGCGCCTGCACGAATATGCTTTTGGTGACATTTAATGTCGCACCGCCGGCAACGGCAAAATCAAATGACTCGTTATTAAATGCTTCATCGGCTTCATCGACGAGAAAAGAAAATTGCGGGCCAACGTCAATACTGAGTTTGTCGCTTAAGATGTAGATTCTGGCCAATACCGGAACGGCTACATAGTCTAGATTGAAATCGCCAAATCCGTCAACATCCGCGCCCTGTGAGGAATAGAGTACTTCTGGTGCTATTGCAAATTTTCCTGTAATTCCCAATTCTGCTGCGCCGCCAATATGGAAACTGGTTCTTGAACTGTAATTAATTCCGTCAACACCACCGCTAAAATTGGCGAAGTTTGGTCCGCCCTTGATTCCCAACTTAAATACCTGTGCATTGGCATTCAGCCCACAGGCAATTAAAATGATTGCTGATAAGATTGCTTTTTTCATAAAATTAGTTATTGGTTAATAAACTGAACATTAGCATGGTAAAAATAAGGGATATGTTTTTTAATGTGTTATATAATTACAATGTTTAATCGTTTTTTTCTTATTAAAGTTAATAAAATTGTTAATAAGTATAAAACCCCTGAAATCAATACATTTGGGAGAAAGTATAATTTTGGCTTATTAATTTTAAACAAAACAGAAATGAAAAAAATTATTTTATCAGCTTTAGCCATTTTCGCATTCGGATTTGCTAATGCACAAGACAAAGGTGGTTCAGACAGCAGCATTACTTTCGGAGTAAAAGCTGGGGTTCAAAACACAAACTTCACAGGAGACGATGCCGACACTGATGCAAAGACTTCATTCTACGTAGGTGGTTTGGTGGATTTCACAGTTTCAGAATCTTTCCACGTACAACCAGAGCTTTTGTACTCTATGGAAGGTGCTGACAATGATTTGGGTATTTCTTACCTGAGAATTCCAATCATGGCTAAATACTATGTAATGGAAGGTTTGTCTTTACAAGCAGGTCCTGAGGTAGCTTTTAAAATCGGAACTGAAGAAGACGGTCTTGACGAAATCACTAAATCTACAGATTTCGGTCTTGGAATTGGTGCAGGTTACGAATTGTCTAACGGTTTGATGTTCGACCTACGTTACAACATGGGTCTTTCTAGCATCTACGATGGAGATGGAGATGTTGATATCAAAAATTCAGGTATCGCACTTGGTCTAGGTTACAGATTCTAATATTTTTAGATCATATAAATGAAAGCCCCGAATTTTCGGGGCTTTTTTATTTAATAACATGCTGGTTTCGTTCGCGTTATCACATAAAAGGCATTTTTTTTATTAGTAAGTAGTTTCGTGTTATTTTTTTTATACATTTGCCCCATAATTTTAAAACAAAACAAAACATGAAAAAAATTATTTTATCAGCTTTAGCCATTTTCGCATTCGGATTTGCTAACGCACAAGACAAAGGTGGTTCAGACAGCAGCATTACTTTCGGAGTAAAAGCTGGGGTTCAAAACACGAACTTCACAGGAGATGATGTTGACACTGATGCAAAGACTTCATTCTACGTAGGTGGTTTGGTGGATTTCACAGTTTCAGAATCTTTCCACGTACAACCTGAGCTTTTGTACTCTATGGAAGGTGCTGACAATGATTTGGGTATTTCTTACCTGAGATTACCTATCATGGCTAAATACTATGTAATGGAAGGTTTGTCTTTACAAGCAGGCCCGGAATTGGCTTTCAAAATCGGAACTGAAGAAGACGGTCTTGACGAAATCACAAAATCAATGGATTTCGGTCTTGGTCTTGGTGCAGGTTACGAATTGTCTAACGGTTTGATGTTCGACCTACGTTACAACCTAGGTTTGCAAAACATTTATGATGGTCCTGGTGATGGCGATTTCAAAAACGCTGGTATCGCACTTGGTCTAGGTTACAGATTCTAATATTTTTAGATCATATAAATGAAAAGCCCCGAATTTCGGGGCTTTTTTATTTTATAGTAATCTATATATTAATAAGTGGTTTCGTATTATTTTTAAATTTGCCACAAGTAATTCTAAAACAAAACACAAAATAAAAAAAATTATTTTATCAGCTTTAGCTCTTCTATGAAGCCAGACGCAGATGGTGCTGAATCAACCAATACATTTGATTTAAATCTTGACCTTACTGACGTTACAGTAGGTTTGGTATACAAATTTTAAAAAAAAACAGAAAGCCCCAAAATTTGGGGCTTTTTTTATTGGATGATCAAGTTAAAATTTGTAACCCAAGCTTATCTGGAACACTGAATTGTGCGCATCCGTATCTTCAACCACATCACTCATTCCGTAAATGTATCTTCCTGAAGCAAACAATCCCATGTCTGTCTGGAATGTCAGCCCGCCCGCAACACCAAAATCAAAATCTTCCGCAACATCTACATCGGTATCACCCGGATCGTTGTTTGGGTCGCTGTCGACTTCTTCATTGACCTTAAAGCTGAATTGTGGCCCAACCTCAAAGCTCAATCCTTTTGTGACATAAAGTTTGGCCAAAACCGGAACATTGACATAATCCAATTGGTATTCTACTTTGTCTCCATCAGATCCTTCAATGTCGCTTTTGAACCCTTGTCCTGAATACATTGCTTCCAACTGTAGTGAAAAAATATCCGCCAATGGCATTTCTACCAAGGCGCCAACGTGGAAACTCGTTCTCATATCCGGGCTGTCAAAATCGTCACCTGTGATTGTTGCGAAGTTCACACCGCCTTTTACACCAAAACTAATGGACTTCGATGCGGTGTTGTCTGCTTCATTCTGTGCATTTGAAATGTTTACAGCTGTAAAGATCAATGCGGCTGCTATTAAAATTTTAATCGATTTCATAAAAATTTACTTTTTTAAGTTAGTATTACAAAAGTATTTTTTTACTTTCAGCCTTATCTTACATGACTTAATGATAGTGTTATATAATTTCCGGGGCTTGGTTTCATTGGATTTCCGTGATTTTTGGCCTATATAAATGATTTGCAATCTGTTAAAATGAAAAACTGGACGAGTTACATCAAAAATTTCCAATCCTATCTGCGGATTGAAAGAGGCTTGTCGGCGCATACGATTGCCAATTACACTTTCGACGTCAATCGGTTGTGCCATTTCCTTGAGGAAAAAGCGATTTCGGCAACGCCCATTTCCATAAAAGAAGAAACCATCCAGCAGTTTATCTATAGTATTTCTTCAGAAGTCAATGCGCGTTCGCAAGCCCGGATCATTTCAGGTCTGAAGAGTTTTTTTTCCTGGCTGATATTCGAGGATTTCAGGGCAGACAGCCCGATGGAACTGATTGAAACACCCAAAACCGGACGCAAACTTCCGGATACGCTGTCATTGGAGGAAATTGATAAATTGATTGCTGCTATTGACTTGACCAAGGATGAAGGCGAACGAAACCGCGCGATTCTCGAAACACTTTACGGATGCGGTTTAAGGGTTTCAGAATTGATAACCCTAAAGATTTCCGATTTGTTTTTCGATGAGGGCTTTATCAAGATTACAGGAAAAGGAAACAAGCAGCGGTTTGTCCCGATTGGCAACCTGACGGAGAAGTTTATTAATATCTACAAAAATGAAGTGCGCATTAAGCTCAATGTGCAAAAAGGATTTGAAGACACGTTGTTCCTTAACCGACGCGGAAAACAATTGACACGTGCGATGATTTTTACGATTATTAAAGATCTCGCGGTAAAAATTAATTTGAATAAGAATATCAGTCCGCACACATTGCGCCATTCGTTTGCGACACATCTTTTGGAGAATGGCGCCGATTTGCGGTCGATACAGCTGATGCTCGGCCATGAATCGATTACGACGACGGAGATTTATGTGCATTTGGATAGGAAGCATTTGACGCAGGTGATGAATAGTTTTCATCCGAGGAAATAAATTAGACACACTTCGCTTTTAGATGCGGCTGCGCCTTTTGGACACGCTACGTTTTGGATTTGTTCGTTGGTTGTTTTTTGGGGCAGTCTAAAAGGCCGCAGGCCGCGTCTAATAATCTCAAGCCGTAGGCGGTGTCTAAAGCGAAGCGTGTCCGCGTTAGCGATTGAAGTGGAAATCCTTTTGTGCAATGCAATGGAACAAAAGATTGAAACGAAAAGCGCGGGCCGCAGGCAACGCCCCATAAAAAAAGGACCAATCCGAAGATCGATCCTTTTTCATCATAATTATGGTAGATAATTATTTCGCTATGTTCACAGCCCTTGTTTCGCGGATGACCGTTACTTTTACCTGGCCCGGATAAGTCATTTCTGTCTGTATCTTCTGTGAAATCTCAAATGACAGGCTTGCTGCGTTGTCATCCGTTACTTTTTCGCTTTCTACGATGACGCGCAATTCACGTCCGGCTTGGATCGCATACGCGTTTTTGACGCCGCTGAATCCGAACGCGATGTCTTCAAGGTCTTTCAAACGCTGGATGTAAGAATCCAATACCTGGCGTCTAGCACCCGGCCTTGCGCCTGAAATAGCATCACAAACCTGGATGATCGGCGACAATAATGATTTCATTTCAATCTCGTCGTGGTGCGCTCCGATGGCGTTGCAGACTTCTTCTTTTTCGCCGTATTTCTCAGCCCATTGCATTCCTAAAAGCGCGTGTGGCAAATCACTTTCTGTATCCGGCACTTTTCCGATATCGTGAAGTAAACCTGCTCTTTTTGCTAGTTTGACGTTCAGTCCCAATTCGGCTGCCATGATGCCGCAAAGTTTTGATACTTCGCGTGAGTGTTGTAATAAATTTTGTCCGTAAGATGAACGGTATTTCATTCTGCCAACGACTTTAATCAGTTCCGGGTGCAATCCGTGGATGCCCAAATCGATTACTGTGCGTTTACCGACATCGATGATTTCGTCGTCAATTTGTTTTGCGGTTTTGGCTACGACTTCTTCAATCCTTGCCGGGTGAATACGGCCATCGGTAACCAATTTATGCAATGCCAAACGTGCGATTTCCCTTCTGACAGGGTCGAAACACGATAAGATGATCGCTTCCGGTGTATCATCAACGATGATCTCGACTCCGGTTGCGGCTTCGAGTGCGCGGATGTTTCGGCCTTCACGCCCGATGATCCGTCCTTTTACGTCGTCGGATTCGATGTTGAATACGGATACGCAGTTTTCTACGGCTTCTTCCGTTCCGACGCGTTGGATGGTATTGATGATGATTTTCTTGGCTTCCTGTTGTGCAGTCAGTTTTGCTTCTTCAATCGTATCCTGGATGTGCGCCATGGCTTTCGTTTTGGCTTCCGCTTTCAGGCCTTCGATCAATTGGTCGCGTGCATCTTCAGCTGATAACCCCGAAATGACTTCCAGTTGCTCCAATTGGCCTTTGTGCATGCGTTCGACTTCTTGTGTCTTTCGGTCAAGCACTTCGATTTTAGCAGTGTATTCAACCGTTTTTGCTTCAAAATCGTCGTTGACTTTTTTGGCTTTTGCCAATTCGCCGGAAATCTGCGATTCTTTGTCGCGAACCCTTTTTTCGATTTCGGCTACTTTTTTGTCACGGGAAAGGATGACTTGTTCGTGCTCAGATTTCAATTCAATGAACTTTTCCTTTGCCTGTAGTATTTTGTCTTTCTTGATGTTCTCGGCTTCAAAATTGGCGTCTTTTAAAATCGACTGCGCTTCTTTCTTAGCGTTCTTGACCATATTGGAAACGTTGTTCTTTTCGAGGTATTTTGCAATGGCAAATCCGCCTGCGATGCCGACAATTGCGGCGATAATTATGAGTAGTGTACTGTCCATGGGTGTTAAAATTTATATATAAAAAAGCCTACATCAGAGAGATTTTATAAACTCGAAAAGACAAGTTTTGAGCTAACTCACTGTTCAAGTTTCTGCTCGGGGCAGCATGCTTTAGTAGTGAAGATTCGCTCATTCTAAATTGTTAGTGTTGAGTTTATCAAATTGAAACTAATGTAGGCAGTATCTTAGTTATGTAAAGAACGTTTTATTTGTCGAGATATTGAATCAGTAAATCATTAATCTTTTTTAGCCTTGTGATTGTCTCAGTGCCATCGATCGAATTGTCGATGGTTTTCTGCTCCAACTGCGAAGCGAACTGAAGCGCACACATGGCCAATACATCCTGCTTGTCGCGAACCGCATAACTTTCCTCGAACTGCTTGATCATGACGTCAATCTTTTTGGAAGCGCTGCGAAGCCCTTCTTCCTGTGACATTTCTACCGTTAGCGGGTAAACCCTGTCTGCAATTGACAATTTGATTTTAAGCTTTTCACTCATCGTTTAATCTGCAAGCTGCGCAATGCAATAATCTATTTCCCGGATTAATGAATTTATTTTAAGTTTCGTATCTCTTTTGTTTTCATCACTGCCAAGTAATGAGTTGGCCAATTTCAGACTCTCATATGCCGATTTCATTGCAGCAACCTCTTCAGATTGCTTTTCAATGGTCGAAACCGACGCATTCAATTCCTTCTTTAACGCAACAATATGATTTTCAAGGCTGTCAATTTTTTGAAACAACTTTTCAATCCTGCTTTCGAGGGCATCAATTATTCCGGTTATTTCACTCATATTAACTGCCAGGCATTACTTAATCCAACAAAGTTAATATTCCTGATGAATTATGGCAATATTTTACCTAAAATTTTCTGCCTATTATTCGGATGCCATGTAATATTTTGGTCGATAGCCAGTTATAACAGATATAAATTTTACAAACTTTGCCGACTTTTTTTTATTTTAGCAACTCAACGAAGTTAAAACACGCCATATGAAACTCACTACATGCCTTTTACTATTTACAGCTTCGCTATTTGCACAGTCGCAACGCGAATTTCCCAAAGATTATTTCCGCTCTCCACTCGATATCCCACTGATGCTGTCGGGAAATTTCGGTGAATTGCGCAACAACCACTTCCACGCCGGTTTCGATTTCCGGACGCAGCAGAAAGAAGGTTTCAATGTCTACGCTTCCGCAGATGGCTATGTGTCACGCATCAAAATTTCGACTTACGGATACGGGAAAGCCATTTACATCACGCATCCAAACGGATTTACCACGGTTTACGGCCATCTCCAAAGGGGTTACGGAAAAATCGAAGCTTATATCAAAGCCAACCAATACAAAACGGAATCCTACGATCTTGAAGTGTTTCCGAAACCCGATGAATTGCCGGTCAAAAAAGGCGAACTCATTGCGATTTCCGGAAATACAGGCGGTTCTGAAGGTCCGCATTTACACTTTGAATTCCGCGATTCGAAAACGGAATTCATCATCAATCCATTGTATTTTGGTTTTGGAAGCCTGATTCCGGATACAAAAAGACCGGTCATCACCAGCGTCATGGCGTATCCTTTGGATGAGAATTCGGTCGTCAATAATTCGACGATTCCTATCAATATCAATTTGACGCCACAGGGTGACGGCACTTATATTGCTGAAAAAGTCCTGGCAAAAGGCAAAATCGGTTTCGGCATTATCGGTTATGATTCGGATAACAATTCCAATAACCCGAATGGCATTTTTGAAACCACATCGTACCTGAACGGCAATCTGTCTTTTGATTACAAATTTGACAGTTTCCATTTCGACCAGACGCGGTATGTGAATGCGTTCATCGATTATCCAAGGTATAAAAGGTCTTCGCAACGCGTCCAGAAATTATTCATGAAGAATAAATATCCGCTGGTGATTCTGCATACAGATGACAATAATGGCATTATCAACATGACGCCCAATATCGACGGCACGTATCGCATCGAATCCTCCGATTTCGTTGGCAATAAAAGCACTGTTACGATTCCGATTGCCTACTCGGCGCAGCCGGCAAATATGGTAACCGAAATGATAAAGACGCCTTATTTTATCGATGTCACCAAAGATTACAATTTCGAGCAGGACAATGTTTCGGTATTTTTTCCTGCCGGGACTTTTTATGAGGATTTTTACCTCGACTTTGCCGGAAAAGACAAAAAGCTGTCGTTGAACAACAAGTTGATCGCAGTCCATAGCAATTTTACGGTGACGATTAAGGACAATGCGGTGCCGGAATCTGCTCGTAAGCAAACGTTCATCGCCAATACCGAAGGCGGCAAACTCAGTTACAACGACACCTA
>DATHKH010000084.1:0-34718 GCA_035286325.1 Flavobacterium sp.
AACAGCGATGCAAAAAGCCCAACGACAGTCAGTCCATAACCGGCAAAGATAAATTTGGCTGGCATATGCATTTGCAATCGGATGGCTTCCATATGATTGGAGAAAACAAGGATGCCAATGATCAGCCAGACCAGGCAATTCAGCAGCCCGTAAAAAAAGTAAAACATCTTTTTATTTATCAAAAGCGGAAGGCAAGTGACCGCCAATAAAACGACGTCGAGCCAGCTCAATTTTCCATACAAAAGTGTACAGGCCAGATTCACCAATGCGAGCATTATAAAATAAAGCGAACCGATAAGTTTCGGTTTCCTGGTGTTGTTCATTTTGGCTTTTTCCATTGTAAGTGTTTTAATTAGCCTATTCAAATATAACAATTATTGCAGCGGCATGATGGTTTTGCTGTCCTTGAATCATGCACTTTCCGTGTATTTTTTAAAATTGTCAAGAATTGCCTGCCAGCCGCCTCTTTGCATTTCTATTGGGTTGACGGCTTCGGCTTCGAAGGTTTCAGTGACTTTTATCCCATTTCCGTCGGGAGAAAATGTGATTTCGACTTTTCGTCCGTCATCGATGGTATAGGCGATATGTTCGTTGGTTTTCACGACATCATATACGCCGCCAAAATCAAATCCCATACTGCCGTCTTTGGCTTCCATCCTTGAGCTGAACCTGCCGCCCACGCGCAGATCGTTTACGGATTTTGGCGTATGCCAATCGTCTGAGGCATTGCACCATTTGGTGATATGTTTGGGTTCGGTCCAGAATTCCCAGATTTTTTCGATTGGTGCTTTTACTGTAGTTTCAATTGTGATTGTTTCCATCATTCTGGTTTTTTTGGTTTGACAAATATGGAAATTTAATTTTATAACGTTTTCAGCATGACTTTATTCTCATAATTGTTGGTTTCCATCTGAAAAAAGGCGTTTCCAATCCATTTATAACCTTGTTTTTCATAAAAGCGTATTGCCCGTGTATTGGAAATCAAAACCCACAGCCACATTTCTTTTTCGCCTTTCGCACGCAGCATATTTTCGGCAAATTCCATTAATTTTTGGCCAATGCCGATGCCGCAAAACCATTCCAGGATGTACAGTTTGTTCAGTTCCGGCGCAATGATATTCCCAATCGGGCATTTTTTTGAAAATTCAATTTCGGCAACGCCGACAAGATTCTCATTGTAAACGGCAACGATCAGGTAATCCGGATTTCTTGTGATCGCATCTTCAATCCGTTCCACCGAAAATTGTTTGGTGATGAAATGCGCAAACTCATCTGAAACGCCTTCAACTCCATACGTCTGGATGTAAACCTGCTTATACAGCACTGATAATTTCAGCGAATCGGCAAGCCCGGCTTTTCTGTAATGGATGTCTTTTGTCATACTTTTTTCCTGATTGGAATCCATATTTCTTCCTCTGAATCTGGGTCGTTATTTTTATATTTTCCACCTAATATTTCAAAATGCGGCCTTTCGTCCAATTCATATTCGGAGGCCGGAAGCCACGTTCCAAGAATGTAACGGAAGGTTTCCGACGCATCATTTGCCGAACCTTTGTACTCAAATATGGCATACAATCCGCCATGCAAAATAAAAGTTTCCATACCGTCGGGAACAGTTTTAAAGTCGGTCACTTCAATCGCTGCCCATTTTTCAAATGCCGCATCCGGATTGAAACTGGTGAAAAATTGCGGACCGTAAAGCTGCATCGAATAGAGGTCATTTCCAATGTTATTGACGATTTCCTTTCGACGCGGCATAAAGCTTTTCCACAATTCGCCGGTGGTGTTATCGGAAAAAGCCATGGTAATGCGTTTGCCGATTAATTTTTTTTCGGGACTATTTTCGATTCGCGGTTTCATTTGGTTATTTGCAGTCAATGGCTTGAATCACTATATTTTTTGTCACGGAAGTACGCGGAATAGTTACGGAAATGATTTTTTTATCTTCATCCCAAACTGCAGTTGCTTCTGTTGGGTTTTGCGTTGTTTTTATTTTAACGCCATCGACCTCAAAGCACATGGATTTTGAAACGCCGTGGAAGACAATCTTGTAGCTGCGTTCGGTCGGGGCATTGTTATAATTGCCGACAGCAGCTGCAATATGAAAGGAAAATGCAGATTGGTTGAAATCGAGAACGGTCGTTCGCTTCTCATTCTTGATTTTATAGGCTTCGGTCACGCCGTCATCCTCATACAAAGTAAAAGCCGCATTTTTTCCGGGATAAATATGAAAAGTCAGGCTGTCGGCAGCGATGAAAGCGGTACTGAGCGCATAATTTGCCATTGGAATAATGGATCCGGATTTTACAAACAAAGGGAGTTTTCCAATAGGCGCCGGATAACTGATTGTCCTGTCGCCGGTGATTTTATCATCATTCCAGAAGTCATACCAATCTCCTTTTGGAAGCCATACCGAAACATTGGATTGTGTATCGGAACAATTGGGCGCAACCAGCAATTCATTTCCCCACAAATACTGCAAATCTCGCGACCAGGCAATCGGTTCGCCGGGGTAGTCAATCACCATGGCACGCGCTAATGGCAATCCGGTTTCGTTGGCGATATGGGCATACGAATAAATATACGGGATGAGTTTGTAGCGCAGTTCACCATACAACTTCACGTCTTTTTGCACTTCTGCCGGACGATCAAGCGGCCAACGCGATTTTCCCATACCGTGCGGTTTCCAAAACGGCGTAAAACTCCCGAATGCCATCGACCATTGTCGGTACATCGCATCGGTTGGCTTATCATTTGTTTCCCAATCGTTGAATCCACCTGCATCATGCGACCAAAACGGAAAACCTGAAAGTCCGGCCAACTGCATCGCCCTGACCTGTGTTTTCATGTCGTCATAAGTGGGTTTGATGTCGCCGCTCCACAATGTCGCGTAACGTTGTGCGCCTGCTGTCATGCCGCGAACCCAGACGAAAGGCCTTTTGGTGCCGTTAAAACTTTTATCCCAACCTTCCTGTACCAAGGATTTGGCAATCAGGAAAAACCAGTAATTCCGCATTTCCTGCCAGGTCGTGCCATTTTCAAAGGTCATATTTGGCGGCGCTTTTCCCATTTCGTCAAATTCGTCTATCCACAACGCATCGCCGGGATAGCCGAGGGCAGGATTCAATGATTTATTCCACATGGTATTCCAAAACCAGGTTCGTACTTCAGATTTTGTGAAATCGGGTGCGCTGGTGTTGAATTCGATGCCGTCATTCTTCGGAAGATTGTAGGAAGGTTTCCAGCCTTCACTTTGTACGGCAATGCACCGATTGAAATCCAATGTGACGATAAGCCCGTTGGATTTTACCCAGCTTTGGTATTCTTTCGGATCGGGATATCGGGTTTTATCCCAATCAAAATAAGACACGCAGCGTTGGCCGCCACCGGCACGCCATCGGTTGTCATTTACGATATGGTCGAGTGGGAAACCGGCATTGCGGTGTGCAGTGATTTTCTTCTTCCACCATTGCTCATCGGAAGGATCTTGTGAGGTATGGTCGTTTCCTTTGTCGGAAAGCGCGAGTCCAAAGTAGGATTTTAATGGAAATCTCGGCCTTCCAGTCAGTTGTGTGTATTGGTCGAGAATCGTTGGGAATTCTGGGCCCATAATAATGAAATAATCCATCCGTCCGCCTTCGATGGAAAAACCATAGGCGTTATTTTTGCCGAAATTGAATCGGTTTGGGAAAGTGCTGTTGAGGAAAATGCCATATCCTTTGCTCGACAAATAAAACGGGACAATCAGTGGCGCTTGCTGGCCGTGTTCGGTGCCGTAATTGCGCCCGATTTCCTTGCCGCGCAGGTCGATGCTTTCTTCACGTCCAAAATAACCATGGCCGAGCCCGGTGAAATGCTCATTCGGGTCGTAGGCGAAAGATGTGCGGATGCCATTTATGTCCCATTGGATGCCAACAATGTCTTTTAAGATTGGAAACGATTCCTCATTTTTGTAGAAGGAAAGCGCCATGTTTGTTTTATCAATCCGGATGGAAACGCCATTTTTTGAATCGTTGGCGACTTTAAAAAAAACCTTGGCTTCGGTCAAAACCAGCTTTCCCGGCCAATGGTGGGCTTCGACCATTTCATATCGATCATCGGCAAAGAAATCCTCATCCTTTCTGACCGCCTGAATCCGAACCATCTGGTTCCCATAAGGCGTTAACCTTAAACGATCGCCATGTGCATTGGTGAAAACGATGCTGTTGCCTTGCCGGGTATGGGTGATGTCATTTTGGGCTTTGCCATAGAATGAAACCGAAAGTAATATCAGGAGCAATATTTTTTTCATGACTTCAGGCACTTTGATGTCGGCATAGATGCTATTCTTTTGTGACCTTAATATTCATGACCTTATTCCCTGCGGACACTTTTGCAATATAATTCCCTGTTGCCAAGGCGCTCAGGTCAACCTCATTTTCATTTATAATGTCCGAATGTATAAGCCTTCCGCTAAAATCAAAAACGGAAATATGCGTGATATTTGTCTCGTTGTTGAAATAAAGTTTTCCCTTAACCGGATTTGGATAAAAAGAAAAAGCGGCCAAATGATTTTCAGATGTGGACAGGCTTGGACAGGTAATCATGGTTGGTACGAGACTCCAGCCATTGGTGCCATTTCCCGTGGTTTGCCCAAACTGATTATTTCCCCAACCCCATAATGTGCCATCGTCCTGAATCCCAATTTGGGAATGAGCAAAGCTGTGGATAACTGCAGTCCAATTCGTAGCCGTCCCGATATGGGTTGGAATGACTTTATTTATCGTTGTGCCATCGCCCAATTGGCCGATCGAGTTATCACCCCAAGCCCACAAAGAGCCGTCCGTTTTTATTGCTTTTGTGGTCAGGTATCCGGCGGATACAGCTTTCCAGTTAAGGTCGGTCCCGATTTGTGTTGGCACTGATTTGTTGGCGACAGTTCCATCACCCAAAAAACCGTAATAATTGGCGCCCCAGCCCCAAAGGCTTCCATCGAGTTTGACTGCCATGGTATGGTTTCCAAGGGCAGAAACAAAAGCCCATTGGTTATCGGTTCCAATCTGTATCGGATTTAACCGGGTTGTTGTGGTGCCATCGCCCAATTGTCCGTATTCATTTTTGCCCCAAACCCATAATGTGCCATCGGATTTTATACCTACAGCATAATGTTGGGAGGCACAAATAAAATTCCAGGTGTCAGTTCCTATCTGCACAGGTACCATTGAATTTATAAAACCATAATCATCCACTTCATTTCCCCAACCCCATAAGGTATTATCGGTTTTTAAGGCGAAGGTGTGGTTTTCGTGATTGGATACAAATTTCCAGTCGGTATCTGTCCCGATTTGAACAGGCGTAGTTCTTTGCAGTGCAGAGCCGTCGCCCAATTGGCCAAACTCATTCCTGCCCCAGGCCCATAACGTTCCATCGGTCTTGATGGCAAAAGAATCCTGGTCGCCGGCTTCGACAAAAGCCCAGTTGTTATCCGTGCCAACCCTTGTGGCTGTATACTGATCTATATTGTTTCCTATTCCGAGTTGCCCCTGGTAATTGTTTCCCCAAGCCCATAAGCTTCCGTCATTTGCAACTGCAAGGGTGTGGAAACTGCCGAGTGCAAATTTTGACCAGCATTGGGCGTGGAAATTGGATATGGTAAACAATAAAAGGAGTAGAGTAATTGTCTTTTTCATCCGGCAATAATTTTGGTGAGTATGCTTTGTTTCTGAAATAAATTTATGCTTTTTTTTATAATAAGGCATATTTATTTGAGAAATGTATGTGCGCACGTCCCATTTTCATCGACGAACGTCACTGCCATTGTGCTTTATAGGGTATTTTTTCCTTTAAACGATTTTAATATATTTCTTCAAGGATTGTCTATACGTTTGGGGTCTAATTGTCACAAACACTTCACCAGGAACATGGAAAATATATTTAATCCCGCATATAGAGAAGAATATTTTGAAGGGTATTCAAGAGGCTTGAATCCATATCTGCATTTTAGCCCCAATCAATATAGTGAAGCTTTTAATTCCGGGTTTCATTTTGGCCGGCTGGATTATGAACGGATGAACGGATACATCACCAATGGTATTCCCAATCTTATTGTTACCGATAAAATCCTGGAAGATTTTCTTTTGGCGGGTATGCTCGGGATGTGCATTGATGCAGATGGTTATACGCCATTTCAATTTAAGATTATACAGAAATGGTATCAGAGCGGTGTCGAAAAATATGATCCGGACGAAAGTATTTATCTTTTGGCCATACTTGAAAAAAATGGGATTGAAATAGGGCAGAATGGTTAACCATCAGCATTTCAATACTTTCTTCTTTTTGCCAATGACTCCTTTGTCGCCCGCTTTTTTAATGTAGGCTGAAGCATCGGGAACTTTACAGGCGGTTCCATTCATGTCCACAATGACGGTTCCGATTTTGGCAGCAACAGCCAGTGCGTCTTTTGTCAGTGCTTCGATATATATGCCGACAGATATTACAAATCCGTTCATGGTATAAACAATGCGGTTCTTGGAAGAATGGATAGTATTTTCGACACGTTTGAGCAAATTTTTAAACACTTCCAAGTCGAGTTCACTGTCCGGCTTGCTGGCTGCCAGACCGCTTAATGTATTCCATCCGGCAGCTGCAATATGTTCATCTTCGGAATCAATCCATTCCACAGCCAATTCAAATCCGTGTTTGCTGCCTGCGGCAACCCAAGGAACGGTATATTCGCTGATGTTGTTTGATACGGCCAATTTGACCCATGTGCGTAAATCTTCTTTGGTCATTTTTTCGTCGTCGGCAATCAATCCGGCGAGGTACATGGCGTCTGCATTATTGGTCAAATACAGTTCACGGGATAAATTATAATCCATTTTGATTTTCTTCTGGATGGGTTTCAAATGTTCAATTTTGACCCCGAAAAAAGGCTCTTTTACGCCATGTTTCAGCAAGATTTTCTTGATGCCTTCATTGCCTGCAGCTTCTAATGCGGCCATAATTTCTTTCACAGTCATAACAGAGACGGGTTTATTTTAAATGTTGTTTTTGGATTGATTTATTTGTTGAAAATTCTCCAAAATGCCAGAGTATTCCCGACGGATCATGAAGGAAACATTCGCGGCCCCAGTACATTTCGCGGACCGGAACCAATTTTGCTTCTTTATATTTATTGGGTAAGTCCAACGCAACAAGTTCATCCCAAAAACGGTGAACATCTTCGACTTCCATAAAAACCATCGTATTGTCTATCCAGTCTTTGACATAGGCATCCTGTAGATAAAACCCGATTTGTTTGGTTTTAAAATAAGAGAAATTCTGACCTAAGACTACTTCCTCGAAGCCTAAATCATGGTAAAAATTCCTTGAGACCTCAAAGTTTTTGGATCCGATAAACGGACGGATTGACACAGCTTTATATTCCATTATTTTTAGTTTGATTACCGCTAACTTAGTTAATTTTTACAAAACGCTATTCGTGAATCATGACTTTTTCCACTATGCTGTCGTTTGATAGTTTAATGACTAATGTTTTGGTATGCAGTGGAAAAAATCCAATTCGCTCTTGCGCGATTTTATAAAATAGGTATGCGTTATCAATTCGGTCCGGTTGTCCAAGAAGTCCAATCGCGCCCTCTTTTCTTAACCCTTTTAGTTTATTGCCTATTAAATCTTTGAGCATTTTATCCCTATAGACATACTCGGCACCATTCTTTGTTCCCCATTTTGTTTTGTCAAACGCCATTTCATTGGCTGGTGCTATTTTTTCTTTTTCAGGACTTTCCTCATTGTTTTTGCAGGCAAGACAACATACGAAAAGACAAAGTATCGAAAGTCTCATTTGTGACATCGGATATTATTAAATGGTTGTTTATTTTTTACAGTCACTTTTTTCTAAAGTGCTCATCCCCCCAGACATATTGATTACATGTGTAAACCCATTTTGTGTCAGCAGGTATGAGGCTTGCGGACTTCTATGGCTATGGGAGCAATAGACGATGATTTCACGATTTTTATACTTCTTGATATCGCCCAGTTTATTTTCCAATATTTGGATCGGGATATTGATTGCATTTTTAAGAGTCCCAAAATCTGGATTGGCCTGGCCTTCAAATTCTTCCTTTGTTCTCACGTCAAGCAACATCGTTTTTGGATGTGATTTTAAGTAATCGCAAACCGAAACTGCTTCCATACTTTTAAAAGTGATAGTCGATGCTTTTACCAACCCCATTTTACATATTGAGCATGTGCCGCCGCTTTCATAAATGGCTTTGTCACAATCAAGGCCACAAGGCAGGCATTTGAATTTTCCAGTGTTTTCTTTTGCGGAAAAAAAGAAGCAGCAGGTGATAAGGACAACAAACAATTTTAAAACTCTCATAATTCGGATTTTAGCGTCAGTTAGGCTGTTACAATGTAGTTAAAAAATTTAATTCCATAGCGTACCGGCCAATCCCAGAACAGTGCCCAACCAAAGCCCAATGATATATACGATTAGGCTCAGGATAGTTGCCGACGCCTTTCTCCAGCCGCCTTGGCAGCCCAAATAATGATCTATGAAGTAATAAAATGCACCACCGGCCGCACCGGCCAACGGAACTATAACAAGAGGCTGAATCATCCAGAATTTTCCCCACTCGGGGTTAGGGTTTTTAACCGGAAGCAGGAAAATCACGATTAGGATTAAGGCAATTCCTGCGCCCAGCAACATTCGTTTAACTAATGATGGGGTATTGACCGACTCGATTAAATTTTTTTTCTGTGCCATGATTGTAGTTTTTAAAGATTTCTCAGGTTTATTTTTACAAATATAAATAACTTTGAAATACAAAGTACTTTTTATTTAAAAATTATTTCTAACTTCGTAAAAACATTTCATCCTATGGAATCCTTTGTTGAAAAAAACTCGATTGTTAGAAAAATATGGGGCAAAAGTGACACCGTACTTTTTATTTTTGCGGGTGCGGCGGCTGAATTTGCCCTTAATAAAGCGGTGGACTGGCTTTACTTTACCGGCAAGCTGCCTTCAGATCCGTTGGGCAGGCTGTTCTCGACAGTGGCATATGCGAGAAAGATTGTTTTTTCCTCACTCGATGAAGCCCATGGTGCCATCGACATTCTTCGGAAAATACATTCCGCAGTGGAAGAAAACCGTGGTGCGGTAATTCCTGACTGGGCATACCGCGATGTGCTGTTTATGCTGATACATTATTCCATTGCGTCATACGAGTTGCTCGAAAAAAAATTAACCGATGAAGAAAAGGAAGAAGTGCACAACGTTTTTTATCGTGTTGGAAAAAGGATGGGATTGAAAGAACTGCCACTTACCTATATCGAATGGCTGCCCGTACGGCAATCACATTTAATGGAAAATCTGCAAAAAAGCGACTTTACTGCCGATCTTTTTAAGCAATATAAAAAACATCTTGGCGCCATGCGGTTTAAGGTTTTGGTCGAAGGTCAGAAATTAGTCGTTCCCGAGCAGGTAAAAAAAATGCTGCATTTCAGTGATTTTTCTTTGCTTGCGCCAGTGGTTCCGGTTTATAAAATCAGCAGGCTGATGAAGATGGATTGGCTGCTTAAAAATATGCTGCTGCCATCAGAATATAAAGCGCAAATAAACGAAATTGATGTACATCCGCATTCGGGTTAACTATCGTGTATTTCTTTCTTCTGCCAATATTTCTCGACAATAATTACAATTAAAATCCCCGAAACATAGGTCAACAAATCAATCCAGGCAAATGAAGTTCCGATGACTGTCCTGGCAATTTTTGATTTTTCGAGGCCAAGTTTCCCGACAATATTTAAAAACTGGAGCCATTCTATTGTAAAAGAGAAAATCAATACAAATGCAGCAGCAGTCAGCACCGGCAATTTGAGAAACGATTTTAAAAAACAATAGATTAAAATCACAACCAAGACATCGCCAAGATACGGCCTGACAAAATGGTCGTTGACAAAAAGCGCAATCAGTACTTCAATCGAAAAAATAAAACTTGCTAAGGCAAAGTAGGTTTTGTTAAATGTCAGCATAATGTTGCGTTGTCTTTTACAAACGGATATCAGATTCGTAAATGCCCGGAACACGCTTTTCGGCTGGGCAAAACAAACTTAATGAAAATACTGTTGCCGTTCGATTACTTCTCCGATATCTTCTTTTTTCATACGTTTGTATAAACTTCCAATCATGAGAACCGAAAAACCGTTACAATTAATAGCATTACTAAAGCAACTCCTGGCCGAAACCGACAAAATGAATGTTGGTAAAATTTATATTGCTGTTGCGGAAGAAACCAAGAGAATAACTTTTATGGAAGCTCAAAATGCGCCTTATTCAAATTTAGTATACAAGCACCTGATCCAGCTTTCAATAAAAGATTTTATTCATTCCGGGCGTTCAGAAGCAAGCGGCAAAGTGGTAAGTGATGTTATTGAAATTATTTCGAACGCGGAGGTACTTTCGTAGCTTAATTTTAAGGTATGTCTTTTAAGAATTCACGCACCGATGTACTACCATTTAAATCGATAAAATGATTATTGTTTGTACTTCAACGGTTTTTGAGGTCATTGGTGGGAAAAATTAACCAAAACACTGAACAGTAAGTACATTAGCTGATGATTTAATAATGTTGGCAACGATTTTATTTGAGTTAGCTATGAAAACTTATGCTTTTTTTATTGCGACAGCAAGCCTTTTTTCTTTTGGCTGTTTTGCCCAGCACAGCGCCCGCGTTCTCTCGAATACGGAAATTGAAAATGCCCAATTAATGTCCGACATGGCCAATAATAGTGATCTTGTCGCCATAGCTTATCATGTCGAAGAACGCATAAACTCAAACTTTGGAAGCCGCGTCACGACTTATGATGTTTCAAATTTAAGCCTGATCAGTACAAATGACCTAGGACCAAACAACACCAGGATTGTAACCCCGAAATTTGCAAAAGCGAAAGCTGTGGCAGTTGCTGTCGCGAATATCGAACGGCCTACAGTCCCGATTGATATCATAACCGCCACAATAAAACCGATTAAAGTTGCGACTGTCGCTCCGGAGGTGGAAAAAGTGAAGTATGTCAATATCGATATTTTAAGTACCTATGAAAGGGTTTTGGACAAAGGCTACAAGTCGGTTGATATGCTTAAAAGGGTAGCGAACAATCGTTATTTCAACGGTGATTTGGTCATCGCTGCCAAATGGTATTCCCAATTATTTGACATCACTACCGATTTGGAACCAGCATTTTATTATCGATATGCCGAGTCATTGAAGGCTGTCGGCCAAATTAAAAAAGGCAATGAGATGATGGCAATATTTGAAGCCAAAAACACCCAAAAATAGCAAACCAAATTCCTTTGAAAGGCAAGTTTAAGGAATCTTAAATCCTTAGCGAGCCGCGAAATCCCCTGGCAGCATAGTAAGAATCCGCACCGTTGTGATACAGAAAGACATTGTCGTAGCGGCGATCACAAAAGACAGCACCGCCGTGTTTCCTGATACTAGAAGGTGTTTTTATCCAACTCGATGTTTTCGTATCGAAATTTCCAAGTTGCTGCAGTTCCCGATATTCTTCTTCCGTTAAAATTTCAATGCCCATGGCATCAGCCATATCAATAGCGCTATTTTTTGGCTTGTGCTCTTTTCTAGCGTCCAGCGCCTGCCGGTCGTAACAAAGACTTCTGCGGTCTTTAGGGCTTTCTGCGGAGCAATCATAAAAAATGTATTCGCCTGTCTTTTTATCATAACCGACAACATCCGGTTCGCCGCCCGTGATTTCCATTTCATTGAGCGACCACAATTTTTTGGCATTTGCTTCGAGCTTTATTTGTACTTTGGCCCATTCAAGGCCTTTATGGCGGTTCATGTTTTTCTCAAAACGGCCTTTTAATGCCGTGAATAATGCATCACTTTGCTCTGGCGACAACTCCTTTTTATTTCCCATCGTCATAATGTTTTTAATGGCTTGATAGTTTCATAAAGTTAAGAAAAAGAATACATTCAAACATCATTTTTTAGGTTTTGGTCCCATGTAGAACGTCAATTTGCTGCCAGCCGTAATGTCACTATATTTTATAAACCACGTGAATAAAGGTTTGCCATTCAGCAGCACCTTTTGGACATATACATTACTGTCTTTTTGGTTAATGGCTTCAATTGTAAAAGTTTTTCCGTTTTCTAAAGCCAATGTGGCATTGTTGACCAGTGGCGATCCGATGGCATAATCATCCGAACCTGGCGCAACTGGATAAAATCCCAATGACGAGAAAATATACCACGCACTCATTTGTCCGCAATCGTCATTTCCACCTAAACCATCTGGTGTCGGTTTGTATTGCATTTTCATGATTTTTCGCACTTGGTATTGCGTTTTCCATGGCTGGTTTGCCCAATTATACAAATAGGCGACATGATGCGCAGGTTCATTTCCGTGAACATAGCCGCCAATGATTCCTTCCCTGGTAATGTCTTCGGTTTCTGCAAAAAAAGAATCGGGCAAATGCATCGAAAACAAAGTGTCCAAGCGCGAAGAAAAAGCGGTTGTGCCGCCCATTTTAGTGATCAGTTCGGTTGGATTGTGTGGTACAAAAAAGCTGTAATTCCAACTGTTGCCTTCAATAAATCCCTGGCCATTTGTTGTCAGGGGATCAAAATTATTTTTGAAAGCGCCGTCTGCCAATTTCGGCTGCATGAATCCCGAAGTGGCATTGAAATTATTTTTCCAATTCGCAGAGCGCTTTATAAACGTTTCATAAACATCCGGCCTGTTCAATTTTTTGGCCAATTGCGCAATACACCAGTCGTCATATGCATATTCCAGAGTATTTGAAACTGAAACACCACTTTTTTCGGACGGAATAAACCCCAAATCCATATAGTATCCAATGCCTTCATAATTGCGGTGGCATGCAGTAGTTATACAAGCATCCAAAGCTTCATTTTGATTGCCATTATAAACTCCTTTCAGGATGGCATCGCAAATGACAGAAACGCTGTGATAACCACTCATACACCAATTGTCATTGGAATAATGCGACCAGATTGGCAACATATGCAAGGCGCTTTGGCTGTAATGCGCCATCATCGATTTGACCATATCGTTATTCCGTGACGGCTGGATGATATTGAATAAAGGATGCAGCGCACGATACGTATCCCACAAAGAGAACGTGGAGTAATTGACAAATCCATCCGCGACATGGGTATTTTGATCCAAGCCTTTGTATTGTCCGTTGACATCAGTATACACTGTCGGATTGATGAAAATATGGTACATCGCGGTGTAAAAATTCACCTTTGTATCTTCGGAAGCATTGATGGTGATTTTATTTAATTCGGTATTCCAGAGTTTCCGGGCGTCGGCTTTTACTTTTTCAAAATCCCAATCTTTAATTTCCGATTGCATATTTTCCAATGCGTTGTCCTGGCTTACGGAGGACAAGGCCAATTTTATTTTTATCTTTTCACCTTCTTCGGTTTTGAAATCAAAGAACATCCTGATTTTTTTTCCGGCGATGTCCGGAAAATTTTGAGTCTGGTCGAATTTCCCCCAAAAGCCCTTGTAAGGCTGTTTGTCATCATAATTTTTTTGCCCGTAACTGATAAACGGCTTTGAAAATGACATCGAAAAATAGACCGTTCGGGTCCGTGCCCAGCCATTTGTTTGCCGGTAACCGGTAACCAAAGTATCATTGATGACGCGCACATAAGTCCAAACATTCTTCTCCTCATAATTATAAATCCCGGACATTAAATCGAGTATGATATGGCTTTCATCCGATTTTGGAAATGTATATTGGTGCATGCCAACCCTGGTTGTTGCTGTCATTTCCGCAAGGATATCATCATCGTCGAGTTTGACTTTGTAATAACCGGCTTCTGCAGTTTCATTGGAATGGGAAAATGCAGAACGATAGCCATTCTTGGGATTGGATGCCGTTCCGGGGTTTAATTGGAGTTTTCCCTGCGTCGGCATAATTAAAAAATCGCCAAGGTCTGAATGTCCGGTGCCACTCAAATGCGTATGGCTGAAACCGACAATTGTCTTGTCTTCATATTTGTATCCTGCGCAATATTTGTAGACATCGCCATTGTATTTTCCGTTTAATTCATAAGAAATCGTATCTGTTTCCGGGCTCAATTGCACCACACCAAAAGGCACAGTTGCACCGGGATAAGTATGTCCCATTTTTTCTGAACCAATAATGGGTTTTACATATTGAACCAAATTTTGCTGTGCATGGATTAAATTGAAATGGAGTAGAAGAATAACAATCGGGAAGCGTTTCATTGGTTGGATATTTTAAATAACTTGTTGGGATTCATAGCATTTGTTAAAACGCTGATGTCGTCGCGAATTTAAATGCGTTGCTTCCGCTAAGATAAAGATTTTCGAAGGAAAATTGTGCAATGTCCTAATCGGTTTCCGATTTGTTAAAGTTGAAATGCGCTCAATTTTTGGGTCGGAATTCTGTCGCATTTGTTTAGATTTGGGATTTTAAAAATCAAAGCATTCAGATTGGGAACATTTGTCATTAGCAAACGATACAACGGAGATTATAAATTTATTTTTGCATCAAGAAAAGGGAAGACCATTTTTACGAGCATAAGTTTTAAGCAAAAATCAGATTGCACACTGATGATTACCTGGTTTACAGAAAACCTGGTATTATTCACATTTACAAAAGTCAGGAACGCTGCGGGTAAATATTTTTTCAGGCTGTCAAAAGACGGATTGGTTTTGGCCAATAGCCGGAAATATTCGACCGAGCTTTTGATGATTAAAGGCATTGACGAAATTACAAAGTATGTGTCAACTGCAGAAATCCTCGATTTTTCAGAAAATGATTTTGTATTCCCCGATGCGGAAATGGATATGGGCAATGCAAATGTTGGCAATGCGTTATAAATCCCTGCTTTTTATACTTGCTTTAATTTCATCAATCCTTCTTCGTGTCAATTCTTCGAGACAGGTTGAATATATTAAAGGCTCGATACTTCCTCCGTCAAATTGTGAGGCATTGAACCTACAATGGGAATCGCGAAATTTTAACCAGTCTTTTTCGGCTATGATTAACATTTGCTTTCCATTTTTATCGAGCATTTCCACGAGTTGTCTATAGACTTTGTTCAGTTCGGCATCTGCTTTTTTATATTCTGCATCTGCTGCCTTGTTCATTTCTAATTGGGTTTGCGCTGCCAAATTATAGCTTGATCCTAACAAAATGAGCACAAAAAGAAGGAAGTGTTTTTTAGTCATCTTTAATAATTCAAATTTATAAGTTGTTTTTGCGCAAACTTCGCGTATTATTATAAAATGCGCTCATAATTAAATTGTCTTAATTTTATTGAGCGTTTTGCATAACGTTTTCGCACTATAATGAAAATAAACCCTATTTCCGTTGCGATGCACTATTATCCGCGTTAGCGTTTGTGCCTGGCTTTTTATCCTCAAAAGAAATAATAAAGACTTTGTGATTATCGAGTATAATTCCATTTTCGGAATTTTCTTTTACCAGGCTAAAATTATCCAAAGCTTCTTTTTCGATATTTCGTTCGCCAGTAATTTTCTTGAATTTTTCAACACATTCTTTGGCTGTCCTATTACAGTAGTTGGCCCAATTTTCGCCAGATTTCATTTCATCGGTATAATAATGCAGCCAATGCAATTCGCAAGTTCCTTCATCAAAAACGTATTGGATTTGCCCGCCTTCAATTGCGATTTGAAGTTTTCGCGCGGCTTCAATGACATCCAAAAAATCATTTTGGCGCCAACCATATTCGCTTCCGCTTCTAATGCTTTTTTCCAATAAGTGTACTGGAAGTCTATGTTCGATTTGTTCGGTCATTCTTAGTTCTGGTTTTGGTGAAGATATAGATTTTTAATGAAAATACGATGCTAGTCATTTGGCTCCCACAATTGAATTTTATTTCCTTCACCGTCTAAAATATGAACAAATTTTCCGTAGTCATATGCCTCAATTTTGTCCAGGATGGTTACGGTTGCCTTTTTTAATTCTTCTACCAATGCTTCTAAATTATCCACCCTGTAGTTTATCATAAAGTCTTTTGCTGAAGGCTCGAAATATTTTGTGTTTTCCGGAAAAGGATTCCACTGGGTAAGTCCCTTTTTCGTGCTGTCGCCACTTTGCAGCCATTCAAAGCTTGTTCCATACGGAGTTGTGTCAAACCCAAGGTGTGTTTTATACCATTCGTTAATTGCTTTTGGGTCTTTACATTTGAAGAAAATGCCCCCGATTCCTGTTACTTTTTTCATTTTTATTGTGTTTTATTTTGTGATGTTATTATTTTGCTGACTGTTTATCATACTGCACATCCCCTTTTATTTTCTAGGCTGACCAACTTTCAATGGATCGTTTGATATTATCAAACCAGATGACTTCATCTTCGATATTCTGATTCTGATTGATCAGATTGTCCAAATAGTCGTGAAGGGTTTTTGAATTTGAAAAATTAGTGTTTTTTGCTGTTGTGATAAATTGTACAAAATTTGTGACATTCATCGGTAAGATTCTTGTTTTGCCGCCGTAAGCTCTGGTGTGTAAGCGGTTTAGATTAAAGAAATGCGCCAATGCCCCGTCACTGATTTTTGGGGCGATGAAGAAACAGAAAACCGGTTTTTCTGAGGCATTTTGCATTGTTCCAAAATGTCTTGCGACGGATTCACCTTCCATGTTGAATTGTGTATTGCCCGATGATAAAGTTACCTCGACTATCATTTTAAAAGTTTCGTACTCAATTTCAATATCCGCTTTATTGCCTGATGCGGTATTTAATGGAACACCATCAGTATCAATCGTAAAGTTGCCATTTACTGAAATGGCATAATTTATCATCGTCATTGATCGCCAAACGTTCCATTCCAGATACAATGGTGGATCAGGGATTTCTCGTTTTTGAATTTTTTCAAATACATCAAGAATATCATCAAATTCTTTATAATTTTTTAATTGCAAAGAAGTTTCCTGAATTTTCTCATTCTTAATTTTTTCCTCAGAAAAGTCAAGAAAATCCTTTAGTTCTTCAAGAGTGAAGCTGTCGTCGAAGGGCACATTCAGTTTTCGGAGTTTACGGACTAGCAATTCGCGATTATCGTTAAATAACAGGATGTTTGCAGCAGAAAAAAGATAATCCTTAAATTGTCTTTCTGATTTAAATGAAATGGGATTTCTCTCTATATTATTTAAAATAAAATCTACCTCTTCAATTTTTGAAGGTGAGATTATTACTCTATATGTTTTGGGTTGAAAGGTTATTAATTGGGTTGACCGGATGTAACGTATGAATGCATCCGCATAATCGCCCATATTCTGCTTTTTTGTTTTCACAAAATTTGCAAAAGAATTGTCACTGCTTTCTCTTGTCCCGGTTTTATTATTCTCGATTTCTTCAGCAAAAATTTCGCTTATTTCTTTTACAAAACATTGTTCAACAAATAGCTTCCTGTTCCCTTGCCACTTGTCTTTATCTGCCCTGAATCGGTTGATTTTAGTGACAACGTCATCAAACTTATTGATTTTGGTAAGTTGAAGAAAAAATAGAGCAGTTTCTGTTTTTGACAAACTGCCAACAGTTTTTACCAATCGCAAAAACTCTAAATATGGTTTAACAAAAAACCGATTGTGTTTATCTGTATGATATGGTGACGGAAGTTGGAACTTCAATAATTGCTTGGTTATAATTTCATTACTTCGTTTTTCAGTAATAAGTTGTTTACCGACTTCTGTGAGTTGGATTGTTGGCTTCAAGTCAATAAAACCTAAAGCTTTTGGTGCTCTTGTAATTCTGTCTCTTGCAGCGAATCCAATATCTTTTGCTTTACTTTCTCCTTCAAAAAAATCAGATGAAAAAAGATTTTCATAGAATTCTCCTTGAATTTTGGTTGTCCATTTCTGACCTGCAAAGTTTTGAGATAATAATCTGATTTCAGGAATTATTTTTTCAATCGTTCTGGGCGATGTAAATGCAAAAAGATGTCTTGTTTTAGATAGATGAGTCATTTTTAGACAATATTTTTTTCATTGTTAAATCATCTTCACACAAAGATTTATTTTGTAAATTGTCCTTATTTGTGTCTAAAAATGTCTTAATTCTTTCGGTAACGATTTCTATCGATGATGCAGCGATATCACAACCAATAAACTTGCAGCCATATTTTATGCTGGCAATTGCAGATGAACCGCTTCCTAAAAATGGATCACAAACAACAAAATCTTTCCTGGAGCTTCCGGCTAACATCATTTCAAAAATTTCAGTTGGTTTTTGAGTAGGATATTTCATGCTGGTAACCCTTTTAATTCTCCAAACGTCTGGAATATCTTTTGAGTTTAATGGCCGTTTTCCTTTACTTGCGAACATAATCAATTCATGCCTGCGTCTAAAATAATGACCTAATCCAATATTCATTTTGTCCCAGACGACAATATTTTTGACATCAAATACTTTCCTTACAACCTGGCCTAGTGTCAACAATGAATATGAGTCAAACATTAAATAGATATGCCTATTGGGTTTCAAAACCCTTAGACATTCATTTAAAAATATTTCATAATTTTCCTCAGTATCGTGAAATTCGTCAAACCATTTTTGCCCGTCTCCCTTGTCATTATATTTTCCTATAATTTTACCTTTTCCTAATTTAAGCATTTGATTCATTCCCGAATAGGCAGGATCAGTTACAATTAAATCAACACTGTCACTAGGTTGCTTTTTAAGAAATGCAATAACATCTTCTTGTTCTATTAAAATGCGTTTATCTTTTGTTTGATATGCTAATTTTGAAGGTTTTATTTTAGATTTAATCTTGTCCACATTTACCGCCTTTGATGGCAAACGACCATTATTAAAAAAATCGATTGCCAAATGATATGCATTTTCGTCGATGACATTTCCTTCTGCGACAATTGAGTTTAAAGCCAAAAATTCTTGAAGCTGGTCTTGGGAAATAGAATATTTTTCTAGTATGTCTGCTGTGAAATATGTCATTTGACAAACTTACAATTTTTTTATTTTTTTTTCTAAGAATTGAAAATATGTTATGTTAATAATATCGTTCTGCGGTTTGCTCAGGAATGGCGTATAACGTTTCGCGGCTATAATTTCGGTGTGATTTGCGACCGGCAGCCGAAAATCCAGTGATGCATGATGACCTGTGTTGTGTTGTTTGGTAAATAAAAAAGCTCCTGAATAAAACAAGAACTTTAAAATTTTTCAATGATGTTGGTTTAGACGCCAACATGGATCTTCAAAAGCTTTTACTTAAAAGAAAACATTAAAAAAAATGGCGAAGCAGGCAAGCAGTTGCTGACCTGTCAAACAGAGAAGCCGAAAACTGAATTTTTAAAGAGTAGGCAACAAACAGAAGCATATGTTGTTTTCCTCCTTAAATCAATGGACAATAAATAGCGCACAACGTTTCGTGGCTATGATATCGGCATTGATTGCAAAAGTCTTGTTTCGCTGAAGATAGAGATTTTTAGAAGGAAAATCAAACGGCATCCGACCCTGTCATTTTTAACGGCATTGTTTTTTTAACATAAATTATATTCCTATACTTTTTTGGCTAAATTTACCCACATAACTAAAATTAGAAATTTAAGCCAAAAACATTCTATGTCCCGTCCGCCTTTATTTTTCATTTAACAATATCCAATACAACCGAACCAAAAACCATTAACACCATAAAACGATGACCAAAATTACCTCCGGCAATAAACTGCGTTACAAATTTGACAACCTTATGAGCAAAGGCCCTATGGCCATGATCGCCTTATTGGGCTTATTATCGCTACTCGTTGTTATATTGGCAGGCTTCGTTATTTACCTTTTCGGAATCGGGCCAGGCGACGCCACTGCGATGGGATTTGTGGAAGGTTCATGGCAAAGCCTTATGCGCACCCTCGACAGCGGTACCATGGGCGGCGATGAAGGCTGGAGTTTTCGCATCGTGGCATTTTGTGTGACGCTGGGTGGTATTTTCATCATATCCACACTTATCGGTGTACTGAGCAGCGGCATAGAAGGCAAACTCGAAGAAATGCGCAAAGGCCGCAGCTTTGTTATAGAAAAAGACCACACGCTCATACTGGGTTGGTCATCTAAGGTTTTTACCATAATATCAGAACTTTGTATTGCCGGCGAAAACCAGAAAAAACCGCGTATCGTAATCCTTGCCGATAAGGATAAGGTAGAAATGGAAGACGAAATACGCGACAAGATAGGCGACCTTAAAAATATGAAAGTGATTTGCAGGAGCGGTTCGCCAAACGACCTTACCGACCTTAATATAGCCAACCCATACGATTCCAAATCGATCATTATCATGGCACCTGAAACGGGCAATGCCGACTCTCAGACCATCAAAACAATCCTGGCGATTACCAATAACCCGAACCGCCGCAGTGAGCCGTATCATATTGTTGCCGAAATAAAGGATAAGAAGAGCCTTGAAGTCGCACGCATGGTGGGCAAGAATGAGGTTGAGCTTATACTTACCGATGATGTTATATCGCGCATTATGGTACAAACTTCCCGCCAGAGCGGCCTGAGCATAGTGTATCAGGAGTTAATGGACTTTGATGGTGCCGAGATCTATTTTAACGAAGAAAAGCTGCTGGTAGGCAAGACATTTGCCGAAAGCCTTTTTGCATACGAAGATTCTACCGTACTGGGGCTGCAATATGCCGATGGAGCCGTGAAGGTAAATCCGCCTATGGAATATGTATTGCAGTCCGGCGATAAGGTTATTGCCATTACCGAAGATGATGACACGCTTATTGTAAACAAAAACCCGCAATTCACCATTGATGATTCGATTATCGTAAATGGCGAAAGTGAACACCCTGGTGCCGAAAGGACACTGCTCCTGGGCTGGAATGGCCGTGCCCAGATTATTATCCGCGAACTGGATAATTATGTAGGAGCGGGATCTTATATCAAAGTGGTTTCTGCATTTGGCAATTATGCCGGCCAGGTAGCCGAAGTGGCCAATGAGCTCAAAAACATAAAAATCGAATTTGCGCACATGGATACTACTGCCAAAGATGTACTGGACAGCCTGGATGTTACCGGCTACAACAGTGTGCAGGTATTGTGCTATAAAGACGACCTCGAGATGCAGGAGGCCGACTCCAACACCCTGATCACGCTGCTGCACCTGCGCCGTATTTGTGAAGAAAAAAATATCGACCTGAAAATTGTAAGTGAAATGCTGGATCTGCGCAACCGAGACCTGGCTGAAGTCACTAAAGCCGATGATTTTATTGTAAGCGACAAATTGATAAGCCTTATGATGAGCCAGGTATCTGAAAATAAAAAACTGATGCAGGTTTTTGAAGACCTGTTAGACAGCGAAGGAAGCGAAATTTACCTGAAGCCAGTGGTAAATTATATAAAGCCCGGAGAAAAAACCACTTTTTATACACTGCTTGAGAGCGCCCGCCGCAAAGGCGAAATTGCGATTGGCTACCGCATACAGGCACAGGCTTTTGACAGTAAAAATGCGTATGGCGTAACGATAAGCCCGCAAAAAGGCAAAGAAATTACCTTTACCAGTGAAGACAGGCTTATTGTTGTAGCCGAAGATTAGCTACATCTAAAAAGCCTTTGAATAATCGTTCAAAGGCTTTTTTATTATCTCTGAATTACATACAATCCACACTGAACTATACCTGCGCGCTTAGCGTTGTTTGGCCGTTCGTTGTTTTCTTGATTGTTTTTATTCTAATTCTTCGCAATCGAAGTCATGGATTTCCAGCAAATTTATGATTATCAAAGCGATATTTTCTTCGCTGTCAATACGCAAAATTTTATCGATGTCTTCAAGGTCAAAATTCCATTTTGCATTTGGCAGTATTTTGTCAATATGAGGTTGGAGTTGCTGCACCTGCGTTTTAGTTTTGACAGATGTTTTGAAAACGAAAATCATTTTTGCGATAAAGTTGCCAGTAATTTTTCGAGGTTATCGATAGACATTTTGAATCCTTCTGTAAAACCCATTTCAATCATCTTTTCCAAACGGGCAAGTGATTCATTGTAAATAGTAATACTGACTTTTGTCTTTCCGTTTTGTTCGCTGAAATTATAATCCCATTCAGAGCCTGGCAATTCCCGGTTTTCATCTTTGTCTGCAAAAGCATTCAACATTTTAAAATGGGTTTTCGGAGTAATGGAAGTATATTCCTGAATGGACCAACGCTCTTGTCCTTCGGGGCTTACCATAGCATAGAATCGTCGTCCACCCACTTTGAAATCCATATATTTTGTTTTGGACGTCCAGGGTTTAGGTGCGACCCATTGATCGAGTATTTCAGGTTTGGTAAAAGCATCCCATACCAGCGGAAGTTCAGCGGCAAATTCTCTGTTTATGACTACCGTTTTTGTTGCTTTGTCAACGGTAAAATCAAATAGCAAATTGTTGTTCATTTTTTATTTTTTTTAATTGTTGATAATACATCGTCGAGTTGGTTAAATCGGGTTTCCCAAAGTTCTCTGAATTGGTTTAACCATTTGTCAATCTCTTTCATTTTGTCGGCATTGAAGTGATAATAGATTTCCCTTCCCTTTTGTTCTTGTTTTACCAGCTCACATTCTGTAAGAATCTGGATATGCTTTGAAACCGCTTGTCTGCTGGTATGAAATTCTTCTGCCAGTGCATTCGGTGTCATTGCGTGTGAGGCAAGCAAAAGCAAGATTGCTCTTCGCGTCGGGTCGGCTATTGCCTGGAATACATCTCGTCTTGTTTCCATAAAATCAAAAATGCAATTACATGGTTGCAAATATAGGCGCAACTATTTGATTGCGCAAATTTTTTTCGTTTTTTTTAAATTTTATTTTGAACCCCTGAATTTGGTGGTTCGTTACAATGACGTCCAGTGTTTCGCGGCTGTGCAATTCCACATTGACAGCCAATTGCATTTAAAAGTTTAATTATTTCATTAGCCCGCCTTTTTCATTCTGCGCCTCAAACCCATATCGTATTGCCGCTTCAAGTATTTCAATGTTTATATCTTTCAGCGTTTTGAACTTAATGCAATATCCGGTCACGCTCGCTTTGCCTATTTCTTTTCCATACGTGTTGGCTAAGTATGCCTTATCGTCGATACCAAGGATATAGACAGAGATTCCGGTTGTGTTTGCACTGAGACCGATTTGATAAAACTCCCTGGTTTTTCCATCAGCATATTTTATGGTGTGAAGTCCATATCCTATGTTGGGATTAGAAACAGTCTTATTTTCACTGTCCTTGCCGTCCAGGAACCATAATTTAGATGTTGGCATTACTTCCAGAATGATGCGATTCAACTCTTGCATATCGCTGCGTTTTGGTTCAGACTGACTAGTAATATACTCTCTGATTTGTTCTTGTACGTTCATATAAAATATAGAATTTTCGGTTGGTTTAGCTTCACTCGGGTGCTGTAAACTTGCCGTTAACGTTTTCGGGCATATTCTCGGTTACGACAAATATTGCAGAGTCGTTTCGGTGAAGATAAACATTTTTAGGAAAAAATTGCTCCGGATTCTATTCGGCAGCAACTGGAATATAACCCCTGTTAGCGGTTCGTTGTTTTTTCATTGCTTACATATTCCAAAATGTCGCCGGGTTGACAGTCTAATGCTTTACAAATTGCGTCTAAGGTGCTAAAACGAATTGCTTTCGCCTTCCCCGTCTTTAAGATAGAAAGGTTAGATAATGTCAAATCAACTCTTTCAGAAAGTTCATTCAGAGAAATTTTTCGTTTTGCCATCATCACGTCTAAGTTTACAATGATTGGCATAGCTTAAATTGTTAAGTCATTTTCAGATTTCATATCTATGGCATTTTGCAAGATTTTTTCAAATATTGCCGCAGCAGTTGCAACTACGATAGAAGCAAAAGTAGTCACGATACAAATGGCAAGAAAACCTGCCGGATCGTCATCTTTATTATGGGACGTCCTTATGTATAGCCCTGCCGCCACAATTAAAATACTTAATACGATTGCACAATACTTTATACGCTTTAAGGCCATAACAGAGTTTGATGAGAATACTTTATTTTGTCCGATGTATCCAAGTAATTTGAACGCCTTGTACAGTGCAACAAAAAAAGCGATTGATGCTGCGTATCCATACAAGATGAACGGGTCAAAGTAAATGCTGAACAAGTCTAAGTTTGCGGCTCTTCCCTCGGTTAAGGGAAGCCGGATCAAAATGGCAAGTGCCACAATGCCGATAAGCATGATGACTGCCTGAAGAAATAGTATTGAAATTCTTTTCATAATGATTTTGGAATTTTAAATTATATCGCAAATATAATAAATAATTATTGATAAACAATAAAATATTATCGTTTTTAGAAAATATTAGAAAGTAAATATTTTTGTCTTATCAAACTGATTTACAAATTTAGAATTTGAATTGTCAGACAGTTAGGATTAGATGGCTTGCCCGCTACAATGACCGTTAAGGTTTCCAGGGCTAAAATCTAGTTGCGGCGAAAAGAGCAGAGTTGTTTTGTGAAGATAAAGATTTTTCGTGAAAAACTGCTCCGGATTCTATTCGGCAGCAACTGGAATATAACCGCTGTTGTACGCTGTAATTAATTAGTCCACTTCACGTAATTTGAAATTCCGTTATTATCCCAATTTATAGACAAACTATCTTTTGTTGCTTTTGTGATAATGCCAACACTTATAAAATCATTATAAAATACTTTCAGGGAATCATTATTTATGAGATATGTCATTTCGCCATTCCCATCATAATCTACAACAAAGAAATATTTTTTTGTTATTTCAAAATCTGCATGCGGACCGTTTACATCGTTTGTCCAAATCCCGAAAATTAAATTCGCGTCATATTTAGGATTTAGGATTTCGCTTTTATTTGGACGACTGATATCCTCAATACTTTTTAAATCTGTATTATCTTTAGAAACAGTTTCTGTTTTTGGAGTTGTTTTACTTTTGGAGATATTATTTTGTCTTTCTATTTTATTACAAGAAAACATTAGAAGGAAAGTTATACTCAATATATATTGTTTCATTTTTGTTGGATGTGATTATAGCGCACAACGTTTCGGGACTACAATCTAGTTGTGGTTTTGTGACCGAGTAGTTTCGGCGAACGACAGCAAGTTAAGAAAAACAAACTAACTTTTACTCAAATGTTTAGCGATTGATTTTAACCCTTGTTATGTGCTGTGTTTGTACTTAAAGTAATTCACCAAATCCATTTGGATATGTTTTATCTACTAAATCGGTTGTCCAAAATAGTTTTGTTTCCCAAAATCCGTCTCCATCTTTACTTGTGGTTTTGTAAACTTCTTGAGCACAAGCATGTATTTTATCATCAATTTTTTTCGAAAAAAATAAGGCATTATTTATTCCATGCTTTCTTGGGAGATCTAGTAATTGTTTATTCAATTCACCAGGATTAAAATCACCATATTGTTCATATAAAAATTCGATTTCATCACCTATAGATGAAATGAAGTATTCAAACGATTCATAATTTTGATTATGCGATAAGTCATTTGAACATATTTTAATTATTCTTTCTGTTTGTGTAGGCGTACCTTGTTTTGTGTATTTGATGTTTTCAATTATTGCAGTATTAATCAGCCTTCCTCCACATTTCGGGCAAAAAGGAATATTAATATCTACAATTCGCTCAACTTTTTTATTTGAAGTATCGATTAGAGCGATGTAATAAGGTTTTCCTTTTTTCTGAAACGGCTCATAATCTTCAAGTATTTTGTAATCTAAATTTGTGGTTACGTCAAATCTCGCTTGTCCATCATTAAAAATTCCTCGAAAATCACAATGATCACCATAATCTAAAGTTGGATTTAAATCCATGTCATCGATATGTTTCTCAAAGAAAATCAATTCTCCCAATAAACCTGCATAATCTCTCGAATCCATATTAAATTGATCTTTATCTTTTTCAAGAATGTAATATGCAGTTTTAAAGCCATGTTTATTAGCTATTGCAAAATATTTCGCACGGTAATTCCTGTAATTATTTGCGGGATGTTCAAACATAATTCAAGAGTTTATTAACATTGCACACAACGTTTCGGGGTTATATTTTCGGTTGCGGCGAAAAGAGCAGAGTCGTTTCGGTGAAGATAAAGTTTTTTTGAAAGAAATTGCAATGGCAATCTAAAAAGTAGCGACTGAATATAACCGCTGTTAGCAGCTGGACACAAAAAGATCGCAACTTTCGCCGCGATCTTTATCTAAATTTTAAATTTATGCTACACTGCGCAAAAGTTGGTTATACCGTCTAATATTGCAGTTGCTAAAAGTCCAACCAGCACTGTAAGTAATACCGGATTAATTGCTCCAAGTCCTAATGCAGCGATTATTGCTGCCAAAGCGACACCAAGAATTTTCTTCAATTCAGCTCCTTCGTCAATTAACTCTTGGATTTTCGCAACAATACTGCAGAGAATTTTTTTCACTCTCTTTGCGATTCTACTTTTTCTCAACCAATTCATGATTCCTTTGAACGGATTCCAAGCTTCCATACTACTTTCAGTTAAAAATTTGGATGAAAAAGTTATATCCATATTAGCTTCTGGCTCTACATCTTTATCGATGGCCCAATTAATGTTTTCATCCATATATTTCAATGGATTTTTTGATTCAATTACAGATTTCAACTGGTTTGCTAACTCGTCGATGTCATAAATCCCTGCGATAGTTTCTAGTGTCATAATTTTAAATTTAAGTTTTACATAGAGTAAAAGTCTGATTTAAAAAATGGACGGAGGTAGGGATTACCCTAGTGTTTTGAAGTTTTTTACCTACTAAGTTGAATGTCTCTCTGCTAACGTCATGGGCTATAATCTCGGCGTGGTTTGCGACCGAGTTGTTTCGGTGAAGATAAATATTTTGAATGAAAATCACTCGGAACCACCAAAGAAAGCGCTGGATTATAACCGCTGTTAGGCGAAGTTTACCTTACTATCATTTTTGGTTCATTATCTTTTTTACTTTTTATATCTTTTGATAAGCTGCTTTCCGCGTTTTTCCAAAATAGTATCAGGCATGTCAAAATTATTACAGAAAATGAAACGAGATTTATTTCTTTAGCATAAGTGTCAAAATAAGGAAAATCGAAAGTAAAGTCTATAGAATAAATACTAATATAAACCCAAATGAGCAATACCGTTAAACTCAAAATTTGGTTGACTTTGGAAACTGAAAAAGGATAACCTTGACTTAATTTTTTAAAAGAATATCTCTTCGGATTTATTACTGTTCTAAATAATGGTCCTATAATTTCGGTTTCAAGCATAGAAACATGTTCTTCCCAGTTTTCCTGCCAATATTTACTTCCTCTATTTACCAAATACCAACCTAACGAAAATATTATTCCAATTATTGAAACAATGATTGTTAGCTCTTTATATTGATTGATATTGTCAGAACTTATTACCACAAAATAACCAGCGAATGATGCAGCATTGAAAGCCCAAAAATAATTTGCACGTTTCCAATAAAGTTCAATTTCAAATTCTCTAACCTTTAATGCTTGTTGGAGGGTTTCAAATAAAATCCTTTTATCTATAGCCTTATTTTCAGGAGATATACTTTCTGAAAAAATTGATTTATAATCTTGTGGTGTGTTTATTTCTTTCACAATAATTGATTTAAATTTTGCATAACGTTTCGTGGCTATATTTTCGGTTGCGAAAATA
Source organism: Flavobacterium sp. (assembly GCA_035286325.1). GTDB lineage: Bacteria > Bacteroidota > Bacteroidia > Flavobacteriales > Flavobacteriaceae > Flavobacterium. The sequence continues at coordinate 27,691 of DATHKH010000084.1, forward strand.
GGAGCAGAGTAGTTTCGGTTAACGATACTAAGATATGAAAAATGAATGCACTTTTTACCTAATCAGTTAGCAATTGGAATATAACCCCTGTTGGCAGCAGTACCTATTGAATTGAATCTAAAATAGCTATCACTTCTTTAAATTGACTTAAGACTTTAGATTTATTTTCAGTAAACATTTTTGGAGTATTGAACTGTCTTCTTAGATAAATTCTAAACATAAAAACTTCATACTCGAGTATTTTAAGTTCTTTATTAAAAGTTTTCCAATCAGTTTCAATTTTATAATCACTGTCAATTTTTTTTGCAATTTTTAGAGTTGATTTTTCATAATCTTTAAAGACTTTATTTGGAAAAGTATCGACTGCGACATCTATTCCAACTTTTTCCAATTCAATGACAACAGTAGATATTTTTGATTTAATGTCTTTGAGCTTTTTTGCAATATCATTTTTTTCAGCAGGAGTTGTTACAATTTTCTTTTGATAAACACGTTTCCAAAGCTTTCTGTTTAGTAATTCCTCTAGAACTTCTGATTCTTTTTTGGAATCAATCTTTCCCATCAAAGTATTCCAAATAAATAGTTCATCCGAATTTTTCCAATAAAAATCTTCTAATTCTTTATAATCTTTTGCAACAATGATTGATGTGGTTTTGCTTAACTTTTGACACGCAAAATCTAGCATTACATTAGCGGCTCGATTTGTCTTATGAAAATATACTTGGTTATATAAATGCGTTCTCGATTGTATAAATCTAATTACAGAATCTATTCCGCTTTCTTTGATACACAACGAAACTTTATTTTCTTCTAGTACAGGAATAAAAGACATTAAAATTCTGCTTAAATCATAGAAACCATATTTTACTCCTGAAAAATAACTATCTCTATATAAATAATCCATTCTATCTGCATCAAGTGGAAAACTTGAAATAATTGAATTAAAGTAATCGGTATAATCTATATTGTTAAATTCAATTTTTTTGATAGCATCGAATTCAGGTTCAATCATTTTTATTATTCTTGCTGGATGTATTTTTTTGATAAGGTTTTTTTGCGCCTCATTAAATTTACCTTCTGAATCTTCTGAAACTCGTTTTAAATTTGCGATTAATTTTATTATAAAAACACATGAAATAACTTCATGTTCAATTTTTTTTGCTTCTTTCCCTTTTAGTAGGTTCGCAAACGATTTTTCATAAACCATTAAGTCGGAATCAGTTTTTATAATATTCAATAATTCTCTACCGGTTATTGTGTATTGGTCGAATTTATGTGACATCGGACCGTGACCAACATCGTGCAGCAAAGCAGCTAATCTTAGTTCTTGAACCATGATAACTTCATTTTTACCTAAAGCTTTGCTAACGGAACAAAATTGAAATCCTGTAGTTTCCTTAACCTTATATTTTTCTTTTTTAAATGCGCCTGTTTCATAATTTTCGTTCGCATTGTTGTAAACTTGATAAGCTAAATGCATCACACCAATTGAATGTTCAAATCTTGTATGATTGGCGCTTGGAAAGACTAAATATAAAAATGTGTTTTGTTTTACTCTTCTAAGCCTATTGAAAGGCTTCTGCGATAAAATCCATTTTTCAATTTCTGATAATTTAATTAATCCATGAATTGGATCAAGAATGTTTCCTGTATACATAAGTTTTTTAGTTCAAATTTACCTTATTGCTGAAATGTATTGCTGCCAACGTTTCGTGGCTATATTTTCGGTCGCGGCGAAAGGAGCAGAGTTGTTTCGGTGAAGATAAAGTTTTTTTGAAATAAATTGCAACGGCAATCTAAAAAGTAGCGACTGAAATATAACCGCTGTTATGCGCTGTTTATAAAAAAATCACTGTGTTCCAATTGCGTTTTCTGAGCACGAAAGTGAAGCTTATTTTTTGCGTTCCTATTGCGTAAAACTGCAAAAATTCCATTGGAGCAGATTGCCCATTAAATTGCGCACAACGTCCGGGGCTTAAATCTAGTCGCGTGATTTCGAGCTGTGTAGTTTCGGTGAAGATAAAGATTTTTGATGGAAAAATGTAACGGTTTTTCACTGCCAGCGATTGATTTAAACCCTTGTTAGCTGTAGCTCTGGATATTTTCCGAAACAAATCTTTCGCAATACACTTTTATCATATCACGCACTTTTTTAAACTCATCAAGAATTTCTTTTCCAGTTCCGCTTGCTTTGGCCGGATCGGGAAAATTGTGATGGAACTTTTTCGCGTTGGTTGGAAAGAAAGGGCAATTCTCTTTTGCATTATCACAAACCGTGATGACGAAATCAAAATCGATACCGTAATATTCGCCGATGTTATTTGACGTATGATTTGAAATATCAATCCCATCTTCTTTCATTATAGCTATTGCCTTTGGATTCACGCCGTGTGTTTCCACACCGGCGCTGAAAACTTCAGCTTTACCGTTTGAGAAATGACGAAGATAACCTTCAGCGATTTGACTTCTGCAACTGTTCCCTGTACAAAGAACTAAGACTTTTTCCATAATTATACAAGTAACCAAATTAGATTGATGATACAGAATTTTGCATCCCAACCAAAAAGCACTTGAAGAATAACGACGGAAGTCGTTATCACAATTGGCCTTTTGTATTTATGAAAGAAGTTAACAGCAATTTCCATTTGGCTTACAGCATGAAGTTTCTAATTGCGACAATTGTATTTTCTCTTTTGGATTTCCACAGTTCTCTTTTGCAAGACATGCCGTTTTCTTTACAAGCAATAGGAAATTTTTTCCGTCAAATCCCAAATCGTATTTGCCAATCGTTTCGGATTGATATTCAACTTCGATTTCCAAATCCTCGATTTCTAAAACCTCTTCAGAAAGCGCGATGATTTTCTGTAGTTTCCCTGGCTTTAAGCGATGTTCAAAATCGTTTGCATCCCAAAGCTGGAAATTAGCAACTCTTTCTTTCCGGACAGTTCCGCCGCAATCGATAAAATGTTTTGTGATAACACCAATTTCTGTAACGTGAAAATGTTCAGGAACAAAAGTCCCATTTTCCAATTTGAAATCGACAGTTTCGATAGTGTTGAGGATTTCTTTAATTTCAGATAGTTTCATGGTAAAGTGATTTTAGCAACAGTTGTTTTTCTTTTTCTCAAGGTTTGTTGAAACTGATGTAAAATAGCTTTGCAGCGTTTCTAATGCATTTTCGTCGATGCAATAGCAAATTGCATTTCCTTCGATGTTTCCTTTAATCAAGCCCGCATTTTTAAGTTCTTTCAAATGTTGTGACACCGTAGGCTGGGCGAGAGGCAAAACTTTTACGATATCGCCGCAAATACAAGTATCAACACTCATCAAATATTCGATAATTGCAACGCGCGCCGGATGTCCAAGTGCTTTCATCAAAACAGCGATTTGATTTTGCTTTTCGGTAAAGTGTTCAGTTTTGGTTAAACCCATTTTTATATTGCAATATTACGATAAAGATTTTTATGGCAAAACTTTTCCATAAGTTTTTTTACAAATGCCTAAATGATAGTTGGAATGCTAATAGAGTTACAGCTAACGTTTCCGGGCTATAATGTCGTTGTGGGTTGTGACCGAGTCGTTTCGGTGAAGATAAAGATTTTTTGCAAGAAAATCGCCCGGCAGCCTAATAGTCTAACGCTGGAATATAACCGCTGTTAGCAGCAGGTTTTATTTTACAATTGTATCATAATCAACAAACTGAGCTATTTCCATATTCTTTAAATCAACTATCTGGAAAAAATCCATTTGATTGGCTAAGCCACACCATGTCGATGGTTGGTCTTGTAGTAAAAGTTTGTCTTTCGAAATTAGATGTGCTTTTTTAGTTTCAAAATCGAAGAAGAAATCAGCTTTTCGAGAAAACATTCTACCATAATAGTTTGTGATATTAAAGTTTTTTTCTTTATACAAATATACATAATCGACAACTTCGCCTTTGCTTTGTTTTTGTAAAACATTAATTAGTAAAGTATCTGATATTTTTATTTCATATTCACGAATGAAATATTTCTCATTCTCATAATCGTTTGCTAGGAATTTTGTTTCGCATTTTAATTCTTTGAGGTTTTTGAAATTGTAATGCGATTTTAAAGTGTCATTTCTAATAATTTCATTTTGCTTTGCTTTTCGAAATTTTAATTCGGTTCTCAAGCTTCCAGACTCTTTGGAACTTTTTTCCGTTTTGTTTTTTGATTCAGTTACTTGTCCTTTTTGACATGAACAAATAAAAACGATTAAAAAGAAATAGATGGTTTTCATAAGTTTAAAATAAATGTTGTTCAAAACTTGCTGCTAACGTCCCGCAGCTTTGCGAGCGTTGCGGCAATTTCGGAGCCGAGTACTTTCGGTGACCGAAAACGAAGTTATGAAAAATAGACGAACAATTTTGCACTAAATGCCGCAATGGCGCCAAGCTGCTGTTATGTGCCGTTTTTTTTACCACTTTTCTTCACTAGTTCCTAAAATATAATTCTTCAAATTTTGATTTAAGGCATTGAAATAATTTTCAATATCTGTCGGTGTACTTCCGAAATTTTTAATCATTCTTTTTTCAGTTTTGAAATTAGGTAGATTTAAGTAATCCGCAGTATTTTCTGTTGTCAATGATATTATATCAAATTTGTATTTATTGTCTTTAAAAGATATCTCAATTATATAATTTAAATCAAAAGCATATCCTTTTACTTTAATCAAGCCTTTAGCGATTGAACCTACCCTGATTTTTTCGTTGTCAATTTTCATTTTTAGGACTATATCAGGATTTGTCCAAGTTTCCTTTACCCAATTCATTGTCTTATTAAATATCTCTTCTTTAGTTTTCGAAGGTATTTCAATCACAATAGATTTATTTAATCCTGTTGCCGAGTATTCAAATTTCTCCGTTTGGATTTGTGCAAAAGTGTTGCTTACAAAGCAAAAAAGAAAAATTGTAAAGAGAGCTTTCATATTTATAAAGTTTAATGGTTGTTGAATTTTCGACTCGTCGTTTAAAATGGCACATAACGGTCTCGCGCTAGGCGACGTTGCGGCTGAGCGGACTGAGTTCTATCGGTGAAAATAATGCTTTTTCGTGAAAGAAAAAGCAACGGCTAGTATAAACTCAGCAATGATCGCTTAGCGTGTGTTGGCAGCAGTACTCCAAACTATTGCAGAAGTAATTCCTCAATTATTTTGTTTCTAAGTACTCTTTCTTTCTTATTATTAACCGCCTCTTTTGCAGCTAATGCATAATCTTCAGGGACAGAACCTTCAAATTGTGTCAATCTCGACTTGATGATATCGCTATTACCTTCTTCGAGATGATCTAAATTGTTGTAAAAGAAAATCAGTAGAGAGAAAAAATTTGCCTTATTAAACCACATCCCTGATTTCTTCAATTTGAGAGAAATGAAATATTCCGCAGCTTTGTTAAGTTTTGTAACGGCTTCTGTTTTTGATTCAAAATTATCTTTATAATCGTCTAACATCGAATCTTTTATATTCCTATTTATGAATCCCAATTCAATAGTTCCCAATACATTAAGTGTAATCATTAAAGGAACTTTTCTTGTAATCTCATAAGCGGTAAATATGTCGTTCTTAGTGATTAACGCTACAATTGAATCATACTTGACACTCTTTGTCCACTTACGAAATTCTGGCGCAATGTTAAAATCTTTTACATTTTCCGCTTCCGAAAGTTCAATTTCATCCGTAATAAGTTTTGCTACTTGCATTAATTCTGATGAAGCATATTCGGTAGCAAGCTTCTCAATTTTAGTCAAACTATAAAAGGTTCTGTTGAGCCGCTGAAAGAGATCAATTATATTCGGATCGTCAGCTTCCATGTCTAGTTCTATAATTGCGATTTCATACTTTAAAAATTCATCACGAACTGGCTTTTCGAGTTCATTATAGAAAACGCCGTCAACATCATATTCGTTATCAATGTATTCTAGAATTGCGTTCATTCGTTGTTGGCCATCAACAACTACGGATGTTGTGGTCAACTCTTCAGCATTTAACTCTCCTTTTGCTAGAAAGATTTGCGGGAATGGAAATCCAAGTAAAATAGTTTTGATGAAATCTATTTTATGTACAGTTCGCCATACAAGATTCCGTTGAAATGGCGGCGATAATACGAGTTTATTTCGCTTTATTTCGCTCACTATGTCAACTAATTGTCTTGATCTTACGCTATATTTTATCATTTATTATTTATTAAAAAAGTCAATATTATCGGCTTGTTTATACTCGAAGAATTGTTCGTTCACATATATTCCTGCGTTAATGTCTGAAAATAAATCCACATATTTTTCCGATAACTTACTAAAATACTTAAACCATTTTTTTTTAGCCTCGCAAGTTGGCATTAAATCAGGTCGAAAAATTCCTTTAGTTATATAATTCCGATACATATTATAGTGGCTATCTCCGTCTTTTGTTCTACCGAAGGAACTTAAATCTTTGAAGCCTTTAGTTTCCCTCAGAACAATTTCACAAAAATTAATAAACAAATCTTTATCGATAATTGCAATATCTAAATCCGATTCCCCAACGACAAACTTTTTGCTTTTGTAATAACTAAATCCAGTTTTCGCGGATCCAGCGACTTGTACATTTCCAAATGGAATTCTAAAATGTGAACTTATACTACTTATAACTTCAAATTCTATTTCTTCTTTACCTATAAAAGCACTTGTTGGAAAACATAAATATATCTTTCTTGCAATTACGTCATTTCGTAAATCTCTTTCCAGACCTGTTGTAATTCCTTTGTCGTACATAGGTTTTAATGTTTATCGTGAACGATAATGTTGATTAGTATTGCTGCCAACGTTTTGGGGCTATATTCTCGGTTGCGGCAAATGTAACTGAGTTGTTTCGGTGAAGATAAACATTTTTAGGAAAAACTGCTCCGGATTCTATTTGGCAGCGACTGGAATATAACCCTTGTTATAAGCTGGCGAAATTATTCTAAAATTTCTTTTGGATCTAATTTTACCAAAGTTAAAAGTTCTTCGCAAAGCGCAACAAATTCATCTAAT
>DATHKH010000085.1:0-4130 GCA_035286325.1 Flavobacterium sp.
CTGACAGGCGGCGGCGCCAACTTAAAGCACATCAAGCAATTGGTCGAATATATCACCGGAATGGATACCAGGATCGGTTACCCGAACGAACACCTTGCAGGCAATTCGGATGAGGAAATTTCGAGCCCATTATACGCGACAGCCGTTGGTTTGGTGATGAACAGCATTGGCAACAAAACACAAAGCGCCGTGAAAATGGACGCCGAGCCAATTGCCGCGCCAATCATCATCCAAAAACCGGTCGTCGAGCAGTTTTATGAAAAACCGGTCGAAACCGAAGTGGAAACAAAAGTCGAAGTCAGCGTCAACAGCAAAGAGACTGAAACCACCGAGACCAAAATACGACGGTCGTTTTTTGACAAATATGTCGATAAGATCAAGGACTTTTTGGACAACGCAGAATAATTACAGTCAAGACAAACAAACAGAAGCAGAAGAAAATAAAACAAATACCATAGATTATGAATAGCAACTCAGAAATCGGAAGTATTTCATTTGATTTACCAAAGAACCAATCAAATGTGATCAAAGTTATCGGTGTAGGCGGAGGCGGAAGCAACGCGATCAACCACATGTTCAAGCAGGGAATTAAAGGCGTCGACTTCATTGTCTGCAACACCGATTCCCAGGCTTTGCAAAACAGTGCAGTACCGAACAAAATCCAATTGGGTGTCAACCTGACTGAAGGACTTGGCGCAGGTGCGAATCCTGAAGTAGGCCAGCAATCTGCTATCGAAAGCATTGCCGAGATTGAAAAAATGCTCGACACCAATACCAAAATGGTTTTCATCACCGCAGGGATGGGCGGCGGAACCGGAACCGGCGCTGCCCCGGTCATCGCGCAATTGGCAAAAGAAAGAGACATCCTGACTGTTGGTATCGTTACCATTCCGTTTCAGTTTGAAGGGAAAGTACGCCAGGACCAGGCTTTGCTCGGTGTCGAAAAACTCAGGAAACAAGTCGATTCACTGATCGTAATCAACAATAACAAATTAAGGGAAGTGTACGGAAATCTTGGTTTTAAAGCCGGTTTCTCAAAAGCGGATGAAGTTTTGGCGACTGCTTCACGCGGAATCGCAGAAGTCATCACGCACCACTATACCCAGAATATCGATTTAAAAGATGCGAAAACCGTTTTGTCGAACAGCGGAACCGCGATTATGGGTTCAGCAGTGGCGATTGGGGACAACAGGGCGAAAGAAGCAATCATTTCTGCTTTGGATTCGCCGTTGTTGAACGACAACAAAATATCTGGTGCCAAAAACGTATTGTTGCTTATCGTTTCTGGTTCCAACGAAATCACGATTGACGAAATCGGTGAAATCAACGACCATATCCAGGCTGAAGCCGGACACAATGCCAATATCATTATGGGTGTTGGTGAAGATGAAACGCTTGGAGATTCTATTGCGGTAACGATTATCGCAACTGGTTTCAACGTAGAACAGCAAAGCGAAATCGTCAATACCGAGCCAAAGAAAATCATTCATTCATTGGAAGCCGACCAAAAAGCGACACAGCACGATTTGATGCCAAAAAAGATTGTGAGCGCATTTGACTTCGAAATCGATGCGCCTAAATCTGAAGATAAAATCGTATTTGACCTTTTGGAAGAAGAACCGATTGTTGCTGAAGCGCCTATTGTTGCAACTCCACTATTTGAAATGGATTTGGTGCCAACGTCTGAATTTATCAAAAACCTTGACGTGACTTTTGAAATAGTATCGCCAATTACGGGTTTTGAAGAAGATTTTTTCATCACCAATGAAACCAAAGACACGAGCGTAAGCGAACTGGCGAAGCAGATAAAAGTCAGCGAACCTGAATTTGTCGCCAAAGAAGAGCAAGCCGCTTTCTCGTTTGACATGCCGATTGCAAAGGAAGAGCCGAAAGACGAGAACAGGATTCTTTTTGAGCTGACCAATGAGACGAAGGAAATTGAGGTCAACCAGCCTGTTCAGGTCGTTCCAATGACGGAATTGAATGAAAATGGCGTCATCAAATATTCACTTGAAGAATATATGGAGCTCGAGAACGATTTGCTGAATTCGAAACCTGTTGCCGAGGCTGTTGAAGAGCCGATTGCCGACGAGTTGAAAATCACGATGAGAGAAGTCGAAATACCTTCCAATTTCACCTCAGGATATGAAGATGTTTCTCCTGTTGAAATGACCATTGAGGAAACGTTGAAATTCCGCGCAGACGACAGAAGAAGAAAAATGAAGGAGTTTAATTACAAATTCCACAGCGGTGCCGCAAAGATTGACGAGATTGAAAAAGTTCCGGCATATAAAAGATCGGGCATTGATATCTCGGAAACGCAGTCGAACAATTCCAATTCACGCATGTCATTGGGAACCGACAGCAACGACGATGCGCAACTGCGAAATAACAATTCTTTCCTGCATGACAATGTAGATTAAATTGCTATTAACCAAAATTTTAACCCGAAAATCTCCTCAGATTTTCGGGTTATTTTTTTATTCGTTAACATAATTCTATATATTTGTCGACTTTCAACTTTAAAAATCAATAATGAAAAACACTAAAAAAACCCTACTACTGATAGCAGCGATTTCTATCAGTTCGTTATCCCACGCGCAACTGGGCGGGATGTTAAAGAAAGCTGCTAAAAATACAGCAACAAATGAAGTCAATAAAGCGGCGTCCGGAACTTCATCTTCATCTTCTAGTTCTTCTTCAAGCGGAATTTCAGGCGGCAAATCAGTATCGCTGGATTGGAAAATGTATCCACAAACTCCCGCAATCACATGGTTGTCTTTGTTAAAAGGTACAGAAGTATCTGATAACGGGAATTTAAGAATGAACTTCTACAGGGCTACTTTTGTCCCAAACAAAAGCACTTCCGGCGAGTCAGTAGACATGATCAGAAATAAGGGCGTTGCTTCAACCAAGATCTATTTTAATGACCAATTCGTAAAAGACGGCGTTTATCCTAATAGTGAATTCTTCATGGAAGGAAAACAGCTCAGTTATGAGGATGATGCCAATAATTCGGACATCATGCTTGATAAAGAAGGAAAATACCGTATCGACTTTTTTGCAGGCGGTCAGATGATTTATACCTTTGATTTTAATGTAGCCAAAAAAGTAAATACTGATCCTTACGCTACCAGCGGGGTTTTATGGTATTCAACCGGTCCGTGGGAGAAATGGGCTTATGTAACACCTCAGACTACAGGGAATTTCATTTTCGGATTTTACATGATGCATACCGACCTGAAACCAAATCCTAATGACGCAAGGAAAACGTCTAAAAGCGTAAACTGGAACCCTGAATTGATGCAAAATGGGAAAGTGATTTCAGTACCAAACAAACATACGGCAATTGTTAAGCAAGGAGAATGGGAAGAATTCGATACTTCTATTAAACTAATCGGCGCTAAAGACTTCTTGAAAATTGCTGAATTGAAAGACGGAAGTTATACAATGAAAATTACTGTTGAGGGCGAAGCGTCACCAAGATTATACGATTTCAAAATGAGCGGCGGAAGCATTGTTCAAGGCGACAAACAAGACAGGACCAAGAATAAAGATGCAAAAACCCTGATTGAAGGATGGAATAATTACTTCTGGATGGAACGCAAATAATTGGCAATAACCACTTTTTAATAACCCAAGAATTCCCCGGAATTTTTGGGTTATTTTTTTTAACTTCGCAGTGCCTAAAAAAGGAAAGTTATGAGTTTACAGACACAGATCATGGAGGAAATCAAAACCGCCATGAGAGCAAAAGATACATTGGCGTTAGAGTCGTTAAGAGCCATCAAATCGGCTTTATTATTGGCGCAGACCGAAACGGGTTCAAAAGCTGAAATTTCGGCTGAAGAAGAAATAAAACTGCTTCAGCGGCTGGTAAAACAAAGAAAAGACAGCGCGAACATTTATAATGAACAAGGCCGTCCTGATTTGGCCGAACCTGAAATCCTGCAGGCTGCGATCATTGAGAAATTCCTTCCGGCGCAATTGAGCGAAGCTGAAGTGGAAGCGATAGTTTCAAAAATCATAGCCGATAATGGCGCATCAGGTATGGCTTCGATGGGTAAAGTCATGGGATTGGCATCGGCCGAACTTGCCGGTAAAGCAGATGGAAAAACGATATCTACGAT
>DATHKH010000086.1:0-22181 GCA_035286325.1 Flavobacterium sp.
TACTTCTTTTAGCATTGATAAGGCAGATTTCATTGAAAAATTATTGTCCGAGGCGAAATCCTTGAAATGCAGTGATATCCACTTTGAGGTCTACGAAGAATCTTCCCGTATCAGGTTCAGGATTGACGGGCAACTTATCGAAAGATATAAAGTAGACCGTGAGAATTACCTTGAACTGGTCAACAAAATCAAAATCAAGGCGAAACTGAATATTACCGAGAAAAGGCTGCCGCAGGACGGACGGATCACGACCGGTTCATTTGATATCAGGGTATCGATATTGCCGACACTTTTTGGCGAAAAAATAGTCATGAGGCTTTTGGGCCAGGATGCATCCAATATTGATCTGAATACCCTGGGACTTCAGGAAGCGGAACTATTTCATTACCTCGAAGCGGTAAAAAAACCAAACGGAATCATTTTAATAAGCGGACCGACTGGTTCAGGTAAGACGACTACGCTTTACGCCACGCTCAGGTTACTGAATGACAGCAAACGGAACATCGTTACTGTGGAAGATCCGATTGAATACACGCTGAGAGGCATCAACCAGGTCCAACTGAAAGAAGATATCGGGCTCACATTTGCATCGGCGCTCAAATCTTTCCTAAGGCAGGATCCTGATGTCATCATGCTTGGGGAAATACGCGATTCAGAAACCGCGCTCATGGCTATCCGGGCTTCGCTTACCGGACATTTGGTGCTGTCGACCATCCATACAAATTCTGCCGTCGGTACCATTTCAAGGCTTATTGATATGGGCGTGCCTTCATATCTGATCTCGGAAACGCTCAACTTGTCAGTTGCGCAGCGGCTGGTCAGAAAACTCTGCCCGAATTGCAAAACTGAAGCGGTATTTCAAGCCGGAGATTTTCCATTGAATTACAAATTTCCATATCAGATATCCACCTACAGCAAGCCTTCGGGCTGTAATAAGTGTTTCCACACCGGCTATAAAGGAAGGACAGCAATCTATGAGGTATTGACTATCGACCATATTGCGGCCCAAGCCATCAAGAACAACACTTTATCCCAATTGTCGGAAAGCGATGAGAATTACAAATCGTTATCGGACAAAGCCTATGATATTCTGGCAAAAGGAGAAACCTCGCTAGAAGAAATATATTCCATCCTAATCAACATATAGATAATGTTTAAAAAAGCCTTATATATCATCCTTATTCTGTGTTCTTCGCAATTTGTTTTGGCACAACAGGATACCAGCGACCTGGAAAGGAAGCTCAATGATTTGTCGTTGCAGAAAAAAGGATTGAATGAAGTGATTAAAATTGACGTCTCCGGACTAACATTGCACGATTTCATTGCCTCAATTGCCGACGAGCACCAACTCAACATTGACGTGGATATGGATTTGAACCAACCTATTGTCAATAACTTTTATGATGTTACGGTAAAGGATGTTTTCGTTTATCTGGCCCAGAAATATGATCTCGAAGTTGGTTTTACCAATAATATCATTTCTTTCAGCAAAAGGAAAGAAGTAAAAATCATTGAGCGCAAGCTTTCCAAGGCAATTGATGTGAACTACAATCCCCAGAACGATTTTCTGTCCGTAAAACTTGAAAACGATAGCCTTTCGGCCGTCGCAAAAGCCATCATTGACAAGTCGGGGAAAAACCTCATTCTGGCACCCGATGTTAAAAACATGCGCATTACGTCATACATCCTTAACCGTCCTTTTGATCAGGTGATTGAAATGGTGACCAAGTCGAATGATCTGGTGGTTTCGAAGGATGACAATGGCTTTTATTATATTGAAAAGAATAATAGCGATAATCCGGGTTCTGCTGCGCCAAATGCAAAAGCCAGGCAGCCCAAAGCAGCTCCGGATGCTCCGGGTTTTTTTGATATCAGCGTAGACAAATCCGGTTATCTCACCGTCAAGGCAAATGGCGCAGATGCTGCGGATTTACTGACCGACGCCGCCCAAAAACTCCACATCAATTACTTCCTGTACAACAAGCCCGAAAATGAGAAAACCTCCTTATCAGCCGAGCATATTACATTCGATGAACTTTTGGAAAACATCTTCAAAGGAAAAAAATACACATTTAAGAAAGAACAGAACTTATACCTGATAGGAGAACAGATCACGGAAGGCCTAAGGGCAACAGAACTGATCCAGCTTGAGAACCGCTCAATCGAGGCAGTTTTGCCTTCACTTCCCAAAATATTTTCAGAGAAGGTGGAAATCAAGGAGTTTGTGGAACTAAATGCACTCGTCGTTTCAGGCTCCAAATCGGCCATAGACGAATTGAGGCTATACATTGCACAGATTGACAAAGTGGTTCCGATGGTTCAGATCGAAGTGATTATCGTACAATACAACAAATCCTATGATATACAGTCGGGCCTTAAAGCGGGCTTGGACAAAATCAACCAGCAGCAAACGTCGGGAACGCTGTTTCCAACACAGGACATGACATTAAACTCGACATCGGTGAACAGCCTGATCAATGCTTTCAACGGGTTTGGCGTCTTTAAACTGGGTAAGGTTACTGATGCTTTTTATCTGAACCTAAAGCTTTTAGAGAATAATTCGATCATAAAAGTCGAATCAACCCCGAAAATTGCCACCATCAGCGGCCATGAGGCAAAGCTTGCCATTGGCGAAACCAGTTACTATTTTGAACAGAACAACAGGCTTTTGACCAATAGCATTGGAAACGATATCCTGCAATCGGGAACATGGAAATCGACTGATGCGAATTTAAGCGTCTCCATTAAGCCTTATGTTTCTACAGACGAGAATGTTACGCTGACCATCACTGTTGAGAAAAGCTCTTTTTTAGGCAGGGCAGGAGAGAATGCGCCACCGGGCAAGGCCACACAAAGGTTCGAATCGCTGATAAGGGTCAAAAACAACGAAATGATATTGTTGGGCGGACTTGACGAACTCAGGAAAGAAAATTCGGGTTCCGGCACGCCGTTATTGTCCAGAATCCCTGTCATTTCATGGTTTTTCAGCAGCAAGAAAAAAGGGAAAAGCAATTCAAAACTGCATATATTCATTAGGCCAACAGTCGTATATTAATGGAAAATATCCTTGCGAAAATTTTTAAGATCAGGAAGCTGCATGTCATTGGGGTCAGGATTGGGGAAACCGATCAGGTTTATCATGTGCTTACTGCCCATAAAAAGCGCAATAAGATTGAGTTGCTTTCCACACAGTCATTTTCTTCGATTGAGCAGCTATGCCAGGCAATTGATATGAAATTGCCGGTGATCATGGTCGTAGATGGCAAAGCGGTATTGACCAAAGCGGTGGATTTTAAAAATGAGGCAGACGCAAGTTGGTATAAGAATATAGACCTTGAGGCTATTTATTTTACAAGGATTGACAGTGAGGAAAACAGTTTTATCAGCTTTTGCAGGAGAAGCGCTGTTGAAGACGCGAGGGCACTTTTTGAAAATAATGGCTTCCAATTGGCCGGAATATATGTAGGCGCTTTATTGTCTGTATTGCTTTACGATTCCATCCGTCAGGCAAGTCTGGTATCAGGTGACTTGCTTTTACAGCTCAAGTCGGGCCAACTGGCTTCGATTTCCAAAAAGGAGACGCCGGAAAATGTGGATTATTTGATTGGGACTGATACGGTCTCCAGTACTTTTTTACCGCTTTATGGTACGCTTCTGGATTTTTTCCTGCATCCTGGAAATGTCGTAAAAACGACATCGGCCACATTGAAAACGGATGACATTATTTATAAAAAAGCATTTGATACAGTTGGCATTGCCATGGTTATTTTCTTTTTTACCGCTTTGTTGGGCAGTTATTCGCTGATCCAATATTTTGGTACGCAAAATGCCAAACTGAATCTTGAAAAAGTGTATTCAAACGAGTCTTATCAATTGATTGTCGATATGGAAAACCAGCGAAACGAAAAGCAGCAATTGCTGAACGAATCCGGGTTTCTATCCAAAAAGTTCCTGTCGTATTATGCCTACGAGATCATGAATGCCATTCCGTCTGACATCTCATTAAATGGATTGGCAATTGCACCGGTTGATAAGGAAATAAAAGCAAACGCAAAAATGCAGCTGGAAACCAAAAAGATCCTGATCAATGGCGAAACCTATAATGACGGGTCATTCAACGAATGGATACAGCAGCTGAAAAAAACACCATGGCTTAAGAATTTTGAAATCAAAAGCTTCAAGAAGGATAAGGACAACAAATCGCATTTTGAAATTACAATTACCATAAAAGATGTTTAATCAATATTCTTATAAAAAGAAATTCACTGCCTTGCTGGTTGTTTTTTTTATGCTTTGTATTGCGTCGTATAAGCGCTCCTTTCATACCCTTGCACTTGTTATTGCTGAAAACAGGGATTTGTCGAAAACGACAGCAGACATGAAAATGAAATCGAAAAATGTGAAAAACCTAAGCGATGAGATTGCGAATCTTGACAAGGCAATCGGTAAAGATGGTGTGGCTAAGGAAATTGTCCAGCAGGGAATTGTTGCATTCGTATCGGAAAACCATCCCGGGGTTTCGATAAACGATTTGCAGCCCATCCATATTTTTTCGGACAGCAATTATAATATCATCACCAACCAATTGGACATTACCGGCAGGGCAAACCAGTTAGTCGATATCAGTTATGATTTTGAAAAGCGGTTCGGACTTTCAAAAATAACGAGCTTGAATTTTTACACTACAAAAAAGAATAATAAGACGGAATCACTACATTTAAAAATAATTTTCCAAAATTATGAAAGCAATAAATAGACTTTTTTTAGGATGCCTGGTTGTATTTTTAACCGCTTCCTGTGACGATATCATCGAAAAAGATATCACTAACGATACAGTACAACTGGTTTCGCCGATTGATGATGCCCAAATTGAAAGCAATGTGGTGTCATTCCAATGGAACAATCTTGAGGATGCAGACAAATACAGGATACAGGTTTATGCCGATAACCAGATTGTGGCACTTGATTCTGTTGTAACCGCTACACACCTGACCATCCCGATGTCGCCTGGTACTTATCAATGGCGTGTCAGGGGAGAGAATTCGGCATATGTCTCTTCCTATTCCTTTCCGATGAGTTTTTCGTTGATAGAAACGACCGACCTTGAAAACCAACAGGTGATATTATCCAGCCCAACTGCCGGATTGTATACTAACAATACAAACATTACCTGTACATGGGAAAGTTTGAGTGCGGCTGATGACTATACTTTTGAATTGGTCAATGTCAGTGAAGGAGGAATAGTGATACACCAGGAAGAAAATATTGTTGGAACTTCATTTTTGCTGACCAGCACCTATCTTGAGGATGATGCCCAATACCAATGGAAAGTCATGGCAGTGAACAGTACAGGCAACACCGAATTTTCGAGCAGGACTTTTTATAAGGATACGGTAAACCCAAATGTATCGACAAATAGCCTGCCTGCAGATAATTCCATTCAGGTGGCCGGTACGCAAATTTCGTTTGGCTGGAGTGTCCCATCAGACAGCGGCGTCGTACAGGCACCGCTAAGATATGTTATAGAATTTGCAAATGACAGCGCGTTTTCATCGATAGTGCTGACTTCGACGTCCCTCAGCACAAATAGCTTCCAGAATATATTCTCGACTGCGGGAACCTATTACTGGCGTGTTAGAACAACAGATATGGCTGGAAACCAAAGCGGCTACAGTACCGCTTATAAGTTTATCATCAATTAATGAAAAAAAAATTGAATGTCATACTGATTATTGCCGTCGCAGTTTTGTGGGGAACAGTGATTTATAAATATGTCAGCCAGTATTTTGCCAAAGGCATTGCTGTTTATGAAAGCCATCAGCCAGTTTCCGAGAAAGTTGCAACATGGCAAAAGGACACATTTGAGATTATGCCTCTAAAACGGGATCCTTTTTTAAATGTAGCTTATGCCGCCCCGCATCAGGTGCATAGGCAAAGCAATGTCCGTATAAAAACCAGGCAAAAACCAGCGCCCGTTCATGTGGATTTTCCACAACTGAATTATTTCGGATACCTTAAATCCAAGGATAAAAGTGGTGAATTGGTGTTGTTGAAAGTCAATAATAAGTTGACTAAATTGCATGTTGGGGAATCATTGGACGGACTTAAAATAGTTAAGATATACAAAGATTCCGTCAAGGTTTCATTTAACGGTGAAATCCGCGGCATTAAGAAGAATTAAAAAGGCTTGTGGAAATTACTCTACCCTATAATTCCATAACCTTTTCCGAAAACTCCATAAAAAGCAACCCCTTTATTGTCACTACTTTTATATAAACAACCAATGCAATGCATTGGATAAACCTATAAACCACAATATCATGGAAAACACAAGCAATTGGAACGCCCAAAATAGCGACCAACAAAACGACTGGCAAGAAGCCGAAAACGATTACCAGGAAATGGCTGATGCCAATGAAGATGAAGTACTTGATTTTACCACTGAAGGCAGCTACAGCGAAGATGCCGATGAAGTGCTTTATGCAGGCGGTGGCGGTCATGGTGAAGATGATGGTGAAGATGACGATAAGGATGAAGATGATAAGGATGAAGATGACAACGACAACGATGATGATGACCTTGAAGATTGGGGGAATATAGACCCACTTTCCAATCCTATGGGATTGCCGGACGACATGGACCCAAGCGGGCCTGGGAGTGCTGTTTAACCTAATTTATAAATTATCATGGAAACAATATTTATCCTGCTCATGGCGGTCTTGAATACCCCATTGACGGTAAAAAGTCCGGCATTTGCCAACAATGGCATGATCCCCGCCAAATATACCTGTTCGGGAGCCAATATCAATCCTGCAATCAGTGTCGGAGACATCCCAACAGGAGCATTATCACTCGCACTTATCGTTGATGATCCGGATGCTCCAAAAGGCACAGTAGACCATTGGGTGATGTGGAACATCCCGATATCCGGCAGTATTTCTGAAGACAGTGCGCCGGGCGTACAGGGATTAAACACGAAAAATGAAAACAAGTATATGGGGCCATGTCCTCCATCGGGAACGCACCATTATCATTTTAAGGTGTATGCCCTCGATACAAAACTTGATTTGCCCGATACTACCGATAAGGCAGCCTTAATGAAAGCGATGGATTCGCATATTTTGGCATCTGGAGAATTGGTTGGATTGTATAAGAAATAAGCGCGCATAAAATTAAACTTATGGGCGATGGATAGATTTAATAAATCCGGACGAGTTATTGAAAAACCCTGTATTTTCCCAGATTGCCATAACAAAAGGGAATGGAAATACGATATGTTTTAGTTAATTATGAAATTCAGGTAGTGTAAACCCTTGTCTAAGTCCGTTCATTTGTAATCCACTTCGGAATTTCCGGCGCGCGATAATGTTCCATTTTATCCAACAACGCATCTATGTTGTCAGAAGTAAGCAACATTTCCTGGTTGAGGGTCTTTAGAAAACCTTTATCAACCATAGTTTGTATCAGCGCCAATAACTCGTCATAAAAACCATTGGTATTCAAGATCGCGATAGGTTTTTTATGTAGGCCCAATTGCGCCCAGGTCAACATTTCAAACAATTCTTCCAAAGTCCCAAAACCACCAGGAAGTGCAATGACGCCATCACAGAGGTCGTTCATTTTCATTTTGCGCCCGTGCATGGTATCGACAAGAATCAATTCGGTCAAATGGTCGTGGGCCACTTCCTTGGTTTGCAGGAAATAGGGCAGGACACCAATGACTTCACCGCCATTTTGCAAAGCACCATCAGCGACAGCACCCATCAATCCAACTTTAGCGCCGCCATAGACCAATCCGATTTGTTTGGCTGCCAATGTTTTTCCGAGAAGCCGTGCCTGTGTTTCAAATATATCTTCCTTGCCAATGCTGGCGCCGCAAAAGACCGTGATTCTTTTCATGATAATTGTTTATGCCTTCAAATATAAAAAAAAGCAGGAGTGGAAACAAATCCAGTCCTGCTTTGGGCATTCAGATGTAATTATAATATGTGTTGGAATTTACCTGTCGAATATTTTTTTAAGCACCTCGAAAACATTCTCTGAAGGCTCGGTTTTTTTATTGATGTTTTCGGAGATGTAGGCGTCTAAACCCGTTCCTTTCGATGCGAGTTTTTTCATGGCTTCGACATGGCTTGCTTTGGCAGACCTGTAGCTGTATTTATACACTTTCCCGGTATCGATAAACTGGACCTTGATATAGTCGGCGCCGATTTCATAAGCGGCAATGTTTGAATTTCCGGAAGTGTTTCTATAAGTTGTCATAGCCGCTTACAAGAGATTTACCACTAATGGTTGTCGTAATTGTAGACTGTAAACATCAGGTCGTCAGAAAATTTTAAAATATCATGGATGCTCGCAATTTGTGTCCTGGTTTCGACTTTCCTATTGCTGATGGTACCGATGTATTTCTTTTTGGGTCCGAGATACAGCCTGCAAATGGTGCGACGGTTATTGTTGTCAAGCACAATGGCAAAATAGGTTTTTGCATTACTTGGGGTTATCCTTTCTGATTTCACTTTTTTGCCTAAAATGTTTTTCACAATTTTAAAGGCTTCCAATTCTTCCGTTTTGTTTAAAGATTCCATAATTGCCTGTTTTGCGTACTGGTTATAAATTGCTGATCAACAAATCCTGCGTATCCAACTGTATAGCATAATTGATGCGTGCTATTTTACCGGCTTCCTTGGCTTTGTGCAGATCACTCTCCAAAGTGCTGATTGCACCTTGTCTTGTCACACCTACCAAAAAGGATACTTTCCATGAGGTGGATAAGTTGCTGACTTTTGCCCATTTTTCATTTGCGAGGGTATTATAAAAAACAGCGGTTTTTTCTTCAGGCACACCGGTTAAATCCAATGCTATCAGCGCGTGATATTGCATAATCCAGAATTTTAGTTTGTTGGCTTTGTCAATCATACAAATCAAACGAAAAACATACAATTGTGAAATACCAATAAATACGTAATTTGTTACGTATAAATACGTAATGCAGCATAAAAAAAGCCATTACCTTGGAAAAGGAATGGCCATTTTGAAAATTTGAGAGAGGGTTTTGCTAGTCGTCTAAATCGTCTATCGTCAAATAATTGTGTCTTAAGGCATACAATACAACCCCGATAAAGTTCTTTGATTTTGTTTTCTCCATAATTCGCTTGCGGTGCGTTTCGACAGTACGGATGGCAAGACACAAATGATCCGCAATTTCGTTGCTGCTATAAGCCTTGCTCGCCATGATGATGATTTCAAGTTCCCTTGTCGACAGTGAAATGTCGTTTCCGATATTCTTCTGTGCCGTACTCGTATTTTGCTGTTTTTCCCAAAGAATGGCCTCGCGCAATACGGTTCCGAGTTCCTGCCCAAAATAAAACCCGGATTTCTGCAGGCTGCGTATGGCAAACTCCAGTTGTTCGGGGTCGGAATTCTTGGTGAAATAACCGCAGGCACCCAATTCCATGATCTTGTGGATGCTTTCCTTGGTCGTCAATTGGGATACAATCAGGATTTTGATGTCGGGATATGATTTGCGAAGGATTTTGCAGGTTTCAAAACCGTCCATTTCGGGCATTTGGATGTCGAGCAACACCAAATCGATAGGCGTACTTTTTAGCCTGTCAAGAAACACCCGGCCATTTTCGGCGTCTATCGCCATTTCCATACCGTCAAAAGAATTGATCAGCAATGCCAAGCTTTTCCTAAATAGCAGATGGTCGTCTACAATGCCTATTTTTAACATGGTTATTTTTTTAATGTAATTGTGAAATGGTTGCCCGTTGTTGTTTTTTGCTGTGTCAATTCGGCTTCTATCACTTTAAGCCGTGAATTGATGTTTTTTAGTCCAGTGCCTTTTGAAGTGACCAGCAATTCCGCAAAATTAAAGGATTTGCCATTGTCGTTGATTTCAATTTGGATATGCCCGGGCAATTCGTTTATGTGCACTTTGCAATCGGTGATGTGTCCATATTTAATCATGTTTGTGGTAAACTCCTGGATGACCCTGAACACTTCATACGATACTGTTGGCGGCAGTGCCGGAATCTCATCTGCAACGACCGCAAATGAAGCGGTTGTTTTGTTCATCAGCCTTTCAAAATTATCCTTGACGGCGGCGACAAGCCCAAAACTTTCCAGTAATGGCGGCATCAGTTTATAAGAAATCAGCCGCGTGTTTTCGAGTGCGTTTTCGACCCCGGTCTTGATTTCGTCGAATACCGGCGAGTCTTTTAGGCTGTTGTCCGTTTTCTGGAGCAGCAACAAGTAATTTTTGATGGCGCTCAAATCTCCGGCAACACTGTCATGCAAATCAGCTGCGATACGCTGCCGTTCGTTTTTCTCAGAATCCAGGGAAACTTTCAGCAATTGTTCCGCTTCCTTTCTTTTCATCTTCGAAAAATAATTCTGGTAAAACAATACCAGGAAAATAAGCCCGAAAGCCAGGAATAACATTGTCAGTGTCCCTAGCCAAAATACTGAATTTATTTCTTGCATCCTTTCCAAATTCCTATTATTAAAAGAAACCTCAAGACAATATTGAAAAAGATGTTGAGGTTCCAATATGCTTCAAAACCCAGGTTGTGCTTTTTGATCTGGTCGCTGACTAGAAACAAAAATATTGTACCTGAAAAATATAGAATAAAGCCCGATAGAAAATAAAAAACTGATACGCTCAGTAGTGACTTCTCCTGCAACTCCATAAAAATGTCTTTAAACCACAAAATGCTGGAGCAATATACAAAGATGATTTCAAGCACTGATAAGAACGAATCTGTTTTTAATTTGTCCCATTCGTTCCAGAAAAAAAGGGAAGTAATGAATGCCATGAGGTATAATATACCATATGAAATTAAAAATGCTTTGTAATTCCCTTTTAAAAGCTTTCGAAAAAAATAGAACAACGTAGAAAATTCCAGCAACAGATAGCTCCGAAACCACAGTTCTGAGGAAAATTTCAATTGCCTAGTCACAATCAATTCATATAAATCGGAGAGTATTATTAGCCATAAAAAAGGCTCAATAAAATAGGTATCGCTGCTGATTTCTTTCTTTTTAAACTTCAGTGAAAGAATGGGGAAAATCCCTACCAGTACAGCAAAATAAAAAGGTATTTGAGACATTGCTTATGGCTTTTTCCAGTTTACATAAATGGGGTTGTCGGATCACAATTTGGCGGGCATGGCGACATCCGATCCATAATAATATCAATCATGTCATTACCATTACTGTCAACGCCAACCATAAACAGGTTTATCCTGCCTTCTTTGTCGTCATACCCATTGTAAATCCGAACACCCATACAATCATCCTGATCGATAAGGGTCTGGACATTTTCTGACCCTATATATAGGGCCTTAATTTCATTCGGAAACTTTTTACTAAAGCTTCTTACCAAGGCTTGTGCTTCTTCGACGGTAATGGTTCCGCCCGTGTTTCGATCTAATGGCATAATTTTGTTTGTTTTAAGTTTAGTGGACTAAGGTACTCTACATGTATAAAACATGCAATACGTATTTATACTTAATTTATTACGTATAAATACGTAATCGACAGAATATTTCTAAATTAATTTACGGTTTTTATAAAAAAAACTTATTTAAAATGTTACATTTTTAAATATTCCAAATAATTTTTAGTTAATAATTTTGAGAGTCGTTTTTACCCAGCAATATTAACCATTCCTGCCGAAAAAACGAATTAAAAGTTTATAATTTTGTGAGAAAAACCTTCTGCGATTTGCAAATGGCGGAAAACAATTTATTATTGATTGGCAAAATATACGTAAAGGCATTACGTATTTATACTTAACCTGTGATGAAGTATTCTCACTTTTCAAACCTGTCCTTGACATATTGCGAAATGTAAGTGCTCAGTCCGCGGCCGCTTTCCGCGAGGTCTTTCATGCTTTCCACATGTGGTTTTCCTGTGGATCGGTAACTGTATTTGTAGACGTCATCGCTGCCTGTGAATTTTACTTTTATAAAATCTGTGCCGGTTTCATAGGCAACGACGCCGGAAATCCTGCTTTTGTTTTTGTATCTCTTCATAGTCAAACAAATCAATGATACAATTTACACCATAATTTGTGATAAATTTGTTTCCAAAAAGTTAAGATATGCAGCATCTTCTACTATTGCACGGCGCTATCGGTGCCAAAGACCAATTGCGTCCTTTGGCGGAAATGCTCGAAGGCCAATTCACAGTACATACTTTAAATTTCACCGGACACGGCGGCGCGGCAATGCAGGAAAATTTTTCCATTGAAGCTTTTGCAAATGATGTCCTGGATTATTTGTCTGCCAATGGAATCGATTCCGTAAACATTTTCGGATATAGTATGGGTGGTTATGTCGCATTATACCTCGCGAAACACCATCCGGAAAAAATTGAAAAGGTGTTTACATTGGCAACCAAATTTTTATGGACGCCTGAAATCGCACAGCGGGAAACCAAAATGCTCAACGCCGGTGTTATTACCGAAAAGATTCCGGCTTTCGCCCAACAATTGGAACAACGTCATTTGCCAAACGATTGGAAACTGGTGCTGCAAAAAACTTCAGATATGATGATCGGCCTTGGCAATAAAAACCCGCTGCAGAATGAGGATTTCCAAACCATTTCACAATCGGTTTTAATTGGCATTGGCGACAAAGACACAATGGTAACGCTTGATGAAACGGTTGCCGTATACAAAAGCCTGCCGAATGCGAACTTCGTCGTGTTCCCAAATACGCCACATCCGATTGAGAAAGTCAATACTGAAAGGCTCAGGAGAGAAATCGAATGGTTTTTCTTACCACAAAATTTAAAAGCTTAAATTCGCGTATGCTCGAAAAATTCCAAAAATACCTGTCTCAAAACCTGTCTTTTTTAAAAGATAAAAAACTGCTGCTTGCCATAAGCGGTGGCGTGGACAGTATGGTCATGGCGGAACTTTTCAAATCTTTAGGCTACGATATTTCCATTGCGCATTGCAATTTTAACCTTCGCGGCAGTGAAAGCGACAGCGATACTGATTTCGTAAAAAATTATGCGGGGGCAAACAATCTCAAAATTCACATTACCCATTTTGATACCAATGCCTTTGCCAAAGACAATAAGCTTTCGATTCAGCTTGCGGCGAGGCAGCTTCGGTATTTGTGGTTCCAGGAATTACTCGAAAAATATCAGCTCAATTTTGTCCTGACGGCGCATCATGCCGATGACAACCTTGAAACGTTCCTGATCAATTTCAGCCGCGGTACCGGAATTGAAGGACTGACCGGGATTCCGCAGCAAAATGGCAATATCATCCGCCCGTTATTGGTGTTTAGCCGTAGCGACATTGAAAATTTTGCAAACGAAAATGGCATTGGATGGCGTGAAGATTCCAGCAATGCGTCGGATAAATATTTGCGGAATAAAATACGCCACGACATTGTACCGGCGTTAAAAAGCCTGAACCCGAATTTCATCGATGCTTTCAACGACACTTCCAATCATTTGCAACAGGCAAAATCGATGGTTGACGACGCTTCGGTTTTGGTGCGTAAAGAAGTCGTCATCGAAAAGGAAGACAAGCTCATCTTTAAGATTTTCGACCTGAAAAGATTGCCGAACTACCAAGCCTATTTGTACCAATGGTTGAAAGATTTTGGTTTTACGGCGTGGGATGACATTTATGATTTGGTTGATGCGCAATCCGGAAAGCAAATTCACTCCGAAGATTTCATTTTGCTGAAAGACAGGGAAATATTAATCCTAACCCGGAAAACCGACGTAGATAAAAGTGAGGCATATTGGATTGACATCGATATGGAAAGTATTAAAGTTCCCATAAATCTTTCGTTTTGCCGTGTTGCCGACATCAATGAAACGGCGAATGATTGTATCTTTGTCGACGCAGATAAGCTTAATTTTCCGTTGCAAATCAGGAAATGGAATGAAGGCGATTATTTTTATCCCTTCGGGATGGAAGGAAAAAAGAAAATCGCCAAATATTTTAAAGATGAGAAAATTCCTTTAACTGATAAATCAGATATTTGGATTTTATTGTCTGGAAATGAGATTGTTTGGATAATCAATAAAAGAATGGACAACAGGTTTCGCGTAACCGAAAACACAACAAATAGACTACAGATAAAAACATCCTAATGAAAAAAGCACTTTTTTTACTGCTTGCCTTTCTGGCATTCGCCAATACCAATGCACAAATTCTTGAGCCTGTAAAATGGAAAACGAGAACGGAGAAAATTTCTGACACCGAATTCAACCTGGTATTCGAGGCAAAAATTGATGACGGCTGGCATGTCTATTCCCAATTCACGCCTGCTGACGGGCCGCTTCCGATCGAACTTAAGATCAACGGCGCAAAAGGCAATTTCGAAGTCGTAGGAAAAGCAAAGGAAACGCCTTATAAAAAGCAGTTTAATGATGTTTTTGGCGTTGACGAATATTATTTTGAAAAGGCTTTTACGCTAAAACAGAAAATCAAAATCACCAATCCTAAAGTCGCGAAAGTCACAGCCAATATGGATTACCAGGTTTGCAAAGACGTTTGCATTAACGGCAATAAGGATTTTTCATTTGAGATTCCGGTGGTAAAAATTGCTGGAACAGCAGGAGTAAAGCTTCCCGATACGATACAAATTGACACTGTTGCCGCAACTCCTGAAAATATAAAATCACCGACTGTCGCTTCGGAAAATCAAATAAAACCCAAAAAAGAAGGGAAAAAAGGTTTGTGGACGATATTCTTCCTGGCTTTCTTAGGCGGATTCGCAGCTTTGCTGACACCTTGCGTTTTTCCGATGATTCCAATGACAGTCAGCTTTTTCACGAAGCAAAGCAAGACAAAAGCGCAGGGCAAGCGTAATGCGGTTATCTATGGCATTTCCATCATTGCGATTTACCTCGTTTTAGGCTCGCTGGTCACTGCAATTTTCGGGGCAGAAGCGTTGAATGCGCTGTCAACCAATGTCTGGTTCAACATTATTTTCTTCGTATTGCTGGTTGTTTTTGCCTTTTCATTTCTTGGCGCCTTCGAAATCATGCTCCCAAATTCGTGGGCGAATAAAGTCGACAGGCAGGCAGATCGCGGCGGTATCATTGGCATCTTATTTATGGCGTTGGCTTTGGCCATCGTTTCGTTCTCTTGCACCGGCCCGATTGTCGGGACATTATTGGTGGAATCCGCTTCAAAAGGCGGCATTGCGCCAGTCATCGGAATGTTGGGGTTTTCCTTAGCTTTGGCATTGCCGTTTATGTTGTTTGCGATGTTTCCGGGTTGGTTGAATTCTTTGCCAAAATCAGGCGGATGGCTCAATACGGTTAAGGTTTCACTCGGGTTTTTGGAATTGGCATTGGCATTCAAATTTTTATCCAACGCCGACCTGGTTTTGCAAATGCATTTATTGGAGCGTGAAGTTTTTCTTGCCATCTGGATTGTTGTTTTCGGAGTTTGGGGCGTTTACCTTTTGGGCAAAATCACCTTGCCGCATGACAGTCCGATGCAAAGCATTTCCGTTGGAAGACTGTCGCTGGCGCTTGTCGTTTTGGCATTTACATTTTATATGATTCCGGGATTGTTTGGCGCGCCGTTGAAACTGATCAGTGCTTTTCCGCCGCCGCAGACTTATAGCGAAAGCCCGAATGGTTTTGGCGAAGCCATGAGTTCACGCGATATAAAAACACTGCCCGACGGCGCTGAATTCGGGCCGCATGGCATCGTGATTTTCACCAATTATGCCAAAGGCTTCGCGTATGCCAAAACGGTCAATAAGCCTATTATGCTCGATTTTACTGGATTTGCCTGCGTGAATTGCCGCAAGATGGAAAACAACGTCTGGTCGGATGAGCAGATTTTGAAGATATTGAAAAATGACGTCGTGCTGATTTCACTGTATGTCGACGATAAAAGGGATTTACCCGAAAGTGAGCAGTTTGTCTCCAAGGAAACCGGCAAGAAAATAGTGACTGTCGGGAACAAATGGACCGATTTCATCATTACGCGATACAAAACCAATACGCAGCCGTTTTATGTACTGACCGGATTGGATGAACAAAATTTGAACGAACCGGTGAGTTATACGCCGGATATTGAGGAATATCACAATTGGTTAAAAGACGGCATCTCGAAATTCAAGAAATAAAAATTGGCCACTGATTCACAAATTAATATCTGTGAATCAGTGGCGATTTTTTTGAAGCACAACTAATTCAATTTCCAGGAACTTGTGTCCCGCTTTCCGCTTTATCTTTTTTTCGTTCCTCAAAAAAGGATGCCGCTTTAATCGGGGCTAGACCATAACTCAGTCGGTTTCTTCAAGCTCAAAAACTTCCTCGACTTTCTTGCCGAAAAACCATGCGAGTTTCAATGCCAATACCGTTGATGGCACATATTTCCCTTTTTCCATCGCGTTGATCGTCTGGCGGCTGACCTGGATTTTGTCGGCCAAATCGCCTTGCGAGATGTTGGCAATCGCACGCAGCACTCTGAGATTATTCTTCATCTGGCACCGATTTATTGAGTTTGTACAACATCATGTGAAAACGGATGATGAAAAAGAACAGCAACGTAAACATGTTGGCGATCATGACCTCGAAATAATACATTCCGTAAATGAATATCGTTGCCAAAAGCATGATGGCGCAATTAAAATAAACCGCCCAAACCAGGCTTTCATACCTGATTTTTGCAATGAATTCATCCTCATTGCGGTGCTTTGAAAAACCGACGAATAAACCGCCGACGATAATCAATACCAATAAAATCTCATCTGAAATGCCATTTTCGATAATGGTCATGGCTTGGCTTTTTCCCATCAGTTCCATGTTGAATAGGGCAAAAACCTTGGCATGGACATAATTATCGATGTTATAATCGGTGATCGTAAGGACAATTGCCGCGATTAACGCAGGGATAAAAATCAGCCAGCCGATTTTTTTGAACTGACGCGGAAACAGGAAATGTGTTTTCATGTGTAAAATTATTTTTACCAAATGTAAAGTATATTTTACATATTGACAAAATATTTTTACAATTATTTTTTTGCTTCCGAAAAATTAATCCCTTTCGGAACAAATTTTTCCTTACTTTTATTTTCAATATCAGCCATTTAAAAAAGTTTACGCCATGTTAGTAAAAGTATTTGGAAGCGCCGTTTTCGGTGTCGAAGCCACGACCATTACCATCGAAGTCAATATGGACAAAGGAATTGGTTACCACTTGGTTGGCCTTCCCGACAACGCCATTAAGGAAAGCAGTTACCGCATTGCGGCTGCATTGAAGAACAACAGTTTTGCCATGCCCGGCAAAAAAATCACGATCAACATGGCGCCCGCCGATTTGCGAAAGGAAGGTTCGGCTTACGACCTGACTTTGGCCATTGGGATTCTCGTCGCTTCTGGCCAAATCAGCGCCGAAACAGTCGACCAATACATCGTCATGGGCGAACTGTCACTCGATGGCGGCCTGCAGCCCATTCGCGGCGCATTGCCTATTGCCATCAAGGCCAAGGAAGAAGGCTTTAAAGGATTTTTCCTGCCCAAGCAAAATGCAAAGGAAGCCGCAATCGTTTCCGGACTCGAAGTTTATGGATTGGAAAACCTGCAGGAAGTCATTGATTTCTTTATTGGAAAAGGCACTTTGGAGCCAACGGTTTTCGACACACGCGCCGAATTCTACAAAACCCTCGATTTTCCAGAATTTGATTTCAGCGATGTCAAAGGCCAGGAATCCATCAAGCGCTGTATGGAAATCGCCGCTGCTGGCGGACATAATATTATTTTAATCGGTCCGCCCGGCGCAGGAAAAACGATGCTGGCGAAACGGTTGCCGAGCATTTTGCCGCCAATGACGTTGCGCGAAGCGTTGGAAACGACCAAAATCCATAGCGTTGCCGGAAAACTAAAAGAAGTCGGATTGATGAACCAAAGGCCATTCCGCAGTCCGCATCACACGATTTCAAATGTCGCGCTTGTTGGCGGCGGCAGTTATCCGCAGCCCGGTGAAATTTCGATGGCGCACAACGGTGTGTTGTTTCTGGACGAATTGCCCGAATTCAAGCGCGATGTCCTCGAAGTCATGCGCCAGCCGCTCGAAGACCGCGAAGTCACGATTTCGCGCGCGAAGTTTACGGTGACTTATCCGTCGTCATTTATGCTGGTCGCGAGCATGAACCCAAGCCCGGGCGGCTTTTTCAACGATCCGGATTCGCCAAACGCTTCATCTCCGAATGAAATGCAGCGTTATCTCGGCAAGATTTCGGGCCCGTTATTGGACCGCATCGACATTCATATTGAAGTCACGCCCGTACCGTTTGACAAACTGTCTGAAGAAAGAAAATCCGAAAGCAGCGTCGACATCCGCGAACGTGTGACCAAAGCCAGGGAAATCCAGTCGTTGCGGTTTGCCGAGATGGAAAAGGTCAATTACAATGCACAGATGAACACGAAGCAAATCAGGGAATTCTGCAAACTCGACGACACTTCATTGCAACTATTGAAAACCGCGATGGAACGGCTCAATTTATCCGCCCGTGCCTACGACCGGATTTTAAAAGTGTCGCGCACGATTGCCGATTTGGAAGGCGTTGGAAATGTGAACCCCAATCATATTGCGGAAGCGATCCAGTATCGGAGTTTGGATCGTGATGGATGGCTGGGGTAATTATGAATTATGAATTTTTGGGCGTGCCGGCAATCGTCATTATAGTTTTGATTGGTGTTCGGTTGCCGTCAGGCTGTACGCTGCAATCTTTTTTCGTACCTCAAAAAGGATTTTCGCTGCCATCCTTCACGCGTCCGGATACATTTTAAGCCGACAGCTGAAAGAAGCAGTCATTGCGTTAGGGATAGAGGCAAGCACCGCGTGCAGCCGATAGCCCCGGCCACAGGCAACGCCCTAAATCTTCTTCGCCATTCCAAACTGCATTCCCTTTATCGGAAAATTGTGGCTTTTCAGGAATTCGGTCACGGCAATATTTGTGGTTTCCGTATTGATGACTTTTGCAGTTGGATATTGGTTGGAATCGAGCAATGTTTTTAAGATCGCCGAGCCGATTCCGTTTCTCCTGTGTGGTTTTGCGACAGCCAGCTGCGGAATATCGCCAGACGCGGGTTCGATGATTCCGTAGCCAATGAGCTGGCCTTTGTGATAGCCGCCAATGACCTTAAAATTGGTTGTGTTCCCCGAAAGCGCCTCGAATGCGTTTTGCCATGAAGGTTTGGAATCCCACATTTGCATCATGGTTTCTTTTTCCGAAAAATCGGTTTCGCGCAATTCATATTTTGGCAATAGCGGTTTTGAATTTAGCTTAATTTCATTGGTATTCTGCACAAAATAATTGAACTCGCGCGTGGTGGAAAACCCAATTTTGGCATACACGG
Source organism: Flavobacterium sp. (assembly GCA_035286325.1). GTDB lineage: Bacteria > Bacteroidota > Bacteroidia > Flavobacteriales > Flavobacteriaceae > Flavobacterium. The sequence continues at coordinate 19,360 of DATHKH010000086.1, forward strand.
AAACGGCTTTGGTATTGTGCTGCAGCACTTCGAGGATGTACTGTGCAACGCCGGCTTTTTTCAATCCCGGCAATGATTTGTCGAATATTTTGGTCGCAAGGCCTTTTCCGCGCCAAGCGGCGATCGTTCCGGTTCCTGTATCGTAGGCGGTTGGGATTCCGTTGAATTTCCCTGTGCAGTTGAACGTAAAGCTGACGAGTTTTCCATCGTCGAAAGCGCCATAGGACAATTTGGCGACAAACCCGCAGCGGACCAACATTTTGTCAAATTGTTCGCGGTTCCAGCTGCTATCGTAGCCCTTAAATGCTTCGTCGAAGGCAATGAACAATTCGTCAGGTGAAATTTTGTCGAGTGCATTAATTTCCATCAGACTATTTTTTCCTGGTTTTTTCCATTGCTTCGATCGCCGGCAAATCCTTGGCATATTGCTTGGCATCCCAAATGATTTTCCATCGGGAAACATAAGCGGCAAGAGGTCCAAGTCCGACTGAAGCCCTTCTCTTATCAACGTTTTCCGCATCTTCCAAAGGCAATACATAACTGTTTCCGGTTTCTGGATTGTCGCCGATTTGGCTGCCGTAAATTTGTCTTTTGCCTTGGCGCAGGGCAACGCGGTCTTCCAATAATGCGCGGCTTTCCGCTCTTGCATTGCCCTTTTTTACGGCATCACGCATCATTGGCAAATATTTTTCCTGGGTTTTGATGTCGGAATGCTGAATTACAAGAAAGAGCGCCTGATTTCCTATTGCGCCTACGACATCAGGGCCAACCCAACCGTATTTGTCAAGTATGTTGGTGATTTTGGCAAGATTGGCGACATCTGTTTCTTCAATTTGTTTCCAAAGTGCCTCGACTTCGGGGGATTTTTTGCCGAATTGCTTTTCCACTTCCGGCATTTGCTTGCGCAGTTTTTGGTCGTCCTTGATGATGATTTCCAATTCGGCCATCAAAGGTTTGTTTAACTTGGCTTCTTCTTTTTCCTGATTGGTTTTTACCAACGCCAACAATTCAGTCCAGCGTTTGTCATTGTGCAGGGAATTCAAATCGGAGTCGGTTGAAATATGTTCGTAATCAGTGTAATCATCCTTATTTACCGCATGGTAAAGATTTACAAATGAAGAATCGGCAACATTTGCCAAAGCCCATGAACAGGCGGCATTATAATGATCGTTGATATTTGTCCTGGCTTTCGTTTTGAAAGCGGCACTGTAAGTTAGCCCTGATTGTTTATATTCTTTGGCATTGTATAGTGAATCCGCTTTTTTGATGAGCTCGGAATATTTTTTATTTTGTCCGTAAGACAGGGCAGAAGTTAATGCCAATAATAATAAGAGGTTTTTCATGTGTTTATAGCTTGGTTGTTAGTTAATCGATTCTTTTTTCGGCTTTGCTGGCTGCAATCAGTTTTTTGAGCCTTGACAATTGTGTTTTTTCCTGCTTCGCGCTCATGACACGAAAAATATTTAATCTTTTATAACCCGGTGGTTGTGCCGAGAAAAATGCCCATGCTTTTTTGTCGGACATAAATTGCTTTTCATACAGCGGTGCCAATGTTTTGGCTTCATTCTCAAAACTGTATATGCCGGATCTTGCTTCGGTACGCTTTTCAAAAGCCGCGATTCCGGCGGGTTTCATCAATCCTTTTTTGGTCAGCTCCTCAATTTTTTTGATATTGATTGTACTCCAGATACTCGTTGGTTTTCTGGGTGTAAAGCGAATGCAGTAACTGTCAGCGTCAATTGATTTGCGTACGCCGTCAATCCAGCCGTAACACAATGCCTGGTCGACGGATTCAGACCAATCCATGCTGGGTTTTCCACTGCCTTTTTTGTAGAACCCGACAATGACTTCCTTTTCCTTGTCATGGTTTTTCGCGAACCATTTCCTGAAATCTTCAGGTGTCTTGAAGAATTGCGGTTCCATTAGCGATTCATGTCTTTAAAAGTGTCACCTTGATTGATGTCGCCCGAATCGAATCCTTTTCTGAACCAGTACATCCGTTGCTCCGAAGTGCCATGCGTAAAAGAGTCAGGCGTTACCGTACCTTGTATTTTTTTCTGTAATGCATCATCACCAACGGCATTGGCAGCACTTAATGCTTCTTCGATATCGCCGGCTTCGAGCATTTTATTTTTTTCTTCATCGTAATGTGCCCACAATCCGGCATAAAAATCGGCCTGGAGTTCGAGAGCAACAGATAGCTTGTTGGCGCCGGTTTCACTTAATTCGTTTTGCTTTTCACGGACTTGTGAAGATGTGCCAAGTAATGTTTGCACATGATGTCCAACTTCATGCGCGATGACATAAGCTATGGCAAAATCACCACCTTCCGCGCCAAAACGACTTTTGAGTTCGTCGAAAAATGCCAAATCCATATAAACGGTTCGGTCGCCCGGGCAGTAAAACGGACCTGATGCCGATGTAGCGCCGCCGCATTCGGTTTGCACGCCATCGCGGAACAATACCAATTTCGGGTTTTCATAAACCAATCCGTTTTCCTCAAATATTTTTTTCCAGATGTCTTCGGTATCGGCGAGTACGACACGGACGAAATCGCCCATTTCCTTATCGGCTTCCGTTAGCGGCGTGGCTTCGGTTTGTTGGCCTTGCTCGAGCTGTTGCTGGATGCCATTTAGCAATTGCCCTGAATCGCCACCCATAAACATGTTGATTGCCAATATGACCAATCCGATAATACCACCGCCAATTGCGACTTTCCCGCCGGAAATTCCCCTGCGGTCTTCAACATTGTCACTTTGCCTTCTGCCTAGCCATTTCATAATGATGTTTTTAAATGTAAATTAAAACCATTTCAGGATTTT
>DATHKH010000087.1:0-5154 GCA_035286325.1 Flavobacterium sp.
CGTCAATGCTATTGAACAGGATGATGTTATCAAGTCGGTTACCATTGTCCGCAAAGGTTCGGATGCCAAAAAATTCAATGCCGCGAAAGTATTCGGCGATTATTTTGCCGGCAAAGCGGATGAAGAGAAAAAAGCAGAAGAAGTGAAAAAAGCAAAATCTGCAGCAGCCAAAGCTTCAACATTGGCTTATCTTGCTGAAATTCGTAAAAACGTCACAAAAACTGCGTCAGGACTGGAATATAAAATCATCAGCCAAGGCGGTGGCGTAAAACCTGCCGACGGCTCGCAAGTGTTTATCAACTATGCCGGTTATCTCGAAGACGGAAGCCTTTTTGACACTTCCTATAAAGAAGTTGCCGAAAAATATGGAAAAGTCGATGCAGGCAGGCCATATGGCCCAATGCCGGCAACTGCAGGGAAATACCAATTCATCCCCGGGTTTGCTGAAGGATTGAATGCGATGTCAATTGGTGACAAAGCGGTCATTTTCATTCCTTCAAGTCTTGGATATGGCGAAAAAGGAGCAGGAAATGTGATTCCGCCAAACTCAAATATTATTTTTGAAGTCGAATTGCTGGATAAAATGCCGGCAAAAAAATAACGCACTTTAAAATCAAAAAAGGGATTATCGTCAATGATGATCCCCTTTTTTTATGCCTCGCTGAAATTACCTGCTTTTGAATTTCCAGTCAAATTCATCCTTGTCGTTAATAATGGCACCGATTTCGACTTTCGTAATCGCGTCAAATTCGGATTGTAATATGAGCCAGTTGTCTTCGTTGAAATGGTTTTCGGCCAAATCAAAATCTTCCTGTTCCCAGGATTTGAAAAGTTTCTGGTCGAGTCCGCTTTTAACATCTGCTGCTTTTTTCCCGATGACTTTTTTATCAAACAATGTCAATTCCGGGCTCGATCCAATGATATAGCCCAACCTGAAATCCTCATCCTCATAAAATGTCAGGCGCAATTGCTGGGCGTTATAAGTATAGATGATGTTTCCGTCGTCATCTTTGAATTTCTTGTCCGGCGCGCCGCAAATGCCCGTTACATCGTTTTGCTTCATCCCGAAAACGAGTTGGTCGATGCCAAATTTTGGGTTTATTTTCATAATTTATGTTTTAAATTTTCTTTTACACTTTCAAACCATTCCGCTCTTAAAATACTCAGCACGATACTGTCGCGCCTGCCGCCGTCGAGTTTGGGCATATTGCTCCTGAGAATTCCGTCAACCTTACACCCGATGCTTTTCATGGCGGCGATACTACGCGTGTTTTCATTGTCGGCCCTAAATTCGACACGCTCCATGCCCATTTCCTCAAAGGCAAATTGCAGGAGCAAAAACTTGCAGCGCTTGTTCAATCCTGTACCGTGAAAACGCTTTCCATACCAGGTATAACCCAATTGGAGTGTTTTATTAACAAGCTGGATGTCATAAAACCGTGTGCTTCCGGCATATTCTCCGATTCTTTTGTCAAAGACCACAAACGGATATTCGGTTTTCTTGTGGCGGTTTTCAATGGCAAGGCGGATGTAATTTTGCAGGTTTTCCTTTCCCATTGCTGGAAGCGACGAATATTTCCAAATCTCTGTCTCATTCAGTGAAAAATCCAATAGATTTTCAAGGTCGGTTTCCTGCAAAGGGCGAAGCAGGACAATATCATCTTCAAGAATATAATCGTGTTTGAAATCGAAATCCATGGTTGTAAAAAAGTAGCGGTTTTGCACACCAAAGTTAGGGATTAAAAAACCATTTATGGGCTTCCGAAAGTTTCGACAACAAAAAAACTAGCATTTTTCGCAAAAAAAAAGTAACTTAGTTTTTACCAAACAAGTAGGCATTATTCGGGCCTGACCAAACCAATGAATAAATTTTTCAAAAAGCTTCCGTTACTGTCAAAGCTAATGCTGATTGGGCTTATCCCATTGTGCTTTCTGATATACCTGACATTTCAGGTCTATCATGAGAAGACCGAAAAGCTGCAGTTGTTTGAAAATTACCAGACTTATATCGATGAATCGGCCAACATCAATGGGCTGATTGATGCGCTCCAGGAAGAACGGAAATTCTCGTTCGATTATGCGATGACCAAAACCAGGCGCCGTGAATTGGTGCTGCAACGGCCGCGTACCGATGCCTATTTACAAAAATTACTCGACAGCAATGACCCGGCATTGATTGGTTTTACAAACTATACCAAACTCGGTGAGCTGTCAGATATCAGGAAAAAAATCGACACCTTTGGCATCGGACCAGACTTAGTGATGCATTTCTACAGCAATACCGTTTTCCGGCTGAATACACTCAATACTTTGCCGCCGGCAAATACGGCTTACCTGAAACCGATCTACAAGGATTTGATGGCCCAAAAGATATTGTCGGAAATGATGACATACCTCGGCATCATCCGAAGCAATATCTACAATGTGCTGCACACGCGGTTATACATGGTTGAAACACTTTTTGGGACGATTGGCGCACACGACATGTACAATTCCTATGAATCGGAATTCCTGGCGAAAGCCACGCCGCAGACTTTGAAGCAATACCAATTTACACGTGACAAAACCGCATTGAAACCCACGGTAGAATACATGGACGAGTTGTTCAAGACCTTCAGGTTCAATGAAAGCTATACGGCAGCCGAATGGTGGAAAGTCTCCGATGAAGGCACCAATGAGCTGCGTAAATTCCAGAACAGGATTCGCAAAGACCTCAACAAAAAACTGGATGCAATTTACCATCAGGAAGAAATGGCGCGGAACTGGACACTTTTGTTCCTGATCATTGCCCTGATTTCAGTCGCGATCATCGTATGTTATATCGTGTTCATCATCAGCAGGAGTTTGAAGGAATTGCAATTGGCGGCCGAAAAAATATCAAACGGCGAAACCGGCGTGACCGTCAATGTCGAATCGCATGACGCCATTGGCAGCCTTGCCTTATGCATACGTAAAATCGACGAAAACAATCGCGCCTTGGCGCATGCAGCGACGGAAATCGGCAAGGAAAATTTTAATATTGACATCGAGCCGCGCAGCGAAAAAGACATTTTGGGCAATGCCATCATCCAGATGAAAAAAGAGCTCGAGCAGTACAGCCAGAAAATGGAGATGCTGGTCGCACAACGCACTGAAGAACTCGCGCGGTCAAATGACGATCTTCAGCAATTTGCGCATGTCGCATCGCACGATTTGAAAGAACCGATGCGAAAAATTGCGACTTTCAGCAACATCCTGAACAATACGCCCGAACAACTTTCGGAAAAGGGAAAACTATATCTAGCCAAAATTGAAATCGCTTCCAACCGCATGTCGAATATGATTGAGGACATTCTCGCCTATTCGACATTAAACGCAAACGAGCACCCTTTTGAAATCGTCGACCTGAACAACATCATTACGGAAATCGAGAACGACCTCGAATTGGTGATCATCCAGAAAGAGGTTAAAATACATTATGAAAAACTGCCACCGGTCAAAGGCATTCCGCTTTTGCTTTACCAGCTTTTCTACAACCTGGTCAACAATGCCATAAAATTTGCGAAGGAAGACACACCACCGATAATCCAAATCACGTCAGAAATGACCACGAAAATCTCCGGAAAAACGGGTCGTTATCACGGCACAAGCATCGATTACGTGCACATTACGATCAGCGATAATGGCATTGGGTTTAACCAGCAATATGCCGAGCAGATGTTCAGCGTATTTACGCGGCTGAATGCCAAAGATGCATACGAAGGCACCGGATTGGGACTGGCGCTTTGCAGGAAAATCGTGCAAAGGCACAATGGCGAAATCTATGCGGAAGGCGAAGAAGGCAAAGGCTCCAAATTCCATGTATTGCTGCCGGCAAACAACAGCCAATGATACCCATAAATAAAATCCACCATATCGCCATCATCTGTTCCGATTATCAAAAATCGAAGGTTTTTTATACGGAAGTTTTGGGCCTTGAAATCATGTGCGAAACGTACCGCGCGGAACGGCAATCCTACAAATTGGATTTGGCTTTGAATGGCCACTATGTCGTCGAGCTTTTTTCCTTCCCAAATCCGCCAAAACGGGTTTCACGGCCCGAAGCTGCCGGTTTGCGCCACTTGGCTTTTGAGGTTGACGATGTCGAAATGGTTGTCGATCTGCTGGAAAAACAAGGCGTTACTGCTGAAAAAGTCCGTGTCGACGAATTTACAGGCAAACGCTTTACGTTCATTGCCGATCCTGACGGTTTGCCGATTGAGTTTTACGAGAAATGATTGGTGCCAAAAAGCCCTAGCCCAGATGGAAGCGGCATCTCCCGATTTAGAAAAACAAGGCTGCAAGCCTTAGTTTTTGTTAATCGGGAATATAGCGGACAGCTGGACCGAGCTCCCAATAAAAAAATTGGGAGAGAACAGGCGAAGCAAACAGCTCCTAATACTCAAAAATCCCATACTCACTTTTGATCGTGAGTTTTTTACTTTGTGAAGCTTCTACCCTGCCGACAATTTGTGCATCGACGCCAAACGATTCTGAAATCGCAATGATATCATTTGCAATGGTTTCAGGAACATAAATTTCCATTCGGTGGCCGCAGTTGAATACCTGGTACATTTCCTTCCAATCGGTTTTGGATTGCTCCTGGATGAGTTTAAAAAGTGGCGGAACGGGAAATAAATTGTCTTTGATGACATGGACATTGTCTACAAAATGCAGCACTTTGGTCTGCGCGCCGCCGCTGCAATGCACCATACCGTGAATATTTGCAGCATTGTATTCTTCTAAAATCTTTTTGATGATTGGCGCGTATGTCCGCGTTGGCGAAAGGACGAGTTTCCCTGCATCGATCGGCGAATTTTCGACTTTATCCGTCAGCTTGACTTTCCCGGAATACACGAGCTCGTCGGGAACGGCAGCGTCAAAACTCTCGGGATATTTTTGAGCGAGGTATTTGTCAAAAACGTCATGGCGCGCTGAAGTCAGTCCGTTGCTGCCCATGCCGCCATTGTATGATTTTTCATATTTGGCTTGTCCGAATGAAGCCAATCCGACAATCACATCGCCAGCCTGGATATTCGCATTGTCAATGACTTCACTGCGTTTCATGCGAGCCGTAACAGTTGAATCGACAATAATCGTACGCACGATATCGCCGACGTCGGCAGTTTCGCCGCC
>DATHKH010000088.1:0-18613 GCA_035286325.1 Flavobacterium sp.
AACAATGAAGGCGATGATGATTAAAACGCCCGAAGGCATTCCGCCATCTTTACCCGCCGAATACCAATTGACGATATTGTACCAATGTGATATTGTTGTTTCTCCGCCATCAACCGTAGTATATGCCGCAAAACCGTGGACTGCAATGGCGTGGGCAATCGCCGCACCTGCAAAACCGCCAATCAATGTATGTGACGAACTCGACGGAATTCCCTGCCACCATGTCAATAGATTCCAGCAAATCGCCGCAATAACCCCAGAAAGGATTACGACGAGATTAATGTCCATCGTATGTGCAGTTTTGGCCACCGTATCGGCTACGCCAAAGCCAAAAACCCAATAGGCAAGAAAATTAAAGAAAGCCGCCCAGACAACAGCCTGGAAAGGGGAAAGTACTTTTGTGGCAACAACGGTCGCAATGGCATTGGCAGCGTCGTGAAAACCGTTGATGTAATCAAAAATCAGTGCCAGGACTATAATGACGATGAGTAGGGTAAAATCCATAGTTATCGGATGTCGAAAAGCGACAGTTTATGAATGTTTAACGACAATAGATTCCAGCACGTTGGCCACGCTTTTACATTTATCCGAAGCGGACTCAAGTACAGAAAGCACTTCTTTGTATTTAATGATGTTTTTGGCATCGGTTTCATTCTCAAAAAGATCGGCAACCGCTTTATCAAAGACATTGTCGGCTTTGCTTTCCAGTTTGTTTATTTTTTTACAGGCATCGGTAATGGCTTTCAGGTTTTTCAGGTCTTTCAGCTCTTTGATGGCGATACCAATTTGCTGGCAGGATTCAAGGTTGATTTCTGTCAGCTTTCGGATGGATTTCGTGATTTTTTCGACTTGGTACAAACGCATACGGCTTGCGGCACCGTGCATGTAATCGGCTACATCGTCCATCGACTTCACAAGTGCATGGATATCTTCGCGGTCAAATGGCGTGATGAAATTCCTATTTAACTCAAGGTGCGTTTTATGCGTAATTTCTTCGATAATCGCTTCCAATTCCTCTATTTTTTTGAAATATTCCTCCCTTTGCTCTCGTGGCGCATTTACACCTTCATGCAGGGTTTCAGCCAAGAGGATTAAATTGTATGAAGCCTGTTCAAATAATGGAAAGAATTTCTTGTCCTTTGGAACCAAAAACTGAAAAATGTTATTTAAAGACATATCTGTGATTTTATGTTGCAAAAGTAACCTTTCAATGTTAAGTCAATATTAAGTTATCAGAAAGTCTCATTTGTTTTTTGAATATAAAAATTGATCGCTTATTGAGTAAATTGAATCCCTAAAGATAAAGACTTAAATTATATTTTTCATTTGCAACCGTTTATATGTTTTGTCATTAAAAACTTAACATTGACTAATCTTATTAATTCCTACATTTGGTTACAATTAGTTTACATCCGCCTGATTGGCGATGAATTACGAATCATTTCAACCTCAAAATAAAGACTATGAGAAAACAACCATTGCGGAAGCCTTTGGCGACTACCGAAAATAAAGCGGCACAACCGACCGTAACCAATCCGGCTCCGATTGGAACGGCTGCAGCAAAACCTGAAGAAACTGTTCCTGTCACAACTGTAAATGCTGCAAAACCAGCAACTCCTTCAGCTAAAACACCAGCCAGAATTCCCGTGAAAAGAACCGTAAGAAAGCCAGCCGTTGCAAAACCCCCTGCAACCGCTGTAACTCCAAAAGCATCTGCGGCCGCCAAAACAGTAAAACCAACAGTAGTGAAGCCCGTAGTTGCAAAACCGGCAACAAACCAAAACCAGCCTGCAACAGGTGAAAAGAAGTCCCAGGAAAACCCTGATATGGATTCGGAAAAATCTAAGAAAAAACTTAAAAAAATGAAAGCCAAAGAAAAAGACGAAGCCAAAAAAGCTAAAAAGAAAGCCGAAAAGGCAAAAGAAAAAGCCAAGAAAGCGAAAGCAAAGGAAAAAGCGAAGGAAAAAGCAAAAAAGGAAAAAGCCAAAGAGAAAGAAAAAAAGGCAAAGACAAAGGCAAAGAAAAAAGAGAAATCCAAAAAGAAGAAAAAATAGATTTCCTGTATATAGAAGACCGATATTTAGCCATATCGGTTTTTTTATGCTTTAACATTCCTAATCCACTTCAGCCAATAAAAATATTTCAATCGTTTTCGTACTTTAGCCACACGAAAAACAAAAAGATTTTATGGACATTAACTTCAACAAGAACGAAGATCACAATAAACTTTTACTCTCAGACCTAAAGCAAAAATTTGCGGCGGTAAGATTGGGCGGTGGAACCAAACGTATAGAAAAACTGCATGGCGAAGGAAAAATGACGGCACGCGAACGCATCGATTACCTGCTTGACGACAAAGCCAAAAGCATCGAGATTGCAGCCTTTGCCGGTGACGGAATGTATGCAGAACACGGCGGTTGTCCTTCCGGAGGTGTTGTCGTAAAAATCGGGTACATCAAAGGGAAGCAATGTATTGTTGTCGCCAATGATGCGACCGTAAAAGCCGGAGCCTGGTTTCCAATTACCGGAAAAAAGAATTTGCGTGCCCAGGAAATTGCCATTGAAAACCGTTTGCCGATCATTTATCTTGTCGACAGCGCTGGCGTTTACTTGCCAATGCAGGACGAGATCTTTCCAGATAAAGAACATTTCGGGCGGATTTTCCGCAATAATGCCGTCATGAGCAGTATGGGGATTACCCAAATCGCTGCCGTAATGGGAAGTTGTGTCGCTGGCGGCGCTTATCTTCCGATCATGAGTGATGAAGCTTTGATTGTCGATAAAACCGGGAGCATTTTCCTTGCAGGAAGTTACCTCGTAAAGGCTGCCATTGGTGAAACGATTGACAATGAAACACTTGGCGGCGCAACGACACATTGTGAAATCTCAGGCGTGACCGATTACAAAGCCAAAGACGACAAAGATGCACTCGACAAAATAAAAAATATCGTTGATAAAATCGGGGATTTTGACAAAGCCGGATTCAGCCGCATCAAATCCGAAAAGCCTGCGATGGACGAAAAGGAAATCTATGGAATCCTTCCAAAATCCCGCGGCGAACAATATGACATGATGGAAATCATCCATCGCCTTGTCGACAATTCTGAATTTGAAGCCTATAAAGAAGGCTACGGACAAACCATCATCACTGGTTATGCCAGGATTGACGGCTGGGCTGTCGGAATTGTCGCCAACCAGCGAAAAGTCGTCAAGACCAAAAACGGGGAAATGCAGTTTGGCGGCGTCATCTATTCTGACAGCGCTGACAAAGCCACGCGTTTTATCGCGAATTGCAACCAGAAGAAAATCCCGTTGGTTTTCATCCAGGATGTGACCGGATTTATGGTCGGTTCCAAATCAGAGCACGGCGGAATCATTAAAGACGGCGCTAAAATGGTCAATGCGGTTTCAAATTCTGTCGTGCCGAAATTTACCGTCATTGTCGGCAATTCATATGGCGCAGGAAATTATGCAATGTGCGGAAAAGCATACGACCCAAGACTGATATTTGCCTGGCCAAGCGCCGAACTCGCCGTCATGGGCGGCACACAAGCCGCAAAGGTTTTGGCACAAATTGAAGCTTCTTCACTAAAGAAAAGTGGCGAAATCGTGGACGAAGCAAAAGAAAAGGAACTGTTTGATAAAATCAAGGCGCGTTACGACGCACAGGTATCGCCTTATTATGCAGCGTCAAGAATCTGGACGGACGCAATCATTGACCCGTTGGATACAAGGACATGGATTTCCCTTGGAATTGAAGCGGCCAACCATGCGCCGATTGAGAAAAAATTTAATTTAGGCGTGATCCAGGTATAATCATTAATGTAACAATATCAAAAATCTGCTACTTACCGGTGGTGGATTTTTTATTTCAATAATTATGAAAAAGACAATAGCAATAGCATTTATTTTACTTGGCATCCAGCAGCTTATCGCGCAGGAAACTTTTACGCGAAAAGATTCACTCCAGGGCGGATTGCGTTTTGAACGGACATGCTTCGATGTCAGGCGTTATGATTTGAACGTCAAAATCAATCCAACCGATAAGTCGTTAACCGGTTTCAATGACATCACGTTCAATACTGTCGAAAATACCAATAAAATCCAGCTTGATTTGTTTGAGAATATGTTGGTTGACAGCATTGTTTTCAACAAGAAAAAACTGAATTACAAGCGCGAATTCAATGCCGTATTCATTGATTTTCCAAGCCAACTTCAAAAAGGCAGTGAAAACAAAATCCGTTTTTATTATTCCGGAAAACCATTGCCTGCCAAAAGAGCGCCTTGGGATGGCGGATTTGACTGGAAAGAAGATACGAACGGAAAACCGTGGATTGCCGTAGCCGTACAAGGAACGGGCGCGAGTTTGTGGTATCCGTGCAAAGATTCGCAAACAGACGAGCCTGACAACGGTGCTACCATAAAAGTTGCAGCGCCAAACGGATTGACGGATGTTTCAAACGGAAGGCTCATTGGCAGTGAAGATTTAAAGAATGGTTATACCCGCTGGGATTGGGAAGTCAAAAACCCGATAAACAATTATGACATTACGGTCAATATCGGTGATTACGTGCATTTTCACGATTCACACAATGGCCTCGACCTTGATTATTATGTCCTGAGCTATAATGAGGAAAAAGCGAAGAAACAATTCGAACAGGTGAAGCCGATGCTCGATTGTTTCGAATCGAAATTCGGGAAATATCCTTTTGCCGAAGACAGCTACAAACTCGTGGAAACGCCTTATTTGGGTATGGAACACCAAAGCGCTGTGGCTTACGGAAATAAGTACATGAAAGGTTACCTTGGCGGCGATTCGTCAGGAACAGGAATCGGGCTGCTGTTTGACTATATCATCGTCCATGAATCAGGACATGAATGGTTTGGGAACAGCATCACTTCAAAAGACATTGCCGACATGTGGATTCATGAAGGGTTTACGACTTATTCAGAAAGTGTGTATATCGAATGCCTTTACGGATATGACAAAGCGATGGAATACATCAGCGGAAAAAGCAAACTCATCAGGAATGCCGAACCGGTTATTGCCAAATTCGGCGTCAATAACGAAGGCCCGCAAGACATCTATTATAAAGGTGCGGCTTTCCTCAATACGTTGCGCCATGTTGTTGGCGACGATGACAAATGGTGGAAAATGCTTTTGAAGTATTGTGAAACCTACAAGCACAAAATCATCGATACGGAAACTGTCTGTGCCTTTTTCAGCAAGGAAAGCGCAATGGATTTAAAGCCATTGTTTGACCAATACCTCAGAACCACCAATATTCCGGTATTGTCTTTATCCGTCAAAAAAAATAAAGTCACTTACAGCTGGGGAAATGTCAGCGAGGATTTTAACATGCCAGTCGATATTGAAATCAATTCCAAAAAGGTCAGGCTGTATCCAAAAAAACAAAAACAGGAATATGCGGCTGGTAAAATAACTGCCGGTGATGTTAAGGTTTTAAAGGATAATTTCCTTATTGATGTCATAAATTATTAGGAATTTATGACATATTTGATTTTAAATTAGTAAATTAGGATTAATTTTTAACCCTAATATTATGGATAGAGTAAAAAGTCTTAACAAATGGGCCAACAGGCATACCAGTTATCCTGTTGACATTCTCCGAATTGCTTTAGGTGTATTTTTATTCATTAAGGGCATATCTTTCGTCACCGGAAGCCAGGATGTCGCGGATGCTTTTGCACCTTTCGCAAATTTCAGCGGCGGAATGTTCATCTTTACTTATGTCGCGTCCGCGCACATTATGGGCGGCGTAATGATTGCAATCGGATTACTCACTCGGTGGGCGATTTGGGCGCAATTGCCAATCCTGATTGGTGCCGTTGGTATTAGCCTATTTGGTTCTGCCAATATGCAAAACCTGATTCTGGCATTGATTACCTTGATTGTCTGCATCTTTTTCCTGATTTATGGAAGCGGCAAGCACTCGGCTGATTATTATTTTAAAATGCAGAAATAAAAACAAAAACGCCATAAATGATTATGGCGTTTTTGTTTAAATACTTTCGAGCGTTTCCTTCCGCAAAATTTTACCGGAACCAGTTTCCTTAAATCGGGTAACAAAAATGACCTCTTTTGGCTTTTCATATTTGTCGAGCGCTGCAAAAATCCGGTCGTCAATGTCGTGCTTTTCGCCTTCAATAACCAATACCAATTTTTCACCCAGTGCCTCATCGGGTTTTCCTGAAACAAAAAACCGGGTGCCGATTTTATGTGCGAGCTTTTCCTCAATCTGTTCCGGAATCAATTTGATACCGCCACTGTTGATGATGTTGTCGATCCTTCCGAGAAAGACAAACTGGTTTTCATTGACAAGCTGCACAAGGTCGTTGGTTACAATCACGTCGTCGGAAATCCTTGGCGCATGAATCACCAGGCAATTATTGTCATCGTAAGAAATCGTGACATTTGGCAAAACGGTAAAAGCGTTCTCCCCTATTTTCTTTGCTGCAATATGCGTGATAGTTTCAGTCATACCGTAGGTTTCATAAACTTTTGTTGGCAATTGCTCAAGCTTTTCCGCTAACGCCTTATTGATTTTCACACCGCCGACAATCAGCTTTTTGACATTCACCAATTCTTTCAATGAATTTTGCGCCTGCAGCGGAACCATTGCGGCAAAATCATATTTCGTATCGTTGTTTAGCAATGGATGCGAGCTTGGCGCTACAAAATCCATGTCAAGGCCTAAGATAAAGCCGCGTACAAACATCATCTTCCCGGCGATATATTTGGTCGGAAGACAATGCAGTGCTTTATTTTCAGGGAACAAATCAAAAAAATCACCGGTGGCCAAAGCAGAATTGACCATCGCCTGTTTTTCAACCCTGATGAGTTTCGGTTTGCCTGTAGTTCCTGACGTGTGGATCTCAATATAAGAATGATGGTCGAACCAATCCAGCAGAAAGTCGCCGACCGCTTTTTCAAACTCTTCGCCTTCTTTTATAAAACTATACGCGACGCGGCACAAATCGTCCTTGCCGAAATGAAATCCGTTGAGCTTAAAAGCATTGTGTACAAAATTATAATCGATGTTCATGTTAGATTTCAATTAAGTTTTCTTTTTTCACTTTCCCTGCGAGCTTTTCCCTCCAGTTTTTCCAGTTGTATTTTTTAGCCAGTATAAACAAAACTATGGGATAAGTTATCGCTATCGTCACCAGCATTTCATTGAGCATTTGCCCCGAATTTTCAGCACCTGTATATCTGAATAGTGCATCTGTCTGCAATGCCGATGAATCGGTCGTAATCAAAAGCGCCGCCATCAGGTTGTTTCCCAAATGGAATCCCAGGGCAAGCTCGAGGCTTTCATCCATTAATGTCATAATGCCAAGCAATAATCCGGTTCCGATATAAAAAGCCATGACGCCGAATCCCATATCGGCGACTTCAGGATTGGCACTGTGAAACAATCCGAAAATCACAGATGTAAACGCCAACGGAAACCACCTGTTCCTGGCAATAACGCCAATTTGCTGCATCAAATAACCGCGAAACAAATATTCCTCAAAACCAATCTGGAAAGGGAATAACAATAGGCTGATGATGACCAATACAGCAAACTTAAACGGCTTGAAATTCCAAACGATATTGGAATCATCCATATAATAAGTGATTGCGAATCCAATGACACTCAGCAATACGATCAATCCGCACGAAAAAAATATTTTGGACAAATCCACTTTCCGCCTGGATGTCGTCAGCGACAGCACACTTCTTTTATGCAGCCCGTAAACCATCAGGAACAGCAGTCCGAGCAAAAATGCGAATGGCAAAAGGTTAATCACCAACCCGATGTTATTCGGGATATTCTTGGCTGTGTCATACACCGTTTTCATTTCGGCAGGACTAAGCATCAATATCAAAACAAAATTCATCAGGAAAATCCCTGTGCAAAATAATGTCGTCAATGCAATTCTCCACCAGGCATTGTTGCCTTTGTATGCCTGTTCTATAAACATGTGCTATTTGATATGAATTTTAACCCCTAATTTAGCCCAAATTTTCAGGTATTAATCATTTACTTTGTAAAAAATAAAAACTTTTTAACATGATTCAGGTTTACCACAATCCACGCTGCACAAAATCAAGGGAATGTCTTGCCTTTATGGAAGATTCAGGACAGGCGTATGAAATCGTCCGTTATCTCGAAGACATTCCGACGTTTGACGAATTAAAAAGCATCGTCAAAAAACTCGGAATCAAGCCTATTGAGCTCGTCCGTAAAAAGGAAAAAATCTGGCTCGAACAGTTTGAAGGCAAACCCATGTCGGACGATGCCATCATAGCTGCGATGATTTCAAACCCGATTCTTATCGAACGCCCGATTGTCGTGAACGGCGACAAGGCCATTATCGCAAGGCCATTGAAAAAGGCAGCAGAAATTATTTGATATGCCATTGAATGTTTTAACACACATTTGTGAATTAGCGTATAAACCAAAACTTAATTTTGCGCTCTAAAAGCCGAATTAAATCGTAACTTATGAAATCATTAAAATTTGCTGCTGCATTTGCTTTACTATTCTCTTCCTTCTTAAGTCTTGCACAGCAAAATCCTGGCAAACCCAAAGTAAAAGTCACCGGTATCGTCGTTGAAAAAGTCAGCAAACAACCGCTCGAATATGCAACGGTCACTTTCTTCCTTCCCGACAATCCAAAACCGATAGCCGGCGGAATCACTGACAACAAAGGTGCTTTTGACATCGATGTCACAGCCGGAACTTACAATATCAACGTCGAGTTTATTTCCTTCCAACTCAACGAAATCAAAGCAAAAGCCATTACTGAAAACACGAATCTCGGCACCATCGAACTGGCCGAAGATGCGACACAATTAAAAGAAGTCGTCGTTCGCGCTGAAAACACCACCGTAGAAATCAAGCTTGACAAGAAAGTTTATAATGTTGGGAACGACCTATTGGTAAAAGGCGGAACCGTGAGCGATGTGCTCGACAATATTCCGTCTGTCACAGTCGATTCTGATGGGACAATCGCCCTTCGCGGCAATGAAAACGTACGTGTGCTAATTGACGGAAGGCCTTCAAATGCCATCAATGTCGCGGAAGCTTTGAGACTGATTCCTGCAGATGCGATTGACAAAGTCGAAGTCATTACCAATCCTTCGGCAAGATATGACGCTGAAGGCGGTGGCGGATTGTTGAACATCATCCTAAAAAAAGGAAAAAACCAAGGCACAAACGGAACCATCATAGCGACTGTCGGCGACCCTGCAACTTATGGGCTTTCGGGCAACATCAATTACAAAACGCCCGAATTCAACTTATTCACGACAACGGGTTATAATTACAGGACCAATCCGGGGAATACAATTACCAATTCTGAAAACTTTGATTCAAGCGGCAATACAACAGGTTTTACCAACGAGAGGAGAACTAATGACAGGCTGAGCAAAGGCTACAATTCGAATATTGGCGTCGATTGGTATCTCGACAAATCCACTACGTGGAGCAATTCCGTCAACATCCGTAAAAATGACGGCAGCAATCCTGAAACTGCCTATTACGATAATTTTGACGCCAACCATGATTTCCTGTCTTCGAGCAAACGTTTCAACGACCAGATCAGCAACAGTACTGATGTCGAATATTCGACAAACTTCGTGAAGAATTTCAAGAAAGAAGGCCACAAACTGACCATTGACGGTGCATTTTCACAAGACATCGATAATGATTCTTCAGAAATCAACGGCGGTTCTGAAACCACAGCCAATCACCAAACCCAAGGCCGCAACACCGTCCAGGTGAATTATGTGCTGCCGTTCGGGAAAGACAGCAAAAGCCAGTTTGAGGCAGGTTATAAAGGCGATTTCAACAATCTGGTTACGGATTATGAAGTGGACACTTTCAATCCTGAAACCAACCAGTACGATGTCAATACCTTTTATACCAACATCCTGCAATACAAAGAGAAAATCAATGCGCTTTATACGCAATATGGGACAAAGATCAACAAATTCTCTTTCCTTCTTGGGATGCGTTATGAAAACACCAACATCGACATCAATCAGTTTACGACCGCCATTTACAACAATAAAAAATACGACTTCTTTTCCCCGAGCGCATTCCTGACGTACGAGATCAACGACAAAAGCAGCTTGTCGTTAAGCTATAGCCGTAGGATTTCAAGGCCAAGAGGCAGACAAATCAATCCGTTCTCAAGTTATTCGAGCAACATCAATATCTTTCAGGGAAATCCTGACCTGAATCCGGCATTTACCGATGCCTTCGACTTGGGTTTCCTGAAAAAATGGCAAAAGCTGACTTTGAGCACTTCTGCTTATGTCAACAAAACCACCGATTCATTTGAGTTTGTACGTAAAGAATCCGGCGATTATGTTGTCACTCCGGTCGGCGGCGCAGATGTCGTAGATGAAAATGGAAACATCATCACCGTAGTTGACGGGCAGGACATTGTGAATCCTGTTATCTTGACTACACCAATCAACCTTGCCACAGAATTCCGTTACGGCTTTGAATTCACATTGAATTATACGCCATACAAATGGTGGAAACTGAACAGCAACTTCAACTTTTTCCAAGTCGACAAAACTGGAGATTACACTTATACCGATTTTAACGACCAGATTGTGACGCAGAATTTCGACAACACGTCGTACTCGTGGTTTACAAGGCTGACGTCAAAAGTGACATTGCCATATAAAGTCGACTGGCAAACCAACCTGCAGTACAGCGGACCGCAAAACAATGCGCAGTCACACACGCGCGGACAATTTGGCGCCAACCTCGGGTTCAGCAAAGATATTATGAAAGACAAAGGTACATTGACGCTCAACATCCAGGATGTTTTCAATTCGCGCAAAAGGATTACCGAAACCGAATTGGAAAGGCAAAACTCCTACAGTGAAATGCAATGGCGCGTCAGGTCGGTCAATCTTTCATTTACCTACAGGTTCAACAAGAAAAAATCCGACAGGGAAAAACAACCTCAGAAAAACGGAGATGACAATGGCGGAGATGACCCATATCAAGGATAATCAAAATAACACAAATAAAAAAAGGAAC
This sequence comes from Flavobacterium sp., assembly GCA_035286325.1. Lineage (GTDB taxonomy): Bacteria > Bacteroidota > Bacteroidia > Flavobacteriales > Flavobacteriaceae > Flavobacterium. Next base: position 11,073 of record DATHKH010000088.1, read on the forward strand.
CCAATTGGGTTCCTTTTTTTTATGCATCCAGTTTATAAAGCTGATTGCTGTTCTTCGTGCTTTTTCTTTGCCCTTTTCTCTTTAACCAATTCCAATGTCGCGCCGCCAACCCAATAGGATACGAAGCCGACAAGAAAAAACATTAACCAGAAACCCATCGTTAGGATGGTCAGGAACATTAAAAAGCCTAAATACTGTTGAAATTCAAACATGTTTTCCGGAGTTTTGTTGAATGATACGCAAATGTAAGTTTATTATTTTTTCCTGACAATTAAAACCAAATCAATTTTTATAAAAAAGGATTTATGCGTAATTTTGTGGGGCTTTATTAGGAGCAATTTTCCTGCTATCCGTTGCAATCTTTTCTGGCTGAAAAAGCCACAAAAAGATTTACACTTCTATCAGGGCTAGGCTTTCAAACAAACATCAACAACCATAATCATTTAAAATGGACTACAGAATAGAAAAAGACACCATGGGCGAGGTAAAAGTCCCGGCAAACGTTTATTGGGGCGCGCAAACTGAGCGCTCACGCAACAATTTCAAAATCGGCCCTTCGGCTTCAATGCCAAAGGAAATCGTCCAGGGTTTTGCTTACTTAAAAAAAGCGGCCGCTTATGCGAATTGCGATCTTGGCGTTTTGTCAACCGAAAAACGCGATGCGATTGCCGCTGTCTGTGACGAAATCCTCGCCGGCAAACTCGACGACCAGTTTCCGCTTGTCATCTGGCAAACCGGTTCGGGTACGCAAAGCAACATGAATGTCAACGAAGTCATCGCGAACCGCGCACAGGTTTTGGCAGGATTCAAAATCGGCGAAGGCGAAGCAGTCGTAAAAGCCAATGACGACGCCAACAAATCGCAATCGTCAAATGATACATTCCCAACCGGAATGCATATCGCTGCATATAAAGCTGTTGTCGAAGTGACCATTCCGGGTGTTGAAAAACTCCGCGATACGCTCCAGGCAAAATCAACCGAATTTAAAAATGTCGTGAAAATCGGCCGTACACACTTAATGGACGCGACACCGTTGACATTAGGCCAGGAACTTTCCGGTTATGTCGCGCAACTGAATTATGGCATCAAAGCCGTAAAAAACACCTTGTCGCATTTATCCGAAGTCGCTTTGGGTGGAACCGCGGTAGGAACCGGATTGAACACACCTGACGGTTATGACGTTAAAGTCGCCGAATACATCGCGAAATTCACCGGACAGCCGTTTGTTACTGCGCCAAATAAATTCGAGGCTTTGGCTTCACACGATGCGATTGTCGAAAGCCACGGCGCATTAAAGCAACTCGCGGTTTCGTTAAATAAAATCGCAAATGATATCAGGATGTTGGCTTCAGGTCCGCGTTCTGGAATCGGCGAAATCCTGATTCCGGAAAACGAACCGGGTTCGTCGATCATGCCAGGAAAAGTCAACCCAACTCAATGTGAAGCACTGACAATGGTCTGCGCGCAGGTTATGGGCAATGACGTCGCGATTTCAGTTGGCGGCATGCAAGGCCACTACGAACTGAATGTCTTCAAGCCGGTCATGGCTGCAAACTTCCTGCAATCGGCAAGATTGCTTGGCGATGCGTGTGTATCTTTTGAAGAGCATTGCGTTTCAGGAATTGAACCAAACTACAAGCGAATCAAGGAATTGGTCGACAATTCACTGATGTTGGTTACGGCACTAAATACTAAAATTGGTTATTACAAAGCGGCCGAAATTGCACAAACCGCGCATAAAAACGGCACGACATTAAAGGATGAGGCCGTTCGTTTGGGTTATGTTTCTGCAGAAGATTTTGATGCTTGGGTCAAACCCGAGGAAATGGTAGGAAGTTTAAAATAATCGAAACTTACGCATAAAAAAAGCCGGTAATTTGATTACTGGCTTTTTGCTTTTTGTGTACTGCCTATTCTTTAATAAACTTCGCAGGTGAAATGCCTTTGCCGGAATTAATCCTGACGAAATAAGTTCCGGATTTCAAATCCGAAACATCGATTGCAGCAACAGTCAAAGCGTTCGTGGCAACTTGAACCAACTGCCCGAGCATATTGTATATACTGATCGAATTCATAACAATGTCATTTTTAGCAGTAATGTTCAAAGTGTTCTTTACCGGATTCGGCCACAACGTAAAATATTCCGAAAACTCAAAGTCTGAAGTGCCTAAAGCATTGATTGTCGTTGTTGCAGTATTGGTCGCAATCGGGAAATTATAATCAAAATAAATATTGGCGCTGTTGCTGAAGGCATCGCCGACGACCAATGTCGGCTTGGTTTTGATTTTGAAAACGACATAACCGTCGTTATTGGCGTCGTCGAAAGGCAGGTTGATATTTTCAAAGATGAATTCGACTTTGTTGGCATTGACTCTGGTCACATACGAATGGCTTCCGTTTAGCGGAACCAAGCTGTTGACATCAAATTTCGTTGTGTCAATCATGTCTTTTAGAACGACATTCTGTGCATTGGCCGTTCCCGTATTCTCAAAACGAATGATGTAATGCACATATTCGCCAATCATTTCGGGAGAAACGATATTGCCTTCAAGGCAGGTTTTGTCGTTCGGATCTAAGGAGTTGACGACGGTTTGGTTTAGGATGGATGTGTTGTCTGAAGGCGTTTCGTCAGTCGAAGCCGTTATAGTAGCCACATAATTCAATACGTGTCCGCCATTTACTGGTGGCATTTCTATTGGGGAATTGACATTTAGGACTACGGCAATTTCCCGGCTTTCAAAAGGCATCAAATTGCTGAAACTCCAGTTTAGGTTATTCGCAGCTTGCGTTGAAACTGTTGGATTGGCGAAAACCAAATCTAAAATACTGTCATCGAAAGTTAAGTTGATTGTACCGGATTGTGTGGTTGTTCCTTTGTTTTTGTATATCAGAAGATATGCTGCGTCAAAACCGGGCCGCGCAACATTGGCAGGAAAGAGGGTTACTTCCAAATCATTGTGGGCGCCGTTTGGGGCAATACAGAAATTTTGGATAAACGGACTGTTTTGCGCTGGAAAATTAACCATAACGCTTGGAGGCGTAATATTAAAATATGAAGCGTTTTCAATAATCGGTGTAAGCGTATGTGTACCCGCGATTACTGGAATATTAATGTTGCCTCCCACATCTGAAATGCTATTCCCAGTAATTGTTCCATTGGAAAGATTCACTTTAAAAAAAGGAAAAGGCATATCATCATTATCGCATCCATTGTTATTTATATCTGCTTTGGCTGACCCTTGAATGCTATAAAATGTACCGCCTGGCGTAAATGAGCAATAGGAGTTGACTATACAATTATATCCCCATGCATTTACCTGAGCCTGAATTGACAAAGCATAATCGTCAGTGACACACATGTATGTCAGATTTGGAGAATTCGCATATTGAAGCTGGTCAAAGTAATTGCCGTTTTTCACTAAGATTGTAGTAAGATTCGGGCAGTGATTTGCATACAATTGATGCGCCAACGGACATTCTGAAAGGTCAACTGATGATAATAAAGTGTTTTGGATATTAACGCTAATAAGATTGGTCATTTCTGAAGCGTCTAATTGTGTTAACGGATTGTAAGAGCAATCCAAACCTGTGGGATTCGCCCCTTCCGTATTTATAGTTGCAAGAAAATTCTGTGCGCAATTAATTATATTAAGACTACTTAAACCTGAAATATTAAGGCTGGTCAACTGGTTGTTATCACAATAAAGTGTTGTAAGTGCTGTATTTTGCGAGACATTAAGACTTGTTACATGACTATTGCGGCAATTTACATATGTAAGTAGTGGATTCTGGGAAAAATCCATATGTATCAATTCGCTCGCCTGAGATTCAAAATAGACAAGATTTGGAAGCATTGAAACATCTACAGTTTCGAAATCCCCTTCGCTCAACCATATATAAGTAAGAAGTGGGACTGATGATAAATCAACATTTGTAATATTGGTGTCTTCTATACTTAGCCAGTGAAGATTAGATAATCCTGATAAGTTAATATTATTCACCGGATTGTCAAAAATGCCAAAAGAAAAGAGGTTTGTGAAATTTTCAAGACCTGACAGATTGTTAATTCCACTACCATTTATATTAAGATAAATTATTGCCTGCGCTTCACTAACCTGGATTTCGCCGTCACCATTCGAATCAATTGCGACTGGCACCTGGCCTTCCAGCTCTGCCACAGTATTTGCCGTCGACGAAGTGAGCAGCTTCGCCTTAAAATTCGCATCCGGAAAGTTAATCACCTGCGCATCCACAAACCCAAACACAAACAACCCCACAATAACAAAGTAAACTTTTCTCATAACGCTCATTTTCAATGGTAAATATAGGAAAATAAAAAAGCCCCGTATTTCTACGGGGCTTTATATTCAGGCAAGAAAGATTATTTCTTTTCTTTCTTTTCCATTTTAGCTTTCAGGTCGGCAAGAATATCATTGTTGTCTCCTAACGTTGCAGCTGGTGCATTGTTATTGTTAGACGACGATGAGTTGTTCTCGTTGTTTGATTTCACATTTTTCTCCTCTTCCTCACGGAAAATTGCGGTATGTGAAGCCACTACCCTTTTGAATTCTTTGTTGAACTCGATTACTTTGAAATCGGCAGTTTCGCCTTTTTTCAATTTCTTTCCGTCTTCTTTTTCAAGGTGACGAGCTGGAATGAAAGCAACGATATCATCTCCGAATTCTACGGTAGCGCCTTTGTCAACGATTTCAGCAACAGTTCCGTTGTGGATGGTTCCAACAGCGAATGAACCTTCATACTGATCCCATGGGTTTGGCGTGGTTTGTTTGTGGCCTAAAGACAATTTGCGTCCTTCAACATCCAATTCCAATACGACAACGTCAAGTTTTTCACCAACGTTTACGAATTCAGATGGGTGCTTGATTTTTTTAGTCCATGACAAGTCAGAGATGTAAATCAAACCATCGATTCCTTCTTCCAATTCTACGAAAATTCCGAAGTTTGTAAAGTTGCGGACGATTCCTGTGTGTTTAGAACCTACCGGGTATTTAGATGTGATGTCAGTCCATGGATCTGGCGTCAGTTGTTTGATACCAAGAGACATTTTACGGTCTTCTCTATCCAATGTAAGGATTACTGCTTCAACAGTATCACCGACTTTTACGAAATCCTGGGCAGAACGCAAGTGCGTAGACCATGACATTTCAGAAACGTGGATCAAACCTTCAACACCTTCAGCCACTTCGATAAATGCACCGTAATCAGCGATTACAACTACTTTACCTTTCACTTTGTCACCAACTTTCAATTCAGCGTTCAAAGCATCCCATGGATGTGCGTTCAATTGTTTCAATCCTAATTGGATTCTTGTTTTCTCATCATCGAAATCAAGGATTACCACGTTCAGTTTTTGATCTAACTCCAAAACTTCACTTGGATGATTGATCCTGGACCAGGAAAGGTCAGTGATGTGGATCAATCCATCAACACCACCTAAGTCAATAAAGACACCGTAAGAAGTGATGTTTTTCACGACACCTTCCAATACTTGTCCTTTTTGCAATTGGCCAATGATTTCTTTTTTCTGTACTTCAATATCCGCTTCGATAAGCGCTTTGTGAGAAACGACAACGTTTTTGAATTCGTGGTTGATTTTCACAACTTTGAATTCCATCATTTTATTGACATAAACATCGTAGTCACGGATTGGTTTCACATCGATTTGTGAACCTGGCAAGAACGCCTCAATTCCGAAAACGTCAACGATCATACCGCCTTTAGTCCTGCATTTCACAAAACCATTAACGATTTCTCCTGTTTCGTTAGCCGAAATAACGCGATCCCACGATTTGATGGTACGTGCTTTTCTGTGAGATAATACCAACTGACCTGTTTTGTCCTCGCGAACGTCAATCAATACTTCCACTTTGTCACCAACTTTCAATCCTGGGTTGTAACGGAATTCGTTTAAAGAAATAACACCTTCAGACTTAGCGTTGATGTCAACGATAGCATCACGGTCGGTGATTCTTACAACAGTTCCTTCCACAACTTCCTCTTGGTCAGTGGCGATAAATGTTTTCGATACTAACTCTTCGAATTCTTTTAAGTGCTTTTCGTCAACAGCGTCAATTCCTTCCTGGAAATTGTGCCAGTTAAATCCAGCTAAAAACTCTTCTTGTGATTTTAATAATTCAGACATATGTTCTGATAAAAATTTGTATTCTGTTTTTCTTGGGTTTCTGATGCGGTAGAAAAAACAGAAGTTGTTTTACGTAAAATATTGATACCTAAAGGAAACACTGACCGCCATTTAGGTGTGCAAAAGTAATACTTTTTTCTGAAACTGCAAATATTTCAAATACCATATTAACACTATAGCAGATTTCAGGTTCGTAATTTTTTCGTACTTTAGTTGGCGCCAAAATCTGCTGACAATTACGCCCGTGGAAAAAACATTACAAATAACAATCTCAAACAGAAAAAACAAGACTGCTTTTTTAAGGCAGGGCTTGCTTTTACTGGTTTTTTTCCTGCTTTCACAAACGGCTTTTTCCGCTGCGCTTCCGAACTTTACATTGACGGTCAACAAAACGGACGAAACTTGCCTTGGCAACGGAACACTGAGTTTTTCGGTAAGCGGCGTTGACCCGGCAGCAACAATAGAATACAAAGTGTATCAACTTCCCGATATCACAAATCCAATTGCGATACAAAGCTCCGGATCATTGGGCGGACGTTCTTCCGGCACATACCGCGTCGTTGCGACACAAACACTAAACGGGGAATCGAATACACAAACGCAGGATATTACAATCAACAATAATATTGTCCCGTTAACCTATACTATTTCCAGTACCAACGCGCTTTGCGGAAATGATGGCAGCATGACGATAAATGTTACCACCGGGATCGCCGTCCAATATGAAATCATTTCCGGGCCGGTCATTAGGTCTTTGCAGTCTTCAAATGTTTTCAATCTGATTCCAGCCGGTGTTTATGAAGTCCGTGTTTTCAACAATTGTGGCGACGGAACGGTCGTGACACATACACTGCAATCTGATACGCCTTCCATGTCAATCAGTGAAGTTGGTTTTCCACACAACCAACTGCCTTCGTGCAGCACAATTACCATTTCAAACATACTGACACCTGGAACAGGTGCGACACTTTCCTACCCTATCAACGTACAACTGGCAGTTTTTGCACCGGATGGCAGCAATGTCGCGAACATCCCGCTGACATACGCAAGCGGCCTGCCAGACAATCTTGAAATCACGACGGACATTCCATTTTTTTATGACCAGGATTATCATTTCACTTTAACCGTTACTGATGGCTGTGGAAATACACTATCCAACAATAATCCCATCCGCAAAAAACTGGAAGTGCTTTTGGCGCCAAACAACGCCGAATGCGGGCAATATTTCCTGAGTGTCATGCCTTTTAATTATTTTCCGCCAGTGCATGTCACTTATACGGCTGTAGAATCAGGTTTTGATCCTGTGGTTTTCAATACCGACCATCCCGGACCATTTTCCGAAGACAGCATTAATTACGGCGCATTTACGATGCCCGTT
>DATHKH010000089.1:0-10673 GCA_035286325.1 Flavobacterium sp.
ATATAAACCCTGACGAAGAAATTCCTGTTTTTCACTTCCAGTTTGGCCTGGCTCATAAAGAAGTTTTTAAGCGCATATCTATTGGCACCTTGGTAAATGGTGTTACCGAATCCCAATTTATATTGGCCGATGATTTCAAAATCATTTTGCCATGGCTTGAGATGTACGGAGAAATCGGCTTTGACGCTTTCAATCTTATTGTCGTTCAAATCCTGCTCGCGGTAACCTGTACGGCTGACCTGCCCAACATTGGTAATGAAAGTAGTAACCTCATCACCATAAAGATTCAATCCGTCATAATTTTGGTTGCCTTCACGGAAATCGTTTCCGCCTGTCATACTGCGTTGATCGGAGGCGATCCACTCGGTGGCGCGCATGTAAGTGAAATTGGCTTTGGCCGCCAAATATGGAGTAAAAGCAGTCGCCGCCCTGATTCCGAAATCGTAATAATCATTTGTTCCGGCAGTTTTCTGAGATGTTTTACCATATTTGAAATACGTGCTGATGCCTTGGTTAGTAAACGGGCTTTTGCTGTTCATGAATAAAATTCCGTTAAAGGCATTCGCCCCATAGAGTGCTGAAGATGCTCCAGGCAACAATTCGACGCTGGCGACATCCAGTTCCGAAACCCCGATAAGGTTTCCTAAAACGAAATTCAAGGCCGGCGATGAGTTGTCCATTCCGTCAACCAATTGCATAAAACGCGTATTGGCGACTGTGGCAAAGCCCCTGGTATTGATGGACTTGAATGATAAACTGCTGGTATTGAAATGCACTTCCTTGAGGTTTTCAAGGCCATCGTAGAATGATGGTGATGACGTAGCTTTTATTTCTGCCGGCCCCATTCTTTCGATGGTAACGGGCGATTCGATTACCCTTTCCGGCGTTCGCGAAGCAGAAACTACGATTTCGTTCAGTCTTGTTTCTTCTTCCGCAAGTTTTACGGCGATTTTCTGGCTGCTTGTGATGGTCACTTTTTGGTTGGTAAAGCCAATGCTCGACACTTCGACTGCAACAGGAAATCCTTTAGCCGAAGATAGCATAAAATTACCGTCTGCGTCGGAAACCGTGCCTGTGGTTTCCCCAACAATCCTGATGTTGGCTCCCGGAACGGGTTGGTTACTACTATCGGTAACGGAACCTGAAATTGAATTCTGGGCGAATGTTGCGCCGCAAAAAAACAATGACAAAATAAATAAATACATTTTCATTTGTTAGGGATTAGTTGGTTTATAATGCCAATGTACAAATTAATATTATATGAATAAAAAAAGGATTCCTTATTTGATAATTCAGTAATTATCAAAAACACTGTGTTTAATTCAATATTTCGTCATTTTTTAAACTTTTCTTAACATTTTGAAAAATGCAGCATAAAAAATACTATGCGCACATATAAAAATTACATTTTCCATAAAAATGCATTGCCCAAAAAAAGCTTATAAAATAAAAAAGCGGGAAATAATCCCGCTTTTGATATCTGAAAAAATATATGTTATTCTACTGTAACCGATTTGGCAAGATTCCTCGGCTGGTCGACATTACAACCTCTCATGACAGCGATATGATAAGACAAAAGCTGTAATGGAATGGTGGTCAACAAAGGAGATAATGCATCGGCCGTATCCGGAATTTCAATCACATAATCCGCAAGTTCGCGAACCTGTACATCACCTTTAGTAACAATGGCGATAATCCTTCCGCTTCTTGACTTGATTTCCTGGATGTTGCTGACCACTTTGTCATAATGGCCTTGCCTTGGCGCAATGACAATCACAGGCATCGATTCGTCGATCAATGCGATTGGGCCGTGTTTCATTTCTGCCGCGGGATAACCTTCGGCGTGGATATAAGAAATCTCTTTTAATTTAAGCGCACCTTCCAAGGCAACAGGGAAATTGTAACCCCTTCCCAAGTAAAGGCAGTTTGGCGCATCTTTGAATTTGGCTGCAATCTCTTTGGCCACATCATTGGTTTGCAAAGCCTCGGCGACCTTTTCAGGAATCACTTCAAGCTCTTGCAGATACCTGTGGAAATCAGAGTTCGAAAGCGTTCCTTTGGCTTTAGCCAGACGAAGCGCGATCATTGTCAATACGGTAATTTGTGTCGTAAATGCTTTTGTCGATGCCACGCCAATTTCAGGGCCAGCGTGCGTATAAGCGCCAGCATGCGTTTCCCTTGAAATGGAAGACCCAACGACATTACAAACGCCAAAAACGAATGCGCCTCTTTCTTTTGCCAGTTTGATTGCGGCCAAAGTATCGGCTGTTTCCCCTGATTGTGAAATCGGGATAACGACATCGCCCGGGTTGATTACAGGATTCCTGTAACGGAATTCGGAAGCATATTCAACCTCAACAGGAATTCTTGTAAACTCCTCAAAAATGTATTCTGCCACAAGTCCGGCATGCCATGAAGTACCACAGGCAACGATAAGGATTCTTTGGGCATTCAGGAATTTTTCAAGATTGTCTTCAACGCCAGCCATCTGGATGATGCCTTCATTGGCGTGAAGCCTTCCTCTATAAGTATCCCTGATTACGCTTGGCTGTTCGTAAATTTCTTTGAGCATGAAATGGTCGTAACCGCCCTTTTCAATCTGTTCGAGATTCATCTGGAGTTCCTGCACATAAGGATCGACCAAGGTATCATCTTTGATTTTCCTTACTTTCAGTGGTTTGTGCAACCTTACAATGGCCATTTCCTCATCTTCAAGATAAATTGCGTTCGAGGTATATTCAATAAACGGAGAAGCATCAGAGGCGATGAAAAACTCATCTTTCCCGATTCCGATTGCCAATGGGCTGCCCAAACGCGCCACTACGATTTCATCCGGTTTCTGTTTGTCAAAAACACAAATGGCATACGCGCCGACGACCTGGTTCAATGCGACCTGCACTGCTTTTCCTAGTTTAAGATTGTCTGTTTTTTGTACGTCTTCGATCAGGTTGACCAATACTTCCGTATCTGTATCTGAATGAAAAACATAACCCCTTTTCATCAGCTCCTTTTTTAAAGGCGCATAATTTTCAATAATCCCGTTGTGGATGATTGCAAGGTTTCCTGAATTGGATAAATGCGGATGCGAGTTAATATCGTTTGGAACACCATGGGTTGCCCATCTGGTATGGCCCATCCCGATAGTTCCTGATTGATTCATTTCTTTTGCCTTTTCTTCAAGGTCGGAAACTTTTCCCTTCGTTTTGGAAAGTTTAAGGCCTGTACTGTCGCAAAGCATTACGCCTGCGCTGTCATAGCCTCTATATTCCAGCCGTTGCAGGCCTTTAATTACAATTGGATAAGCATCCCTGTGTCCGATATAACCAACAATTCCACACATAATCTTAAATATTAGTTATTAATATTAATCAGGTTTTGTATAATAAATTTCAAGTTTTAGCCTTTTGTCTTCCGGCACTGCTACGCTGCTTCCATACAATACGGTTCCAAGCGGATTGATGATATTGGCCGTCGGCACCCTGTCAAAGCTAAATGTCCCAGCGCCAGGCAATCTGCTTGACGGCAACGTCATCGGCGTTTTCAACCTTGCGGAAGTAATCGTATTGATGGATTCGGTGACTGTCAGTCCAAGCCTTACGTTTGTCGAATCGATATCTGCATCGACAAGATTCTTGATATGGTTGGTCAGCCTGATTTTGTATTTGATTCCGCGACCATCGGCAGTAGCTTCCTTTTGAATGATTCCGTCATGAACCTTCTTGCTGAATTTTGGTTTTGCATTGACCGAAACATCCGTATAATAATCCAGCAATGGCCTTTTGTTGTTAAGGTCATACAAATATATTCTGTAAGGCTCATATCCTGTGGCCATTGCATCGACACCATTGTCTATATAAAAAGTCAGGTTGGCCTCATTGATCATCCAGCCATTGCTCCTGATCTGATCCAACTCATCCGCAATACCATTGCCATCAACGTCTGCTGAACCGAAAAGGTCAATAACCGCCATGCTGCCTTGCTGTCCTTTGAGGTACAGTAGTGGATCGCCGGTTGCAGTATTGACATTCGTTGTGGTATTTGCCAAATAAGGCTGCGCCTCTACATTGTCAAATATATTCACGGTATTCCCGGTCAATTTCATCGCCAGGGCTTTTTCTTCACGTTGGATGTTTCCGTCTTCGTCCAAAATCGCATGACCTTGGGCATCATGGACATCCTGCATATAGGTGACCGTGATTTTCCCTTGGGCAAAATTAATCATTGACATACTTCCTTGCTCCGGATTGATTGGAGAAACTTTAAAGTACAATCCGCGGAACCAATCTTTAAACACATTGTTATTGGCAAGTTTTCCTGCGGCTTCAGGGCTAAAAAGTATTTGTTGGAAACGGTCTTTGTTAAGGCCGATCCTCATTCCTGGCGCTTCACGCAATGGATCAATCGCATCGCCATTCTCATCAAACTGGGGTGTAAGGCGCTCTCCATTGCTGAAGAAAAAATCGATATTTTGGGTTGCATCCCCATCATTCAAAGGCACCGCGTTGTAATTGCTTCCGATATTGAAATCAGAATAGTATTTCTGGTCGGTTTGAAGACCAGGTGCAGGATCAAAATCCCTCAGATAATAGTTCGATTGGAGAATCTCGAGCTTGATATGGGTAGCGCCGTAAATCGAATCCAATTCATACTCATGGGAACCATCATCATTTGTCTCCGTCAACGTACTAAAATAAGGAATGTCCATTTGTACTTTAGTTACAGTCATATTGGCTGTAAACGTCGGATCAGCGGCAACAAGCTCTACCTGTGTCAGGAAATTCGCTGTTGTTTTGCCAAAAGCGGGACTGTTATAAAACCCCAATGCATTAATCGGAAGGTTGTTGGATTGTACGGCGTCCAATTTCTGGTTGTAAGCCAAAACCGTCGCGCCGGTATATTTTTCGAAACCGAAATGGTCATCGCCAATAATATCCGAGCCAATCTCATTGAAATCCTTATCGCAGGAAGCAAAAAGGACAACTGTTAAACAAAACAAGATTGACTTAAAAAAAGAAGTGGTATTCATGTTAATTTTTAGAATTGATTAAAGAACCGTGTTTTTGTAGAAATCCGTGTATGCCTCGGCGAATTTCTCTTTCGGTGCGAAAGGTAAAAAAGGTTTTCCCGATGATTCTATAAATTTTGTTAAACTTGGAGACAGGTTTTCAGAGGCAATAATCACAGCATCAGAGTGGTTTACAGACGCTTTGATGATGTTTTCATAATCGGGGGTTTCGAGGAATGACACCGCTTCTGCCGGTATGCCGTCAAACTTTACCTTATTGATCATTTCGATGTCCAGCGTGCCTTCAAAAGATTGGCTGTAGACCGAAGTCACTATTTTGGTCTGGGCAAAAAGCGCCTCGTCCTTATAGTAATGTTTCATGTAAATGGGAAGCATCGCTGCCATCCAGCCATGAACATGGATAATGTCCGGAACCCAATTGAGTTTCTTGACCGTTTCGACCACGCCTTTGGCGAAGAAAATAGCGCGTTCGTCGTTATCGGGATACAGAACGCCTTCCTCATCTGTAAAGGTGGCTTTTCTCTTAAAGTATTCGTCGTTGTCAATAAAATAAACCTGGATCCTTTCTTTCGGAATCGAAGCAACTTTAATGATGAGTGGCATATCAAGGTCGTTGACGACTAAATTCATACCGGAAAGCCTGATCACTTCGTGCAACTGATGCCTTCTTTCATTAATATTTCCGTACCTGGGCATAAAAATCCTGATCTGCCCGCCCTGATCGTTGATCATCTTTGGAACATCATAAGACATTAAGGAAACCTCATTTTCAGCCAAGTAAGGCACTACTTCAGATGATACATACAATATCCTCTTATCCTCCATTTGCAATTATTTTATTTATTTTATTTGGCATTAAAAGCAGGCAAAAGTACAAAAAAAAGTCTTTGTTTGAACGCGTTGCGACTATATGTTAATTAATTCTTAATTTTTTTAACGTTTGTTTTGGCAAAACATTCCATTTGTTACAACGTTAAATCGAATTTCACGAGTTTCCAATATCCGAAAAACACAATAAATAGTTGCACCTTTATTAAGGAATATATTAAGTTTGCACTTGAAAACTGTTTTATGCTGGTATTTACGACAGAAGCCCAATTGTCCTCACATCTGGAAGCCATAACCGATAAAAAATCCATCGGTTTTGTGCCAACAATGGGTGCGCTTCACGACGGGCATCTGTCGCTGTTGAAGGAATCGTTGAAAAACAATGACGTCACTGTCATCAGTATTTTTGTCAATCCAACACAGTTCAACAATCCTGAAGACCTTGCGAAATATCCGCGCACGTTAGACACCGATGTCGCAAAAATACAAGCCTTAAGTCCCAAAATCATTGTCTTCGCACCGTCAGTTGACGAAATATATAATGGGAAAGCCGTTTCCGAATCGTTCAGCTTTGACGGACTCGAGAACCAAATGGAAGGCCGATTCAGAACCGGACATTTTGACGGTGTCGGTACTATTGTCAAACGGCTTTTTGAAATCGTAAAACCCAATAATGCCTATTTTGGCGAAAAGGATTTCCAGCAATTGCAAATCGTAAAAAAGCTGGTTTCCAAATATAAAATCCCAGTAAACGTCATAGGTTGCCCGATTTTTCGCGAACCAAACGGACTCGCCATGAGCTCCCGAAACGAACGCCTTTCGGCAAAAGAAAGAAAAGAAGCGTCACTGGTCTATAAGACATTAAAGACTGCCAAAACCAAATTTGGCACAAAAAGTGCCCGCCAGGTTTCCGAATGGGTTGAAAAAGTGTTTAAGAAAAACCCCGATTTCAGCCTTGAATATTTCCAGATTGCGGATGAATTGACCTTATCGCCATTCGCAAGGAAAAGCAAACAAAAAAAATACCGTGCATTCATTGCCGTTTTTGTCAACAAAATAAGATTGATTGATACAATTGCACTAAATTAATTACCTTTGCCCCATGCAAGTCCACGTTGTAAAATCCAAGATTCACCGCGTTACCGTAACCGGCGCCGATTTAAATTATGTCGGCAGCATTACCATTGATGAAACCCTGATGGAAGCTTCCAATCTCATTGAAGGTGAAAAAGTATCCATCGTCAATGTCAATAATGGCGAGCGCCTCGAAACCTATGTCATCAAAGGCAACAGGAACAGTGGCGAAATCACGCTGAATGGCCCGGCCGCACGGAAAGTGCACAAAGGCGACATCATCATCATCATCGCTTATGGCATTCTTGACCTCGAAGAAGCCAAAACATTCAAGCCAAGCCTTATCTTTCCAAATGAGAAAGACAATTCACTGACATAGCTTGAGACAGCAAATCAGCAAATGGTTATCGATTATCCTTCCGCTTTTGCTGGGATTTTTTCTTATTTTCTACACGTACCAAAAATATACGCCTGAACAAATTGAAACCATCAAAGGGTATTTCAGGCATGCCGATTATTTCTATATTTTCATTTCCCTGATCATTTCGACTTTAGGATGCGCCTCAAGGGCTTACCGCTGGAAATATTCCTTGGAGCATATGGGTTACAAAACGTCATTTGCCAATAATTTCTTTGCCGTTTGCATCGGATATCTGATGAATACGACGATTCCACGGTCAGGCGAATTGTCTCGCGCCGTCATCGTAAAGAAATATGATGGGATTCCGTTTGACAAAGGTTTCGGGACGATTGTCGCCGAACGGATCGTTGACATGGTCGTGCTTCTTTTCCTCGTATTGCTGGCGCTTGTCGTTCAATTTGACGTTGTAAAAGCTTTCGTTCTCGACAAAATCCCAATGGAAAAAGCCATGATAGTGCTGGTTGTCGGTGTCCTTTTGACCATAGCTGCCGTTCTGGTTTATTTCTATTCGAAGATTGGCATTGTTCTGACGTTGAAAGAAAAAGTATCCGGACTCAAGGAAGGTATTTTCAGCATTGTGAAAATGAAAAAGAAATGGTCTTTTATTTTCCATACGATTTTCATTTGGGCCACTTATATCCTGATGTTTTATGTCACTATTTTTGCGCTTGATGAAACCAGCGGCATCAGTTTTGGCGCCATACTTACTTCTTTTATCGTGGGAAGCATGGTCATTGCGATTACCAGCAGCGGCTTTGGGACTTATCCGGTGCTGATGGCAAAAATCCTGGTTTTTTATAGCATTTCCGAACCCGTAGGCACCGCTTTCGGATGGATTGTATGGACTTCGCAAATCCTGCTGATTGTCGTTTCCGGACTAGTTTCTTTTATCCTGCTGCCTTTATTTAATCGTACGAAATAATTTATTATATTGGCTCTCCCGAATTGAAATTGAATCTGCTAATTAAAACTCAATTCCAACTCACCCGAGGCGCGCCGAACTGTATGGAGCGCAGCGGAATAAAATTCAATATTATGAAACATTTAGTGCTTTCTGTTTTATGCCTGTTTTCTGTTTCTGCATTTTCACAAAGAATTACTGATACCATCCATTCCCAAAAACTGGGCGAAGACCGGGAAATCCAAATTAATGTGCCGGCTTCTTACAAACAAAATCCAGGAAAAAAATACCCGCTATTGGTATTGCTCGACGGCGATTACCTCATGGATCCGTTTGAAGGCGCGTTGAAATATGGCGCTTATTGGGACGATTTGCCAGAGATGATTATCGTAGGCATCAACCAGGTAAAAACACGAGAAGCCGACTGCACCGTCAATGCCGATTCTGGTTTGCCGGAAGAGCAAGGTGAAAAGTTCTTTGAATTTATCGGCGAAGTCGTTGGCGCCATCGAAAAGCAATACCGCATCTCGCCGTTTAAAATTATCGCCGGTCATGATGTCACCGCCGGATTTATGAATTTCTATTTGTACAAAGACAACCCGTTGTTCAATGCCTATATTTCGATGAGCCCTGAGCTGCCAAAAGAAATGGAAACACGCATTCCTGAAAGATTGGCAGTCATTCCGCAACATCTTTTTTATTACCAATCGACTGCTGATGGCGATGTCAAAAAAATGCAGATACGTATAAAAGCACTCGATGAAGGCGCAAAAAAAATATCAAAACCAGAGCTGAATTATAAATTCGACGAATTCAAAGGCGCTTCGCATTATTCACTGGTGTTGCATTCCATACCAAGTGCGTTGTACCAGTTCTTTTCGGTTTACCAGCCAATTTCTTCAGCAGAATTCAATGAGAAAATTGCGACGCTTCCTTCCGGATATGTTGATTACCTCGTCAATAAATATGATGTGCTCGAAAAAGTATTGGGTATGAAAATGGCCATCCGCATGAGCGATTTTAAAGCCATCGAAGCGGCCATCCTGAAGAACAAAGCCTATAACGAATTTGACCAGCTTTCCGATCTCGCACGAAAAAGTTATCCTAAAAGCATGCTTGCCGACTACGAAATGGCGATGATGTATGAGAAAAAGGAAGACCTTACCCGTGCCGTAAAATCATACATGAACGCTTACCAGAAAGAAGAAATCGGAGACCTGACCAAAGACATGATGCTCAACAAAGCCGACGAATTAAAAAAACAGTAAAAGCCAAGAATGTCCAAAGTCAAAACTTCCTTTTTTTGCCAGAATTGCGGTGCGCAATATGCCCGTTGGCAAGGACAATGCAATTCCTGCAAAGAATGGAATACGATCGCTGAAGAAATTATCCAGAAGGAACTGAAAACCGACTGGAAAGACAACGCTTCAAAAACCACCAAAGCACCAAAGCCTTTAAAAATAACCGAAATCGATTCTGCCGAGGAGATCCGCATGGATACACACGACGGCGAACTCAACCGCGTCCTTGGCGGCGGTATCGTACCAGGTTCTTTGATTCTGCTTGGCGGCGAACCCGGAATCGGGAAAAGTACGCTGCTGCTGCAAATTTCACTTAAATTACCTTACAAAACGCTTTATGTTTCTGGCGAGGAAAGCCAGAAGCAAATCAAAATGCGCGCGGAAAGGATTACGCCAAACGGCGAAAACTGCTACATCCTGACCGAAACCAAAACCCAGAATATCTTTAAGCAAATCCAGGAAACGCAGCCTGATGTCGTCATCATCGATTCGATCCAAACTTTGCACACCGATTATATCGAATCGACTGCCGGCAGCATTTCACAAATACGCGAATGCACGGCCGAGCTGATCAAATTTGCCAAAGAAACCGGCGTTCCCGTAATCCTCATCGGACACATTACGAAAGACGGAACGATTGCCGGGCCGAAAATCCTCGAGCACATGGTCGATACTGTCTTGCAGTTTGAAGGCGACCGAAACCATGTCTATCGCATACTGCGTTCACTAAAAAACCGTTTTGGTTCTACTGCCGAACTCGGAATATATGAAATGCTGGGCAGCGGATTGCGTGAAGTATCCAACCCATCTGAAATCCTGATTTCACATAAGGAAGAAGATTTGTCGGGAACCGCCATCGCATCGACATTGGAAGGTATGCGCCCATTGATGATTGAAATTCAGGCATTGGTCAGCACCGCAGTGTATGGCACGCCGCAAAGAAGTACCACGGGTTACAACGCCAAAAGACTGAATATGATATTGGCAGTGTTGGAAAAACGCGCCGGATTTAGGTTGGGCACAAAAGACGTTTTCCTAAATGTCACTGGCGGGATTTCTGTCGACGATCCTGCGATTGACCTCGCTGTTGTTGCCGCAATCCTTTCTTCCAATGAAGATATT